>NZ_JAJMLX010000099.1 GCF_020991325.1 Bordetella petrii | reverse complement strand
ACGCGCGGCGCCATTGGCCGGCGGGCGCGGTGTCCAGCCAGCCGGCGATGCGGCCGCCCGCCCGCAGCAACTGCGCCATGTACAGCAATGGCAGAGGCCCGCTGCCGGCCACCCAGACGGGGTTCGCGGGCACTTCGCGCGAAGTCTTCAACAATATTTGCGCGGCGCCCACGGTCAACACGCCCGGCAAGGTCCATCCGGGAAACGGCGCGGGCCGTTCCTGCGCGCCCGTGGCCAGCAGCACCTGGCCGGCACGCACCGCCTCCGCCTGGCCCGCATGGCTCATGTAGACATGCCAGCCGGGCTCGATCTGCCACACCTGTGTCTGCGGCCGGTACTCGGCGCCACAGGCTCGAAAGCGCCCGGCCAGCGCGGCGCCGGCACGATACTCGTCGCCCAGCACCGCGCCCGCGGGCGTGCCGGCCACGGTTTCCACCGCGCGCCATATCTGTCCGCCAGGAGCCGGCTGCTCGTCCACCACCATGACCCGCAGGCCGGCTTCGCGCAATGCGATTGCCGCGCTCATGCCGGCCGGACCGGCCCCCACCACCAGGACATCGACTTCGCTCGTCATGGCAGCACGCTCCGCTTGCCGAACTGGCGCTCGACACGCATGCCATCGCGCACGGTAACCAGGCAGGTCTGGGTTGAAGCCACCCCGTCCACAATGGCCAGGCAATCGAAGCACACGCCCATCATGCAGTACGGTGCCCGCGGGCTTTCGTGCACGGGCGTGGAGCGCGTGGCGCCTGCCTGTTGGCGCAGCAGCACGCCGGCCACCGTTTCCCCTGGCGTGGCGCTCACGGATTCGCCATCGATAGTCAAGGTCAGCGCGGGCGCGCCGGCATCATGCAGCTTGCGGAACATTGAAGCGCTCATGGTGAAATACATCCAAGGAAGTCGGCAGCGCGCCGCCGGCCAACGCCTGGGCCAGCGGCCCCGCGTGGAACGACGCCAGCGTCACGCCGGAATGGCACAGCGCGATCCACGCGCCGGGATAATCGGCCGCCCCGGCATACACCGGGCAGCCATCGGGAGTCATGATGCGCAGGCACGACCATTGCCTCACCAGGCGGGCGCGGGCCAGGTCGGGCAAGATGCGCAAGGCGGCGCGGCTCATGCGCACGGCGGCCTCTGTAGTGGTGGACAAGTCGTATCCCACTTCTTCATTGGTCAGCCCCACCAGCACCGAGCCCTCGGCAGTCTGGCGTATGCCGCTGGCCGGCAACGGCAACAAGGAGGCAACGCGCTCGGTCACCAGTATCTGGCCTCGCTGCGGGCGCAGCGGCACATCCAGGCTCACCATCGTCCCCAGGGTTCGCGAACCGAGTCCGGCGGCGATCACCAGCCGCGCCGTGCGCCAGCATTGGGCGCCGCTATGTACTTCGAACCCGCCGCCGGGCAGCGCGGCGATGCGGTCCACCGCCTGCCCGTGGCGCAATTGCGCGCCGCGCCGGACACAGGCCGCCTGCAGGGCGGCCAGCAGCCGCAACGGATTCACGTGGCCGTCCCGCAACCCCAGGCTGGCTCCCGCCACCTGCGGCCCCAGGCGCAATTGCGGAAATTCGCGCTGCAGCGCCCCCCTGTCCAGCATCTGGATACAGGGCGGAAGCTCGGGCGCCTGCGCCTGCCAGCGGCTCATGCGCAGCGCGCGCTGTTCCAGTTCGGTCTCGCCCACACAGAAATGCAGGCCGCCCCGGTTTTCGTAATCCAGCGGCACGCCGCTTTCGCGCTGCAGGTCCCGCGCGAATTCGGGCCAGAGCCCCGCCGCGTAATGCGACAGGCGCTGGTAATCCGGGTGCCCCTGGCCCTTGCCCTGCACCCATACCAGGCCGAAGTTGGCCTTGGCCGCGCGATAGTCGGTATCGGCGCCGTCCAGCAACAGCACGCGCCGCTGCGCGCCGGCCAGGCCGTAGGCGATGGCCGAGCCCACCATGCCGGCACCGGCGACGATGAAGTCGTAATCCTGGGTCATGCGCGGGCTCCGGCTTGCGGTAATCTAGCGGCCTGTCTCATCATCGAGGTCCTGGCATGCGGCGTACGCTGAATCTTCGTCAGATCGAAGCCTTCAAGGCCGTGATAGAACACGGCACTGCCAGCCAGGCGGCCGAGGTGCTGGGCATTACTCAACCGGCGGTAAGCAAGCTGCTTGCCCACCTGGAAGCGGAAACCGGCCTTACCCTGTTCGACCGCGTGCGCGGCAAACTGGCCTGTACCCCGCACGGCATGCGCCTGTACGAAGAAATCGACCGCACCTTCAGCGGCCTGCGCCAGGTGGAACAGGCCGTGGAATCGATACGCCGCGACGAACAGCGCACCCTGAACGTAGGCGTGCTGCCGGCACTGTCGGGGTCGTTCATCCGCCGCGCCACCTTGAATTTCCTGGCCAAGCATCCCGACGTGCGCGTGTCCATCCGGACGCGCGGCTCGCTGTTCCTGGCTGATTGGCTGGCCACCCGCCAGATCGACGTGGCCCTGGTGGGCAGCCGGGTCGACAACCCCTATATCGACCGCGAACCGCTGTTCCAGTACCCCTTGTTCTGCGCGCTGCCCGTCAACCACGCCCTGACCCGCAAACGCGTCATCCGGCCGCGCGATCTGTCTGGCGAGCCGTTCATCTCGTTCGGGCCTGGCAGCCAGACCCACGGCCTGGTACTCAAGGCATTCGAAGGCACCCAGGCCCGCTTGAACGTGGTGCTGGATACCGATACCGCGCCCACCGCCTGCGAGCTCGTGGCGGCGGGGCTGGGAGTTTCGCTGATTCATCCGCTGTTTGCCGATGGGTTGCAGAATCGCCTGGTATTGCGCCGGTTCGACCCGGAAATGCTGTTCCATTTCCAACTGTGCCGCGTGCAGGCGTCACGCAACGCGGCACTGGTCGAAGCCTTCATCCAGGAAGCCCGCGCCGTGGCGGCGCAGGTTTCCCGGGAACTGCTCAAGGGGCAGTAACCGCCGTCTGCTCGGTCACGGGCGGCTGAAGATTCAACGCGCCCTGCAAGTCATAGCCGTAATCCAGGCGGTCGCTGTGCGCCCAAACCTGTTTCAGGCCGAACAGCGGAATCGCGCACACGTCGTCATGGATCCTGGCCTGCGCCTCTTTCCACAAGGCCAGCTGCCGCTGGGCGTCGGGCTCCACGCGCGCCGCCCGGATCTGCTCGTCGGCCACTGAACAATGCGAGAAGTTCGACATGGCGGCCGGGGCGCCGATGGCCGAGGCCGAATCGTAGAACTCGGTCAGGTAGGAATCGGCCACCGGAAAGCGCGCCGCGCCGTAGAACACCAGGGCGCTCTGGTCTTTGCGGCTCTTGGCCTGGTAGGTGGCATGGTCCACCACCTCCATGTCGAGCTTGATGCCCGCCTTGGCCAATTGCGCCTGCACGATTTCCATGATGGGTTGCTGCGCGGAGATGTTCGACACCACCGACTTCAGCGTAATGCCATTGGGAAAGCCGGCTTCGGCCAATAGTTTCTTGGCGGCCGCCACGTCGTAGGCATAGGCGCCGGCGCCGCAGTCCTGGCCCAGGTAGCCATTGGGCACGACCGAACAGCCTTTGGTGGCGACGTCCTTGCCGGCATACCCCACGATCTCGTCCACGTTCACGGCCGCCGCCACGGCCTGGCGCACCTTCAGATTGTCCAGCGGCTTGATGGTGCGATTCAAGTGCAGCGTGCGGAACTCCGCGGGTTCGAAAATGTCCACCTTCATGCCGCGCTTGGTGGAACGCTCCACCCAGCGCTGTTCGCGCTTGCCTTGCATGAGATCGATCTCGTTCGACGCAAAGGCCAGTTCGCGCGCGCTGTCCGACGGGATCATGCGGTAGATGATGCCGCCCAGCTTGGGTTTGCCGCGGAAGTACGCATCATTGGCCACCAGCTTCACATACTGTTGCGTCAGATGTTCCCCGAACGCGAAAGGGCCTGTGCCTATAGGAGCGCCGCCGAACTTGTCGCCCAGCTTTTCGGCGGCCTTCTTGCTGACGATATTGCCGCCGTGGTAATCCGAGACGCGACCCAGGAAGCCCGCATCCGGATACTTCAGCGTGACGCGCACGGTGTAGTCGTCCAGCGCTTCGACCTTGTCCATTCCGGCGAACGTGGCGGCAAAGCTCGAGCGCTTCGGATCGGCGGCGCGCTGCAGTGAATACACCACGTCTTCGGCCTTCAGTTCCCCATAGCCGCCATGGAATTGCACGCCTTTGCGCAAATGGAAAGTCCATGTCTTGCTGTCGGGCGAAGCTTCCCACTTCTCGGCCAGGTCAGCCTCCAGGGCCTGTGGATCGGCGCTGCCCGGCGGGAATCTCACCAGGCCATCGAACATTTCAGAAGCCACGCCCTTGTCGGCCGTAGACGTCGCCCGATGCGGATCCAGCGTGGCATTGTCGGCGGCGCCCGAGCTGATGCGCAGCATGGGGCGATCCTGGGCGGCGGCGTGCGGCGGCAGGCCGGCACCTAACGCCAACAGGGCGGCGGAAATAATGGAGAGGGCAGGACGTTTCATGATTCCCCTTGAAGACGACGTTTGCGAAAGACTGCAATGACGTGACAACGGGGATGAAGGTAGAGCCGCCATGCCATGGCGTCAAAGTCGCTTCCGTGCAGGCCCTATTCCACAGGGTTATACGAAGCCCGGAAACGCACCGGGCTTCCCAGGAAGTCCGGGCGCAGACTAATGGTTAGTACCCATAGGCGCGGAATGCGGCGCCCTAGGGAAAGTACTAAGCCATTCAGGCTATCTGCGCCAGCGCGCGCACGATTTCCTGCGTGCTCGCCGGGCGCACCAGGCGTGCCACTTCGAGCCCGTCGCGCAGGAATATCAGCGACGGCCACAGCTTGACGCGGAACGACCTGCCCAGCGGCCGGCCGCTGCCGTCCTCGATCTTCAGGTGAGTCACTTGCGGGTACGCCACGAACGCCTGCTCGACCAGGGGCTGGGCCGATTGGCAATAGCCGCACCAGGCGGTGCCGAATTCCAGCACCAGCGGGCCGGGACGCTGGTCGATGTCCGCGCGCGCGGGGGCTTCGGCTTCAGTGGCATACAGATGGGTGGTAGACATGGCGTGCTCCAGGATCAGGGCAGTGGGCAGCAAGCGCCATGCCGCGGCGGCCGGCGCGCTACACGCCCAGGTACCGTTCCCACAACCCGCGGTCGCTGTCCAGCGCGGCGGAATCGCCGCTCCATACCACCTTACCGCGTTCCAGGATCACGTGCCGGTCGGCCAGCGCCAGCAGCCGCTCGACGTACTTGTCGATGACCAGGATGGTCTGGCCGGCTGCCCTCAAGGTGGACAGGCAGGCCCAGATTTCCTCGCGCACCAGCGGCGCCAGGCCCTCGGTGGCCTCGTCCAGCACCAGCAGGCGCGGGTTGGTGACCAGCGCGCGGCCGATGGCCAGCATCTGCTGTTCGCCGCCCGACAGCTGGTTGCCCATATTGCGGGCGCGTTCACCCAGGCGCGGAAACAGTTCGAAAACCCGCTCCGCCGTCCAGGGCCGCGCGATGTCCGGGTTGCGGGCCGCCGTGAACGCCGTCAGGTGCTCGCGCACCGTCAAGTTGGGAAAGCACTGGCGCCCTTCGGGCACGATGGCCAGCCCCAGCCGCGCGATGCGGTCGGGCGCCCAGCCGCTGATGTCCTGCCCGGCAAAGCGCACGCTGCCCGCGCGCAGGGGCAATTGGCCGAACAGGGTCCGCAGCAGGGTGCTCTTGCCCATGCCGTTGCGGCCCAGCAGGGTCACCACCTGGCCGGCGCCGATGTCCAGGTCCACGCCGAACAGCACCTGGCTGGCTCCGTAGCCGCTTTCCACTGCCTGCATGTTCAGCATGTCGCCGGCTCCGCTGCGGTGGCTTCGTCTTCGCCCAGGTAGGCCTTGCGCACCTCGGCATTGGCGCGGATCTCGGCCGGCGTGCCCGTGGCGATGATGCGCCCGTACACCAGCACCGAAATGCGGTCCGCCAGGCGGAATACCGCCTGCATATCGTGTTCTACCAGCAGCATGGCCGCATGGCCGCGCAGGGATTCGATCAAATCCGTCAGGCGCAGGGTTTCGTCGGGCCCCATGCCGGCCATGGGTTCGTCCAGCAACAGCACGCTGGGGCGCGCGGCCAGCGCCAGCGCGAATTCCAGTTTGCGCTGCTCGCCATGCGGCAGTGTGCCGGCCGGACGCTCCAGCAGCGCGCCGTCGATGGCGCACTGGCGGGCCAGCGCATGGGCCGCGTCGTGCAGCGCGCTGTCGGCGGCGCGCGGTTTCCAGAACTGGAAGCTGCTGCCCGCATGCGCCTGCACCGCCAGCAGCAGGTTGTCGCGCACGCTGAACGACTTGAAGATGTTCGTGACCTGGTACGAGCGCGACAGCCCCGCGGCCACGCGCTGGTGGGCGTTCAGGCGCGTAATGTCGGAACCGCCCAGCATCAGTCGGCCCGCATCGGCCGGCAAGGTGCCGGACAACAGGTGGATCAGGGTGGACTTGCCCGCGCCGTTCGGGCCGATAAGGGCATGGATTTCCCCGGGCGCCAAGGTCAGCGACACATGATCCGTGGCCACCAGGGCGCCAAAGCGGCGCACCAGGCTAGCCGCTTGCAGGGCCGGCGCGGGAGTGTTCACGGCGGAGCTCACGGACGCACCCCGCGCGCCGCCGGACCGGCAAACCACGGCCCCAGCAGGCCGGCCACGCCGCGCGGCGCGCAGAACACCACCACCAGCAGCAGCACGCCCAGCGGCAGGTGCCAGTATTCCGTCCACATGCGCAGCACTTCCTCCAGCGTCAGCATCAGCACGGCGCCGGCCACGCCGCCATAGCGCAGGCCGATGCCGCCCACCAGCACCATCACCAGCAGGTTGGCCGACTGGGTCCAGTGCATCAGGCTGGGCGAGATGAACAAGTTGTGGTTGGCCAGCAGCGCCCCGGCCAGGCCGGCCACCGCGCCGCTGATGACAAAGGCCGCCAGTTTCAGCCGGTACACCGGATAGCCCAGCGCTTCCATGCGCGACTCGTTCTCGCGTATGCCCTGCAGGGCCATGCCGAAACGCGAATCCACCAACCGGCCGAAACCCCACATCAGGATGGCGAACATCGCCAGCACCAGGTAGTAAAAACTGTTGCTGTCGGCCAGGTCGATGCCCGGCAACAGGGAATAGCCCGACAGGTTCAGGCCGTCTTCGCCGCCGTACTGGCGCAGCGAAATGAACAGGTAGTACACCATCTGGGCGAACGCCAGCGTGATCATGATGAAGTACACCCCGCGTGTGCGCAGCGATACCGCGCCGATCAGCAAGGCCAGCACGCCAGCCACGGCCGCGGCCGCCGGCCAGGCCAGCCAGGCGCCATGGATGCCGGCAGCGTCCAGGATGCCCACCGCGTAGGCCCCCGCCCCAAAAAATGCCGCGTGCCCCAGCGCCACCATGCCGCCATAGCCCAGGATAAGGTTCAGGCTGGTGGCCGCCAGCGCGTAGATCAGGATGCGGCGCAGCACCGACACGTAGAAGTCCAGCCCCATGGCGGCGGCTGCGTACGGGAACAGCGCCAACAGCAGCAGGAAACCCAGGGCCCAGTAAGTGGATCGGTGCATGGTTCACCCGCGCGCCGGAAACAGCCCGGCAGGGCGGAACACCAGCACCCCGGCCATGAGCAAGTAAATGGAAATCGCCGCCAGCGTGGCGGCCAGGCTGGACGCCATGGCCGGTGGCAGCACCTCGCGCAGCAGCATGGGCAGGAAGGCCCGCCCCGCCGTATCGACCATGCCCACCAGCAACGCGCCCACGAAGGCCCCGCGTATCGACCCGATGCCGCCGATGACAATGCACACCAGCACCAGGATCAGGATTTTTTCGCCCATGCCGACCTGCACGGCCGTGATCGGCCCCAGCAGCGCGCCCGCCACCGCGGCCAGCATGGCGCCCAGCGCGAACACGCCCAGGAACAGCAGGGGCACGCGCACCCCCATCAGCGTCGCCATCTGGCGGTTCGAGGCCCCGGCGCGCACCAGCACGCCGGCCCGCGTGCGCGTCACGAACCAGTACAGGCCCACCGCCGCCGCCAGGCCGCAGGCGATGATAAGCAACCGGTAGGCGGGGTACATCAGGTCGGGCATCAGCCGCACCGGGCCCGCCAGTGCCGACGGCAGGTTCAGCATGACGGGCGCCGGGCCCCAGATCATCTTGACCAGGTCGTTGGCGATGAGGATGACGGCGTAGGTACCCAGCACTTGCGCCAGGTGGTCGCGTATGGCCAGCCTGCGCACCAGCACCAGTTCCAGCACCACGCCCACCAGCCCGGTCACCAGCGCGGCCACCAGCACCGCGGACACGAACGACCCGGTGCGCTGCATGGTCTCGGCGGCGACGTAGGCGCCAGCCATGTACAGCGAACCATGCGCCAGGTTCATGATGTCCATGATGCCGAACACCAGGGTCAGCCCCGCCGCGATCAGGAACAGCATCAGCCCGAACTGCAGGCCGTTCAACAATTGCTCGACAACCAGTGTCATCTGGAACCTATCGCCACGAAACCTTCCCCCTGGCCCGCGGGCGCGCCTGCGCGGCGCACCGCGGGCGGCTCGCCTGGATTACAGCTTGCACTGGCCCACGTACACATCCTGGTAGCTGTCGAACACCTTGCCCACCAGCTTGTTGGTAATGCGGCCTTCGCTGTCTTTTTCGATGACGCGCAGGTAATAGGCCTGGATGGGATAGTGGTTGTTGCCGTAGGTGTACTTGCCGCGCACCGAGGGATAGTCGGCCTTGGCCAGGGCCTGCACGATGGCGTCGCGGTCGGACGCCTTGCCGCCCGCCTGCTTCACGGCGGCGTCCATGGCCATGATCACGTCATAGGCCTGCGCGGCGTACACCGAGGGATAGCGGCCCTTGTATTCCTTGCGGAACGCCTCGACGAACTGCTTGTTCTGCGGCACGTCCAGGTCGTGCGCCCACTGCGCGGTGTTGTACATGCCCAGCATGGGCTCGCCCACGGCCTGGATCACGTCTTCATCGGCCGAGAAGCCCGGGCCGATGAGCTTGATGTCCTGCGACAGGCCGGCCGCCACGAACTGCTTGATGAAATTGATGCCCATGCCGCCCGGCAGGAAAATGAACACCGCGTCGGGCTTGGCGGCGCGGATCTGCGCCAGTTCGGCCGCGTAGTCGATCTGCCCCAGCTTGGTGTACACCTCGTCGGCCACGTCGGCCTTGTAGCCGCGCTTGAATCCGGTAAGCGCGTCCTTGCCGGCGGGATAATCGGGCGCCATGATCAGCACCTTCTTGAACCCGCGGTCGGCCGCGACCTTGCCGGCCGCTTCGTGGAAAGCGTCGTTCTGGTACGAGGTGCCGAACCAGTAGCGGTTGCAGCGCTCGCCCGCGTACTGGCTGGGGCCGGGGTTGTTCGACAGGTAGGGAATCTTGGCCCCGAACAGCGCGGGGCCCACGGCCAGCGCCACGTTGGAACCGATGGGGCCGGTGAAGAAGTCGATTTTGTCGCGCTGGATGTAGCGCGTGACCAGTTGGCGCGCCTGGTCCGGGTTGCCGCCCATGTCGGTTTGCAGGAACTCGGCGGGCTGGCCGCCCAGCTTGCCGTCCAGCTGCTTGATGGCCAGGTTGAAGCCGTCGCGCGCCTCGGCGCCCAGCGCCGCGAACGGGCCCGATATATCATTGGCGATACCGACCTTGATCGGATCGGCGGATGACAGGGCGGGCACCAGCGCGGCAACCGCCACCAGAGAAGTCAGGAAACGCATCGTGGTAGCTCCTTGCGCGTTGCGCGCAGCGGATGTTTTTATGGGATAGTGCGAATTCGGATGCTTCTGGCATCAGCCCCCGGGCATCGCCCCGGACGTTGCGGCAAGGACTGGCGTGCCGCATAGTTTAGGTTTAAAGTATTCGGCAAGACAAGACTAGGGTTTTTACCAGGGGTTCTTGCCGCGCCATGCCCTTTCTTTACCGCCAATACGACCGCGCCGCGCTCGATGTCCAGTACAACGCCCGTGCCACGGTACCCGATGTGCAGCGGTTTCTTGCACAGTACGCCGCGCAAAGCCAGGCCGCCCGCGCCGCGCTGCCCTGCGCGGCCGATGTTCCCTACGGCGATCATGCCGACGAACTGCTGGATATCTTCCCCGCCGCGCCGCGGGCCGGTGCGGCGGCGCAAGGCGCGCCGGTGTTCGTGTTCATTCATGGCGGCTACTGGCGGGCGCTGTCGAAAGACGATTCCAGCGGCATGGCGCCGGCGTTCACGCGGGCCGGCGCGGTGGTGGTGGCGGTGAATTATTCGCTGGCGCCGGCGGTAACGCTGGACCGCATTGTCGACCAGGTACGCCGCGCGCTGGCCTGGGTATACCGCCACATTGGCCGCCATGGCGGCGACCCCGCCCGCATTCATGTCTGCGGCAGTTCGGCGGGCGGCCATCTGGTGGGCATGCTGCTGGCCGGCGGCTGGCACGCCGGCTATGGTGTGCCGGCCGATGTGGTGGCCGGCGCGGCGCCGCTGTCGGGCCTGTTCGATTTACGGCCGCTGGTGCATACCCACATCAACGAATGGATGCGCCTGAGCGCGGCCGACGCCGAACGCAACAGTCCGGCCCTGCTGCCGCCGGGCGCGGGTTGTCCGCTGGTGGCCAGTTACGGCGCCAACGAAACCGACGAATTCAAGCGCCAGACCCACGACTACATGCAGGCCTGGCAAGGCCGCGGCTTGCCGGCCCGCCATGTGCCCATGCCGGGCACCAATCACTTCGACATTGTGCTTACGCTGAACGACTCCGCCAGCCCGCTGACGCGCGCCATCTTCGACCAAATGGGCCTGGCCGGCAACGGCCGCCCCGCCTGCTAAGGCCTGCCCCCATGATCGATACCCCCGACCTGGAAACACGGGCCGCGCCCGACGATCACCATGCCCTGCGCCTGTGGCTGCGCATGCTGACGTGCTGCAATCTGATCGAATCCGATATCCGCGCCCGCCTGCGCACCGAGTTCGACACCACCCTGCCCCGCTTCGACCTGATGGCGCAACTGCAGCGCGCGCCCAAGGGCATGAAAATGGGCGAGCTGTCGCGCCGCATGATGGTGACCAACGGCAATATCACGGGCATTACCGACCAGTTGGAAAAGGAAGGCCTGGTGATGCGCACCAAGATGGAAACCGACCGCCGCAGTTCGGTGCTGAAGCTCACCCCGCAAGGGCGGCGCGTATTCAACCGCATGGCGCGGGCCCACGAAGGCTGGGTCAAGGGCATGTTCAACGACTTGCCGGAGGCCAGCCGGGATGCGTTGTACCAGGCGCTGGGGGAATTGAAGTTGCAGGTGGTGGCGGCGCGGGGGCCGGGGCGCTGAGAGTCGGGTTTGTTCATGCGCTGATTTTTTTTGCCGCTGTCTTGGATCTTTCTTGCCCCGTCCCGCGGCGTTGGGGCAAGGGGTGGCGGCGAAGTCTGTCGGGCTCGGGCGCATCCAGGCGCCCTCGGCCCGCTGCGCGGGCTGCCCCGCCAGCCAACTCGCCGCCACCCCTTGCCCCAACGCCACGGGACTGCATCTGAGTAATTTCCACGAATAGCACCCTGGCCCATGTCTTGGCGCCTGGCAGCCTGGCGCAGCCGCGGTTTCTGCACGCTGCCAGCCCAGGACGGCCAGGCGACAAAAGAACACGACAACCATCCGCAGCCACGGCCCCTCGCCCGCAATGGGATAATAAGAACCACACCCGCCCATGCGGCCCCCCCTATACCCCCAGCCACAGAGACGAAGTCATGGCCGTTAACCTGCAGATCCCTTCCGAATCCGACATTTTCCCCGTTGCCGGCGTAGAAATCGGCGTCACCGAAGCCGGCATCCGCAAAGCCAACCGACGCGACCTGACCGTTTTCCGCCTGGCCGAAGGCACCAACGTGGCCGGCGTATTCACCCGTAACCGTTTCCGCGCGGCCCCCGTGCAAGTGTGCGAAACCCATCTGGCCGCCGGCGGCCCCATCCGGGCCCTGGTCATCAACACCGGCAACGCCAACGCCGGCACCGGCGCCGAAGGCCTGAAAAAAGCCCAGGACACCTGCGCCGCCCTGGGCCAACTGATGGGTGTTCCCGCGCAGCAAGTGCTGCCCTTCTCCACCGGCGTCATCCTGGAACCCCTGCCGCTCGACCGCCTGACGGCCGCCCTGCCCGCCGCCCTGGCCAACCTGGGCGACAACCAATGGTTCAACGCCGCCCACGGCATCATGACCACCGACACCCTGCCCAAGATCCACTCGCGCCGCGTGGACATCGACGGCAAGACGGTCACCTTCACCGGCATCAGCAAAGGCGCCGGCATGATCCGCCCCAACATGGCCACCATGCTCAGCTTCCTGGCCACCGACGCCGGCATCGCCCAGCCCCTGCTGCGCAAACTGGCGCTTGAAATCGCCAACCGCTCGTTCAACCGCATCACCGTCGATGGCGACACCTCCACCAACGACTCGTTCATCATCGCGGCCACCGGCCAGTCCGGCGTCGACATCGCCTCGGAAGCCGACCCCCACTACGTCGCCGTGCGCGATGCGCTGAGCGCGGCCGCGTTGGAACTGGCACAGAAAATCGTGCGCGACGCCGAAGGCGCCACCAAGTTCATCACCATCCGCGTCGAAGATGCCCTGACCACCGACGAAGCGCTGAAAGTGGCGTATTCGGTGGCGCACTCGCCGCTGGTCAAGACGGCCTTCTTCGCGTCCGACCCCAACCTGGGCCGCATTCTGGCCGCCATCGGCTACGCCGGCATCGACGACCTGGACGTCTCCAGGCTGCGCCTGTGGCTGGACGACGTGCTGGTGGCGCGCGACGGCGGCCGCAACCCCGACTACCAGGAAGCCGACGGCCAGCGCGTCATGAAGCAGGCCGAGATCGGCATCCGCATTGCGCTGGCGCGCGGGCAGGCCAATGAAACGGTCTACACCTGCGACTTCTCGCACGAGTACGTCAGCATCAACGCCGACTACCGTTCCTGAACCCCGCATCCGGATCCCCGACGTGACCGCTACTGATTTCTCTGTCCTGATCGAACGCGCCGAACGCGTGCTGGCCCAGCTGGAAGCCTGGCTGCCGGCCGCGCCCCCCGAAATCGACTGGTCCGCCCACGCCTACCGCTGGCGCAAGCGCGGTTCGCGCGGCTGGCTGGACGCCGTGCGGCACGTGGCCCGCATCGACATGGCCGACCTGCAGCACATCGAGCGGCAGAAAGGCATCATCGACCGCAACACCCGCCAATTCCTGCAGCAAAAACCCGCCAACAACGTGCTGATGACCGGCGCGCGCGGCACCGGCAAAAGCTCGCTGGTAAAGGCCATGCTGGCCGCATACGGCGACCAGGGCCTGCGGCTCATCGAGGTCGACAAATCCGACCTGGGCGATCTTGCCGACATCGTCGAACTGGTCGCGGGCCGCCCCGAACGCTACATCGTGTTCTGCGACGACCTGTCGTTCGAAGAAGGCGAAGCCGGCTACAAGGCGCTGAAATCGGTGCTGGACGGCTCGGTGTCGGCATCGGGCGACAACGTGCTCATCTACGCCACGTCGAACCGGCGCCACCTGATGCCGGAATACATGAGCGAGAACCTGCAGGCCAGGCACCAGCCCGACGGCGAGATCCATCCCGGCGAAACCGTGGAAGAAAAAATCTCGCTGTCCGAGCGCTTCGGGCTGTGGCTGTCGTTCCACCCCTTCAAGCAAGACGACTACCTGGACATCGTGCACCACTGGCTGCGCGAACTGAAATGCCCCGACGCGCAGATCCAGGCCTGCCGCACCGAGGCGCTGCAATGGGCGCTGGAGCGCGGCTCGCGCTCGGGCCGGGTGGCCTACCAGTTCGCCCGCGACTGGGCCGCGCGCCATGTCTGAGCGCATCATCGATGTGGCCGCCGGCCTGATCCTGCGCCCCGACGGCCAGTTGCTGCTGGGCCAGCGCCCCGACGGCAAGCCCTGGGCCGGCTGGTGGGAATTGCCGGGCGGCAAGCTGGAACCCGGCGAAACCGTGCTGCAGGCCCTGGCGCGCGAACTGCGCGAGGAAATCGGCATCGAAGTCACCCAGGCGGTGCCGTGGGTCACCTATGTGCATGCCTACCCGCACACCACGGTGCGCCTGGCGTTTTGCCAGGTTACCGGCTGGCAGGGCGAGCCCGCCAGCCTGGAGAACCAGCGCCTGGAATGGGTAGACCCTGCCCAGGCCGCCAGCGTGGGCGACCTGCTGCCGGCCACGCTGCCGCCGCTGCGCTGGCTGCAACTGCCCACCCGCTACGGCATTTCGGCCATCGGCGGCCGGGCCGGCCTGCCGGCCTTTCTTGAACGCCTGGAACGCGCCCTGGCGCGCGGGCTGAAGCTGGTGCAGCTGCGCGAACCGCACTGGCCCGACGGCCCTGGCGCCACCTCGCTGGGGCAGGGCGCCTGGGGGAAAATCGCTCAACTGGGCGGCGTGCTCATCGGCGAC
>NZ_JAJMLX010000098.1 GCF_020991325.1 Bordetella petrii | reverse complement strand
GCTGCACGATCCATCCACCATCGCGGCCGTCATTGTCGAACCCATGGCTGGCTCGACCGGCGTGCTGGTACCGCCCAAGGGTTATCTGGAACGTCTGCGCGAAATCACGTCCAAGTACGGCATCCTGCTGATTTTCGATGAGGTCATCACCGGCTATGGCCGCCTGGGCGCCGCCACCGCCAGCGAGTTCTTCGGCGTAACGCCCGACCTGATCACCATGGCCAAGGGCATCAGCAACGCCGCCGTGCCCGCGGGCGCCGTGGCCGTCAAACGCGAGGTGCACGATGCCGTGCTCAACGGCGCGCAGGCGGGTATCGAGTTCTTCCACGGCTACACCTATTCGGCCCACCCGCTGGCCGCCGCGGCCATCCTGGCCACGCTGAACCTGTACCAGCGCGACCAGCTGTTCACGCGCGCGCGCACGCTGTCGGCCGCCTTCGAAAAGGCTGCCCACACGCTGGAAGACGCGCCCAACGTGATCGACGTGCGCAACATCGGCCTGGTGGCCGGCATCGAGCTGTCGCCGCGCGAGGGCGCACCGGGCGCGCGCGCCGCCGAGGCATTCCAGAAGTGCTTCGATACCGGCCTGATGGTGCGCTACACCGGCGACACACTGGCGGTCTCGCCTCCCCTCATCATCGAAGAATCGCAAATCGCCGAGATGTTCCAGCAAATCGGCAAGGTACTCAAGGAAATCGCCTGACATCATGAAAAAACTTTCGCATTTCATCAACGGCCAGGCTTGCGAAGGCCGCGGCGGCCGCTACGCCGAAGGGTTCAACCCGGCCACCGGCGAAGTGGCCAGCTCGATCCCGCTGGCCTCGCCCGATGATGTCGATGCCGCGGTCGCGGCGGCCCGGACGGCGTTTCCCGCCTGGTCGGAAACGCCGGCGCTCAAGCGCGCCCGCATCCTGTTCAACTTCAAGGCGCTGCTCGACCAGCATCAGGATGAACTGGCGGCGCTGATCACCGCCGAACACGGCAAGGTGTTCTCCGACGCCAAGGGCGAAGTGGTGCGCGGCATCGAGGTCGTGGAATTCGCCTGCGCCGCGCCGCAACTGCTGAAGGGCCAATACACCGACCAGATCGGCGGCGGCATCGACAACTGGAGCATGCGCCAGCCGCTGGGGGTGGTGGCCGGCATCACGCCATTCAATTTCCCCATGATGGTGCCCTGCTGGATGTTCCCGGTGGCCCTGGCCTGCGGCAACACCTTCGTGCTCAAGCCTTCGGAACGCGACCCCTCGGTGTCGCTGCGCCTGGCCGAATTGCTGAAAGAGGCCGGCCTGCCCGATGGCGTGTTCAATGTGGTGCATGGCGACAAGCAATCGGTGGACGCGCTGATCGCCCATCCAGACGTCGAGGCCCTGTCGTTCGTGGGGTCCACGCCCATTGCCGAATACATCTATGCCGAAGGCACGCGCCGCGGCAAACGGGTGCAGGCGCTGGGCGGGGCCAAGAACCACATGGTGGTCATGCCCGACGCCGACATGGGCCAGGTCACCGACGCCCTGATGGGCGCGGCCTACGGATCGGCCGGCGAACGCTGCATGGCCATCTCGGTGGCGGTCGCGGTGGGCGACGTAGCCGACACGCTCATCGAGCGCCTGGCGCCGCGCGTAAAAGCCCTGGTGGTGAAAAACGGCATGGAAGCCGATGCCGAAATGGGCCCGCTGGTAACGGCGCAGCATCGCGCCAAGGTGGTGGGCTATATCGAGGACGGCGCGGCCAGCGGGGCGAAGCTGGTCGTCGATGGGCGCGAGCGGCGCTTCGAAGGCCAGGGTTTTTTCCTGGGCGGCACGCTGTTCGACCAGGTCACGCCGGAAATGAATATTTACCGCGAAGAGATCTTCGGACCGGTGCTGTGCGTCGTGCGGGTGCCCGACTTCGCGGCGGCGGTGGAACTGATCAACGCGCACGAATTCGGCAACGGCGTGGCCTGCTTTACGTCCGACGGCGGCGTGGCACGGGCCTTCGCGCGCCAGATCAAGGTGGGCATGGTGGGCATCAACGTGCCTATTCCCGTGCCCATGGCCTGGCACTCCTTTGGCGGCTGGAAGCGTTCGCTGTTCGGCGACCACCACGCGTATGGCGAGGAAGGCGTACGGTTCTACACGCGCTACAAGAGCGTCATGCAGCGCTGGCCGGACAGTATCGCCAAGGGCGCGGAGTTCACCATGCCCGTGGCGAAATAGGCCCGCCGATATTGTTCTTGCGGTGCAGGGGTCAGTTCTAAAGGCGCCGGAAGGCGTCCTGTCGAAATGACCCATGCGCGCCTCGGTATCTGACGCCCCCGCCGGGGAGCCAGATACCCGCCTTCGGGCCTCGAATGTGCCCGCGCGCCTTTCCCGCGGGCTTCGCCTTATTGCCCAACGCGCATTTCTTCAGCAGAATCCTCCTATCCGGGTTTCATTCATGTGAACGCACGGCCCTTCAGGAGGACCACTCCGATGCGCATCGGGATAGGCGGGTTCCAGCACGAAACCAATACCTTCGCGCCCTCGCGCGCCACCTGGGAAGAATTTGCTGACAAAGGCGGAGGCTGGCCCAAGCTGGTGTCGGGCCCTGCCATGTTCGACGCCGTGGCGGGCGCCAACATTCCTGTGGCCGGTTTCATCGACGCCCTGCGCGAACATACCCTCATACCCACCACCTGGGCGGCGGCCAGCCCGTCGGGCCACGTCACCCGCGACGCCTATGAACGCATCAGCGGCATGATCCTCGACGGCCTGAGCGCGGCCCTGCCGCTGGACGGCGTGTACCTGGACCTGCACGGCGCCATGGTGGCCGAACATCTCGATGACGGGGAAGGCGAACTGCTGCGCCGCGTGCGCGCGCTGGTGGGCCCGTCCATTCCCATCGTGGCCAGCCTGGACCTGCACGCCAACGTAACGCGCGCCATGGTGGCGCACGCCGACAGCCTGGTCTGTTATCGCACCTACCCTCACATCGACATGGCCGACACCGGGCTGCGCGCCGCGCAACTGCTCGACCGCCGCCTGCACGGCATGCCGCGCCCGTACGTCGCGCTGCGCAGCATCCCCTACCTGATCTCGCTGTGCTGGCAGTCCACCGATATCGAACCCTCGCGCAGCCTGTACAAGCTGCTGGAAGACCTGGAATCGCGCGATACCGCCATCAGCCTGTCGTTCGCCACCGGTTTTCCGGCGGCCGATTTCCCGGAATGCGCCCCCACGGTATGGGCTTACAGCGACAACCAGGACGACGCCGACGCCACGGCCGACGCCATGGCGCGCGCCGTCCTGAATGCCGAGGCCGACTTCGGCGGCAAGATCCTCACCCCCGACGAAGCCGTGCAAGCCGCCATGGCCTTGGCGCGCAACAGCCGCAAGCCCGTCGTCATCGCCGACGTGCAAGACAATCCCGGCGCGGGCGGCAGTTCCGACACCACCGGCATATTGCGCGCCCTGCTGCGGCAGGACACCGCCGATGCCGCCATCGGCCTGATCGTCGACCCGGCCGCCGCGCTTGCCGCGCACCAGGCCGGTGCGGGCAATAGCGTTCGGATCGCGCTGGGCGGACACTCGGGTATACCCGATGACGAACCGCTGGTCGCCGAATACCTGGTCGAGAAAATCTCCGACGGGCGCTTCGACACTCACGGCGCGTTCTACCGCGGCTTCCACATGGACCTCGGCCCCAGCGCCTGCCTGCGCCTGGGCGGCGTGCGCATCGTGGTGGCGTCCAACAAGGTCCAGATGGCCGACCAGGAAATGTTCAGGTTCGCCGGCATCGAGCCCACCCGCCAGGCCATCCTGGTGCTGAAAAGCTCGGCCCATTTCCGGGCCGACTTCACCGATATCGCGCAGACCATCCTGGTTTGCGCGGCGCCCGGGTCGATGCTGATGGATGCCGCGCGGCAACCATGGACACGGCTGCGCCACGGCATCAGAATGGCACCTTGCGGCCCGGCTTTCTCGGCCCGCCCGGCCAGCGCCTGAACTTGTTGCGCCGCGGCGGGCGGCGCATCGACACCACGGCGGCTCCGCCGCCCTCCCATCGACTGAAAGGGGAATTTTCATGCTGAAGCTTGTTCGTGCGGCCATTCTGGCCGGTGCAGCGCTCTTGGCAGCGGGCGGCGCGCACGCAGAAACCGTCATCCGGGCGGTCATGCATTCACCGCTGCGCCTGACCGACCCCCATGCCACTACCGCCTACATCACCACCTGGCATGGCTACATGATCTACGACACCTTGCTGGCCACCGATGCCAACAACAAGGTGCAACCCCAGATGCTCGAAAAGTGGGATGTCTCCGACGACGGCAAGACATACACCATGACGCTGCGGCCCGGCTTGAAGTGGCATGACGGCCAGCCGGTCAAGGCCGAAGACTGCGTGGCGTCGATCAAGCGCTGGGCGGCCGGCGACGGCATGGGGCGCACCCTGCTGAAGTTCGTGTCCAGCATCGACGTGGTAGACGACAAGACCTTCCGCATCGTCATGACCGAACCCACCGACCTGGCCCTGCGCGCCTTGTCCAAGCCCACGGGCACCGCGCCCTTCATGATGCCCAAGCGCATCGCCGATGTTCCGGTTGGCAAGCCCATTACCGAAATGATCGGTTCCGGGCCGTTCAAGATCACCGAGTTCAAGCCCGGCGTCACCACCGTCTACGTCAAGAACACCGACTACGTGCCGCGCAAGGAACCCGCCAGCGGGCTGGCCGGCGGCAAGGTCGTCAACGTGGACAAGGTCGTCTGGAACGTCATGCCCGACGCGCTGACCACGGCCAACGCGCTCATGGGCGGCGAAATCGACTACGTCGAGCAGTTCCCCTACGACCTGCTTCCCATGCTTGATGGCAATACCGATTTCAAGGTTGAATCGCTCAGCCCGGTCGGCTACTTCACGATGTACCGCTTCAACTTCAAGTACCCGCCTTTCAACAACAAGAAAATCCGCCAGGCCGCCATGTATGCCATCGGCCAGGAAGACGTACTGAAGGCCCTGGTCGGCAACCCCGACTACTACCAGATCTGCGCGTCGCTGTGGGGCTGCGGCACGCCCTTTGAAAGCGATATCGGCAAGGACATGGTGGTGCCCTCGAATATCGACAAGGCCAAGGCCTTGCTGAAGGAAGCCGGCTACGACAACACCCCCATCCTGGTCATGCACACCACCGACGTCGGCACCATCAGCCCGCAGGCGGTGGTCATGGCCCAGGCCTTGCGCAAGGCCGGCTTCAACGTCAACCTGGCCGCCATGGACTGGCAAAGCGTGGTGGCGCGCCGCGCCTCCAAGGCCGCGCCCGATGCCGGCGGCTGGAATGTGCACAACACCAACTGGTACGCCACCGACATCATGGACCCGGTACGCTCGGCCCCCGCTTCGGCCAACGGCGACCAGGCCTGGTTTGGCTGGCCCGACTTCCCCGAGATCGAAGCCCTGCGCACCAAGTTCGCCCTGACGTCCGACCCGGCCGAACAGAAGAAAATCGCCGACGAGGTGCAACGCATCGGCATCGACGAGGGCCTGTACGTGCCCCTGGGCCAGATGTCTGTTCCCACGGCCTATTCGGTCAAGCTCAGCGGGCTGGTGCACGCGCCCATCATGGCGTTCTGGAACGTCAAGAAAGCGCCCTGACGCCTCGCCCGGGAAACCTCACCGATGCTGGCTTTCATCCTGCGCCGACTATTGGCCACCATACCCGTGCTGTTCCTGGTGGCCGTGGTCGTCTTCGCCATCCTGCGCCTCAGCCCCGGCGACCCCGCCGTCATCATGGCGGGGGATGGCGCCACCCCTGAACGCATCGTGCAGATCCGCCAGGTGATGGGGCTGGACCAACCCCTGGTCAAGCAGTTCTTTCTCTGGAGCGGCAGATTGGTGCAAGGCGATTTCGGCACTTCGCTGATGTCCGGCGTGCCGGTGCGCCAGCTGATTATGCAGCGCCTGGAACCGTCGCTCAGCCTGGCGGTATTGACGCTGGTGTTCACGCTGGTGGTTGCCATACCGCTGGGCATTCTCGCGGCGTGGCGCCAGGGCCGGCTGCTCGACCGCATCGTCATGGGCTTTTCGGTGCTGGGATTCTCGGTGCCAGTGTTCGTTACCGGCTACCTGCTGATCTGGGCGTTCGCCATCGAACTCAACTGGTTCAAGATCCAGGGCTACACACCGCTGTCCAACGGCTTCTGGCCCTTTCTGCACCGCCTGATCCTGCCCTCGCTGGCCCTGTCCACCATCTACGTGGCGCTGATCGCCCGCATCACGCGCACCAGCGTCATCGAGGTCATGGGCGAAGACTTCATCCGCACCGCGCGCGCCAAGGGCCTGGGCGAAACCGGGGTGCTGCTGGGGCATGCGCTGCGCAACGCGGCGGTGCCTATCGCCACGGTGGTGGGCGTGGGCATCGCCCTGCTCATCAGCGGCGTGGTGGTCACCGAATCCGTGTTCAACATTCCGGGGCTGGGCCGCCTGGTGGTCGAAGCCGTGCTGGCGCGCGATTACCCCGTCATCCAGGGGCTGACACTGTTCTTCGCCTTCGTGTATGTCTTTATCAATCTGGTCGTCGATTGCGCCTACACGCTGTTCGACCCGCGCATCAGGTACTGACCATGGTCCCGCAATCAGACGCCATCGCCCCGCCCGCCGACGCGCCACGCATCGACCCGCGCAGCACCGCATGGCGCCGCGTGCGGCATACCTTGAAAAGCTGGCCGGTGATGCTGGCGCTGGTGGCGCTGCTGCTCATCGTGGCGGCCGCCCTGCTGGCCCCCTGGCTGGGTACGGTCAACCCCACCGCGCTGGATCCGGGAAACCGGCTCAAGCAGCCCTTCACCGGCTTCCTGCTCGGCACCGACGCATTCGGACGCGACCTCTGGTCGCGCGTGGTGTACGGCGCGCGCGTATCGCTCATCGCCGGCCTGGGCGCCGCCGTCATCAGCGTGGCCGTCGGCCTGGCCATCGGCCTGGTTGCAGGCTGGTTCCGTTCGCTGGACGGCTTCATCATGCGCGTCATGGACGCCATCATGGCCATTCCCGGCATCCTGCTGGCCATTGCCCTGGTGTCCGTGGCGGGCGCCAGCCTGACCACCGTGCTGGTGGCCATCACCATTCCCGAGATTCCCCGCGTGGTGCGGCTGGTGCGCGGGCAGATTCTCAGCGTGCGCGGCGAGCCCTATGTCGAGGCCGCGCTGGCGCTGGGCACACCCCTGCCGCTGCTGCTGTGGCGCCACATGGTGCCCAGCACCATCGCCCCGCTGACCGTACAGGGCACCTACGTCTTCGCGTCGGCCATGCTCACCGAGGCCATTCTCAGCTTCCTTGGGGCCGGCGTCCCGCCTGAAATCCCGTCGTGGGGCAACATCATGTCCGAAGGCCGCATGTATTTCCGCATGCTGCCTGGGCTGATCCTGTTCCCCGGCCTGCTGCTGTCCATGACGGTGCTCAGCGTCAACATCCTTGGCGATGCCTTGCGCGATGCGCTCGACCCCAAAATGGTGCGCCGGATCTGACCCATGTCCTATTCTCCCCACCCTCCCGCTGGCGACACCACCGATGCCGTGCTGGCGATACGCAACCTGTCGGTCGAGGTTGCCGGTGCCGGCAACCGCGTGGTGCGCAACCTCAGCCTGGACGTCCATGCCGGCGAAACCGTTTGCGTCGTGGGCGAATCCGGTTCCGGCAAGTCCGTCAGCTCGCTGGCCGTGATGGGCTTGCTGCCACCCGGAATCCTGCAACCCAGCGGCGCCGTGCGCGTCGAAGGCGAAGACATCATCACCGCCACGCCGCGCCGCCTGCGCGACCTGCGCGCCACCCGCATGGCCATGGTGTTCCAGGAGCCCATGACGGCGCTGAACCCCGTGCACACCGTGGGCCGCCAGGTCGACGAAGTATTGCGCCTGCATCGGCGCATGCCGCGCGCGCAGCGGCGCGCCAAGGTGCTGGACATGTTCCGCTCGGTGCACCTGCCGGATGTCGAACGTATCTACGATTCCTACCCGCACCAGTTGTCGGGCGGCCAGCGCCAGCGCATTGTCATCGCCATGGCGCTCATCCTGGAACCCCGCCTGCTGATCGCCGACGAGCCCACCACGGCGCTGGACGTCACCACGCAGAAGCAGATCCTGGCGCTGATCAAGGAACTGCAGGTCCGGCACCGCACCGCCGTGCTGTTCATCACGCACGACTTCGGCGTGGTGGCCGAGATCGCCGACCGCATCGTGGTGATGAACCGCGGCGACCTGATCGAAAGCGGCACTCGCGACGAGATCCTGGCGCGGCCCCGGCATGTCTACACGCGCCGCCTGGTGTCATCGGTGCCCAGCCTGGTTCCGGTTCGGCGCGATGCCCCCGCCGGTGAACCGGTGCTGCGCGTGCGGGGCCTGGGCCGCACCTACACCGACAAGCGCTCCATCTTCACCGCGGCGCGTTCGGTGCATGCGGCCAGCGACGTCAGCCTTACCCTGCGCAAGGGCGAGATCCTGGGAATCGTGGGCGAATCCGGCTCGGGCAAGTCCACCGTGGCGCGCTGCATCCTGCGCCTGATCGAACCGTCGGCCGGCAGCATGCTGATCGGGGGCGACGATATCTCCAACCTGTCCGGCACGGCACTGCGCCCGGTGCGCCGCCGCATCCAGATCGTGTTCCAGGACCCCTACCGTTCGCTCAACCCGCGCCGCAAGGTGGGCGATTCCATCATTGAAGGACTGCTGAATTTCGGCGAATCGCGCGAACGCGCACTGGCCCGCGCCGTCGACACGCTGCGCGTGGTGGGGCTGGATGCCGACGCCATGCAGCGCTATCCGCACCAGTTCTCGGGCGGCCAGCGGCAGCGCATCTGCATTGCCCGCGCACTGGTCATGGAACCCGAAGTGCTGGTGGCCGACGAAGCGGTATCCGCGCTGGACGTCTCGGTGCAGGCCCAGGTTCTGGAACTGCTGGAACAGATCCGCCAGCGCACCGGCGTAGGAGTCTTGTTCATCACGCACGACCTGCGCGTGGCCGCCCAGATCTGCGACACCATCATGGTGATGCAGCGCGGACAGGTCGTGGAAACCGGCACGGCCGAAATCGTGCTGACCCACCCCTCGCACGACTACACCCGCAGCCTGATCGACGCCGCGCCGGGCCGCGGCTGGGATTTCCGCAACTTCCGGCCATTGAATGAGGCTCACCCCCGAAGCGCTACGCGCTTTCCACCTCGCGGCTTGTAAGCCGCTCGGATTCGCGGCGTCCCCGACTGAACCGCACCCATTTTCGCAATCGAACTCATCTGGAGCACGACATCATGCGTTGGCTGTTGGCGATGATCAAGCATGAAACCAATACCTTTTCCCCGGTGCCCACGCCCATGGAACGTTTCTTCCGCGGCAGCCCGGAGATCCTGGCGGGCGAGCGCGCCATCCGCGCTTATGAAAACACCGACAGCGGCCTGGGCGGCTATATCGAGGTGGCCCGGCGCGAGGGCGCCGACATCGTCGTGCCCGTGGCCGCCGAATCGTGGCCCAGCGCGCCCACCGACGCGCGCACCTACGATCGCCTGTGCACCCTGGTGCTCGACGAAGTGCGCCGCGGAGGCTACGACGCCATCCTGCTCGACCTGCACGGCGCCATGGTGGCCGAGGGCATCGAAGATGCCGAAGGCCACTTGCTGCGGCGCCTGCGCGACATCGACCCCGACACCCCGGTGGGGGTGACACTGGACATGCATGCCAATATCTACGACGACATCGTGCGGCATGCCACCGTCATCACCGGGTTCCATACCTACCCGCACGTGGACATTCGCGCGGCGGGGGTACGCGCCGCCGATACCATCGCCCGCGCGCTGAAGGGCGAAATCCGCCCGGTCATGACCTGGGCCAACAAGCCCATGCTGCCGCACATCATGTGCCAGGGCACGCATGCCGAACCCAACAAATCCCTGCAAGAACGCTGCGCGGCCCTGGAGTCGCAAGGAGTCCTGGCCGCGTCGGTCTTCGTGGGGTTCCCCCATGCCGATATCCGCGAAGCCGGCCTCAGCGCCGTCATCTGCACCGACGGCGACTTGCCCGCGGCCGAACAGCATCGGGACGAATTGCTGGACGCCGCCTGGAAGGGCCGCGAGCAATGGGTGTTCCACTGCGAACCCCTGGCCCCCGCCATCACCCGCGCCAAGGCTATCCAGCAAGGGCCGGTCATCCTGCTGGACCACTTCGACAACACTGGTTCGGGCGGCACCATGGACACCACGGTGGTGCTGGCGGAAATCCTGCGGCAGGAACTCGACAACGTGGCGTTCTATGCCCTGTGCGATCCGCAAGCGGCCCGCCAGGCGGCCGCCGCGGGCGTGGGGGCCGACATTACCCTGGCGCTGGGCGGCAAAGTGCCGATGCCGGCCCTGAAAGAGCCCAGCCAGCCGTTATCGGTGGCCGGACGGGTCAAGCTGGTGTTCGACGGCGTATATCTGAACCGCGGCCCCATGTACCGCGGCGTGCGCAACGATACGGGGCTGACCGTGGTGTTCGACACGGGCAAGGTGCAGATCGTGATCGTGTCCCGCCACCAGGAGCCCTTTGACATCAACTGCCTGCTTTCCGCCGGTATCGACCCCCTGCAGATGCGCTATGTGGCCTTGAAAAGCCGGGTGCACTGGCGCGCCGGCTTTGCCGGCATGGCCACCGAGATCATTCCTTGCACGGGGCTGGGCGTCACCACGTCGGACTACGGCCAGGTGGAATTCAAGCACGTGCGCCGTCCCATCTACCCGCTGGATCCGCTATGAATTGCGATTAGCCATACCCTGAAACACTTCGGTACGCCGCCACGCCCACGAGCCCGCGGCGCATCGCTATACTGCCGCGGGCAATTGCCCCAGCCCGGCAGGAAACGCGGTGCCATGCCGGGCCGAATCCACAACTGAAGTCGGACGAAACGATGAAAAAAGCAGTGGGGATCACGGTAGGCGTGGTCGCGGTAGTGGCAGCGGGTTGGCTGGGCGGCACCTGGTACACGGGCAAGCGTATCCAGGATGAATCGCCCGCCCGCCTGGCCGAAGTCAACCAGCGGCTGGCCGACGCCTTTGTCGGCATGGGTTTCGGCGTGGAAATCCAACAACTGGCCTACGAACGCGGCTTCTTCGCCAGCCAGGCGCGCTACGGCGTTTCGCTGATCAAGACCCCCGACTCCCCCGACGACCTGCCCGAAGGCACGGCGGAATTCACCGCCCAGGTCGAACACGGCCCCTTCCCCAAGGGTGCGGTCATGCGGGGCAAACTGCTGCCCAAGCTGGCGTTCGTGCACGCCGAACTGGCCGCCACCGAAGACGTCAAATCCTTGTTCGACCTGACGCAGGGCGCAACGCCGTTCAGCAGCGACACAGTCGTGTCGTACAACGGCGACAGCACCGGCACCGCGGACGTGGCCCCCTTCAAGTTGCAGAAGGAAGGCAAGGCCGTGGATTTCAGCGGCGCGCATGCCGAAGGCCAGTACACCCAGTCCACGCGCAACTCTACTGCCCGGGTCGTGGTCGGGCATATCAACCTGGACGCCACCCAGACCGACGCGGTCAAGCTGGCCGCCCGGAACATCACCATGGACGTCGATACCCGCCAGGGCCAGTTCGGCTTCGGCATCGGCAGTTCCAGCGCCAAAGTGGAACAGCTGGACATCGAAAGCCTGGACGCCGGCACCAAGGTCAACCTGAAAGGCCTGGGCTATACCGCGCACCTGGGGGAAAGCGGCGCCAACCTCAACCTGGAAACGGGCTACTCGGTGGAACAACTGAACGTCAACGGGATGGACTTCGGCAAGGGCAGCGCCATGCTGAAGCTCGACCGCGTCGACGGCCAGGCCATTGCCGGCCTGACCAAGCTGCACAACGAAGTCCTCACCGAAATGAGCCAGGGCAAGACCAGCGACGAGGCCCTCACCGACGAACGTCGCCAGGTCCTGGCGCAATATGGCAAGCAAGTCCTGGCGGGCAACCCCTCGCTGCGGCTCGACCCGGTAGCCTGGCAGACGCCCAAGGGCGAAAGCCGCCTGACACTGGCGCTGGATCTCACCGCCCCGCCCGGACTGGACGCCGACACGGCCACCGCCGACCAGGCCAGCGCGCTCGTCCAGCAGGCCATCAAGCTGCTGGACATCAAGGTGTCGCTGTCCAAGCCCATGGTCCAGGGTATGTCGTCGCAACTGATGCAGGCCCAGGGCCTCAGCGCCGAACAATCGGCGGCGCAGGCGGGCGAGCAGGTCGCCACCCTGGCTGGCCTGGCCGAGATGCTGGGCCTGGGCAAAAGCGAAGGCGACAATCTGGTCAGTTCGCTGCATTATGCCGACGGGGCGGCCACGCTCAACGGCCAGCCGGTGCCCATCGACCAATTGTTCGGCGACCTGTTTGGCGCCATGGGCACCGACGAGCAAGGCATGGCGCCCATGGGTAGCGAGCCAGCCGATCCCCTGACTCCGGCCCGGGTTGGCGAAGCGCTGGGCACGCTGGGCCTGGACTTCTCCAGCCCCGCACCCGGGGGCGGCACGGTATTCAACGTGCAACTGCCCGAAGGCAGCGGCGCCGGCTCCATGCAACTGGATCTGCCGGGCTGCGAAGGGCGCGCGGCCTGCCCCCAGCTGCTGTTCAGCACCAATATCGCCACTCGCCAGCCCGTGCCCGCCGACGTGCTGCAAGCCTGGAACGACCAGAGCGACTGGACATACGCATCGGCGGCGGACGGCAACGGCGTCACACTGGAGATGGACGTCGATTACACCCAGGATTCGGCTGACGACCTCGAAGAAATGATCGCCGCATTCATACAGGAAACGTCTGATTTCGCCGATGCCGTAAACAACCCGGCTCAGTAGCTAGCGCGCCATTACGCGCCGGTATGATTTATCGCAAACTTCCATTGATCTAACGCGCATTCCCGCCGGGCACAGGCCCGTAAACTGCGGGAATTGCGCGTCATGGCCGGCCATACCGGCTCGGCCTCCAGGCCGCGCCGGGCCTGCCTCATGGAATTCCTTCCCCTGTTTCACGCTTTGCATGGCCGTGCCGTTCTGCTGGTGGGCGGCGGCGAAGTCGCCTTGCGCAAGGCACGCCTGCTGTACAGCGCCGGGGCCCGCCTGCGCATCGTGGCGCCCCGCGTCCTGCCGGCGCTGCAGCCGCTGGCCACCGAACTTCACCAACGCCCCTACACCAATGCCGACCTCGATGGCATCGCGCTGGCCGTTGCCGCCACGAACCTGCGCCCCCTGAACGCCGCGGTGTCCGCGCAGGCCCAGTCGCGCGGCATCCCGGTCAATGTGGTCGATGCCCCCGACCTATGCAGCGTGGTGTTCCCCGCCGTGGTCGACCGTTCCCCCCTGACCATCGCCGTCAGCAGCGGTGGCCAGGCCCCCGTGCTGGCCCGGCTGGTACGCGCCAGGCTGGAAACCTGGCTGCCCGCGCGCTATGGCGACCTGGCCGGCCTGGCGGGGCGGTTCCGCGCGGCGGTGCAGGCCCGGCGGCCCCGCCTGCAGCAACGCCGCATCTTCTGGGAAGAAACCTTCCAGGGCCCCGTCGCCGAAGCCGTATTCGCGGGAAACATGCCATTGGCGCAGCGCCTGCTGGAACAACAGCTCGCCAACGCCGCGCCGCCCGCCGCGGGCCAGGTCTATTGGGTGGATGCCTGTGCCGGCGACCCCGACCTGCTCACTTTCCGCGCGCTGCGCCTGATGCAGCAAGCCGAACGGGTGCTGCATGACCCAGGCGTGGCCCCGGCCATCCTGGCCCTGTGCCGCCGCGACGCCGATCTTGCGCCGCTGAATAGCGGCTCCGCGCCGGCCCTGGCACTGCAACTGGCAAAGTTCGCCCAGCAAGGCAGACGCGTCCTGGTGCTCAGAGCCGGCGACTCGCCAGCGGCCTTGCACGCGGCCGCCATCGACGCGCTGGCCGCACGCGGCATTCCTTACCAAGTCGTGCCCGGCGTGCCGTGCATGCCCACGCCAGGCGCCACCGGCTCAGGCTGCCTGCACCACCCTCCCCCTTGATCCATCATGCAGCTCCACCGCGTCCACCACCAGATTCTCCGCAGCCATCATCTTTTCGAACCGCTAAGTGAAACGCAGCTGGATACACTGCTGCAAACTGCCCGCCTGCTCAACGTAGACAAGGGAGCCAAGCTGTTCCACCAGGGCGAGCCGGCCCATGCGTTCTACTTCGTAATTTCCGGCACGGTCAAGATCTTCCGCGTAACGCCCGACGGCCAGGAAAAAGTGTTCGATGTCATCGGCAACCGCCAGACCTTCGCCGAAGCCATGATGCTGATGGATACGCCCAATTACATCGCGTCGGCCCAGGCCATCGCGGCGTCGCAGCTGTACCGCTTCTCGAACAGTACCTATATGGAATTGCTGCACAACAACAGCAATCTCACCTTTGCCTTGCTTGCCAAGCTGTGCATACGCCTGCACCAGCGCATCAACGAAATCGAAACCCTGTCACTGAAGAATGCCACGCATCGCGTGGTGCGCTATCTGCTGACCCAGCTGGCGCGCCAGCCCAACGGCAACAGCTTCCAGCTGCCCATGGCCAAGCGGCTGGTGGCGGGCCACCTGTCCATCCAGCCCGAGACCTTCTCGCGCATCATCCGCCACCTGGTCGATGAAGGGGTCATCACCCAGCAAGGCAGCCGGGTTTGCGTGCTGAATGTCCAGCGCCTGG
>NZ_JAJMLX010000097.1 GCF_020991325.1 Bordetella petrii | reverse complement strand
ATTGCGGCCGCCGCCGAGGCCGCCGTGCGCGGCGCGGCCGGCTCGGTTCCCCTGCGCATTGCCGCGCCTATAGAATGCCGGTTGCAGACCCAGAGTTCGGCGCTGGCCGACCTGTTCTGCATGTGGCCCGCGCTGGAACGCGTGGACGGCGTCACGCTGCGCTTTACCGTCGACAGCATGCAGGCCGCCATCCGCACGCTGAACAGCCTGTCGGCCATGTCGTCCATGCTGCGCTGAGGAAACCCATGTCCGCCAATCCGTCCACCCGCATTGCCCTGCTGCGCCAGGCCATGCTGCGCCGCGGCCTGCACGCCTGCATCGTGCCGTCGGCCGACCCTCACCTGTCAGAATACCTGCCCGCGCGCTGGCAGGGCCGGCAGTGGCTGACGGGGTTTACCGGGTCGGTGGGCACGCTGGTGGTCACCGCCGATTTCGCCGGCCTGTGGGTAGACAGCCGTTATTGGGTGCAGGCCGAGGCCCAACTGGCCGGCACCGGCATCGAACTGATGAAAATCGCTTCGGCCGCCACGCCGGGGCACGTAGACTGGCTGGCCGGGCGCATGCGGGCCGGCCAGCGGGTGGGCATCGACGGCCAGGTGCTGGGCCTGGGCGCATTCCGGGCCCTGTCGGCCGCGCTCGCCCCCGCGGGTGTGCACCTGGACATCCAGGCCGACCTGCTGGCGGAAATCTGGCCCGGCCGTCCCGGCCTGCCCGACGCGCCCGTCTACGAACACGCGGCGCCCCATGCCACCATGCCGCGCGCAGAGAAACTGGCGCAGATCCGCCAGACCATGCAGGCGCAGGGCGCCGATGTGCACTGGCTGTCCACGCTGGACGATATTGCCTGGCTGTTCAATCTGCGCGGGGCCGATGTTTCCTACAACCCGGTATTCCTGGCCCATGCGCTGGTGGGCCAGGATTACGCCACCCTGTTCGTGGCCGATGGGAAAGTCTCCGCTGGCGTGCGCGCCGCGCTGGCGGCCGACGGCGTCGACGTGGCGTCATATGATTTGGCCGCCGAGGCCCTGGGTTCGCTGCAGCTCGACCAGACCCTGCTGATCGACCCGGCCCGCGTCACCTGCGGCGTGTTCCATGCCATGGACCCCGCCGTGCCCCGCGTGGAATCCATCAACCCGTCCACGCTGTTCAAGTCGCGCAAGTCCGACGCCGAACTGGCCCATGTGCGCGACGCCATGGCCCATGACGGCGCGGCGCTGTGCGAATTCTTCGCCTGGTTCGAGGCCGCGCTGGGCCGCGAAACAATTACCGAGCTCACCATCGACGAGCAGATCACCGCCGCGCGGGCCCGCCGCCCGGGCTATATGTGCCCCAGCTTCGGCACCATCGCCGGCTTCAATGCCAACGGCGCCATGCCGCACTACCGGGCCACGCCCGAGTCGCACGCCGTCATCCAGGGCGACGGGCTGTTGCTCATCGATTCCGGCGGTCAGTACCTGGGCGGCACCACCGACATCACCCGGGTAGTGGCGGTGGGCACGCCCAGCGCCGACCAGAAGGTCGACTTCACGCTGGTGCTCAAGGGCATGATTGCCTTGTCGCGCGCCGCGTTCCCGCGCGGCACGCCGTCGCCCATGCTGGACGCCATCGCCCGCGCGCCCATCTGGCAGGGCGGCGCCGAATACGGCCACGGCACCGGCCACGGCGTGGGCTATTTCCTGAACGTGCACGAGGGCCCGCAGGTCATCTCGTACCGCGCCGCGCCCGGGCCCCACACGGCCATGGAGCCCGGCATGATCACTTCCAACGAGCCCGGCATCTACCGCCCCGGGCGCTGGGGCGTGCGCATCGAGAACCTGGTAGCCAACCGCGCCTGGCTCGACGGCGAACTGGGCGAATTCCTGTGCTTCGAAACCCTGACCCTGTGTCCGATCGACACCCGCTGCATCGCCATCGACCTGCTGCGGCCCGACGAAATCGCCTGGCTGGACGACTACCACCGCACCGTGCGCGAGCGGCTGGCCCCACTGGTGGGCGGGCCGGCGCTGGCCTGGCTGCAGGAACGCACCCGGCCCCTGGCCGCGGAGTAGGCGGGGGCGCAACGTCCTCTGTTACGTGACGGAACTCAGGGAAAACCCCTGATCCGTCCGGCGCCCGGCTATAATCCAAATTTCCCGCATGCGCCCGCTCGTCCCGGGCGCCTATTACGATGACCAAATACGTATTTGTCACCGGCGGTGTGGTGTCTTCCCTGGGCAAAGGGATCGCCGCCGCGTCCCTCGCCGCGATCCTGGAATCGCGCGGCCTGCAAGTCACTCTGCTCAAGCTCGACCCCTACATCAACGTCGACCCCGGCACCATGAGCCCGTTCCAGCACGGCGAGGTGTTCGTCACGGAAGACGGCGCCGAAACCGACCTGGACCTGGGCCACTACGAACGCTTCATCTCGGCCAAGATGCACAAGGTGAACAACTTCACCACCGGCCAAATTTACGAATCGGTGCTGCGCAAGGAACGCCGCGGCGACTACCTGGGCAAGACGGTCCAGGTCATTCCGCACATCACCAACGAAATCCAGGACTTCGTCGCGCGCGGTGCCGACGCCGCCTGGAACGGCGCCACCGACGTGGCCATCGTCGAAATCGGCGGCACGGTGGGCGACATCGAATCGCTGCCCTTCCTGGAAGCCGCCCGCCAGATGAGCCTGCGCCTGGGGCGCAACAACGCCGCCTTCGTGCACCTGACCCTGGTGCCGTTCATCGCCTCGGCCGGCGAACTCAAGACCAAGCCCACGCAGCACTCGGTGCAGAAACTGCGCGAAATCGGCATTTATCCCAACCTGCTGCTGTGCCGCGCCGACCGTCCCATTCCCGACGATGAACGCGCCAAGATCTCGATGTTCTCGAATGTGCCGCTGGACGCGGTCATTTCGGTGTGGGACGCCGATTCCATCTACAAAATCCCCGCCATGCTGCACAAGCAGGGCGTGGACAACATCGTGTGCGAAGCCCTGGGCCTGACCCCGCCGCCCGCCGACCTGTCCATGTGGGACAACCTGGTCGAAGCCCTGGAAAACCCCCGGCATCAGCTCACCATCGGCATGGTCGGCAAGTACGTCGACCTTACCGAATCCTACAAGTCGCTGTCCGAAGCCCTGGTGCACGCCGGCATCCATACGCGCTCGAAAATCAATATCGAGTACATCGATTCCGAAGACATCGAAACCCGGGGCACCGACCAGCTCCAGCACCTGGACGCCATCCTGGTGCCGGGCGGCTTCGGCAAGCGCGGCACCGAAGGCAAAATCGCCGCCATCCGCTATGCCCGCGAAAACGGCGTGCCCTACCTGGGCATCTGCCTGGGCATGCAGTTGGCCGTCATCGAGTTCGCGCGCCACGTGGCCGGGCTGGGCGGGGCCAACAGCACCGAGTTCGACCCCTCCGCGCCGCATCCTGTGGTGGCGCTCATCACCGAATGGATGGACCGCGAAGGCAAGGTCGAAAAGCGCGACGCCAGTTCCGACCTGGGCGGCACCATGCGCAAGGGCGCGCAGCGTTGCCCCGTCAAGCCGGGCACCCGCGCGCAGGCCATCTACGGCGACGATGTCAACGAACGCCATCGCCACCGCTACGAAGTCAACAACGTCTACGTCCCGCGCCTGGAAGAAGCCGGCATGGTCATCAGTGCGCGTACACCCACCGAAAACCTGCCCGAAATGATGGAACTGCCCGACCACCCCTGGTTCGTCGGCGTGCAGTTCCACCCGGAATTCACATCCACGCCGCGCGACGGACACCCGCTGTTCTCCAGCTTCATCGAGGCAGCCATCGCCCATCACGCCCGCAAGGAGGCCTGACATGAAAGCCTGCGGTTTCGATATCGGCCTGGAACACCCGTTTTTTCTCATCGCGGGCCCGTGCGTCATTGAATCGCGCGAACTGGCTTTCGACACCGCCGGCCGCCTGAAAGAAATCACGGCTGCGCTGGGTATTCCGTTCATCTACAAAAGCTCGTTCGACAAGGCCAATCGCAGTTCGGGCAAGTCGTTCCGCGGTCCCGGCATCGACGAAGGCCTGAAAATCCTGGCCGACGTGCGCGCCCAACTGGGCGTGCCCGTGCTCACCGATGTGCATGAAACCGAGCAGGTCGAGCCCGTGGCCGCGGTGGTCGACATGCTGCAGACGCCGGCCTTCCTGTGCCGCCAAACCGATTTCATCCGCGCCTGCGCGGCCACGCTCAAGCCGGTCAACATCAAGAAGGGCCAGTTCCTGGCGCCGCACGACATGGCGCAGGTGGCGCAGAAGGCCCGCGACGCCGCCATCGAGGCCGGCGGCGACGGCAGCAACATCCTGGTGTGCGAACGCGGTGCTTCTTTCGGATACAACAACTTAGTGTCCGACATGCGCTCGCTGGCTATCATGCGGGAAACCCGTTGTCCGGTGGTGTTCGACGCTACCCATTCGGTGCAGCTGCCCGGCGGGCAGGGCACGTCCTCGGGCGGCCAGCGCGAATTCGTGCCGGTGCTGGCGCGCGCGGCGGTGGCGGTGGGAATTTCCGGCCTGTTCATGGAAACCCACCCGAACCCGGCTTGCGCCATGTCCGACGGCCCCAACGCCGTGCCGCTGGAGCTGATGCCCGCGCTGCTCGAATCGCTGGTCGAACTCGATCGCGTGACCAAACGCAACGGCTTCATCGAGAATCAGTTCATCTGAACTGATGAAGCTGCCACGAATTTATTAATCGTTCAGGGAATCAAACAATGAGTGCAATCGTCGATATCATCGGTCGCGAAATTCTCGATTCGCGCGGCAACCCCACCGTCGAGTGCGACGTGCTGCTGGAATCCGGCGCCATGGGCCGCGCCGCCGTGCCCTCGGGCGCGTCCACCGGCCAGCGCGAAGCCATCGAACTGCGCGACGGCGACAAGGCACGCTATCTGGGCAAGGGCGTGCTGCGCGCCGTCGAGAACCTCAACACCGAGATCTCGGAAGCCCTGATGGGCCTGGACGCCCAGGAACAGACTTTCGTCGACCGCACCCTGATCGACCTGGACGGCACGGATTCCAAAGAGCGCCTGGGCGCCAATGCGCTGCTGGCCGCCAGCATGGCCGTGGCGCGCGCCGCCGCCGACGAGTCCGGCCTGTCGCTGTACCGCTATTTCGGCGGCAGCGGCCCCATGAGCATGCCCGTGCCCATGATGAACGTCATCAATGGCGGCGCGCACGCCAACAACACGCTCGACCTGCAGGAACTGATGATCCTGCCGGTGGGCGCCACCAGTTTCCGTGAAGCCCTGCGCTGGGGGGCTGAAGTGTTCCATGCCCTGAAAAAGCTCATCCACGCCCAGGGCATGTCCACCGCGGTGGGCGATGAAGGCGGCTTTGCCCCCAACGTGCCCAACCACGAAGCGGCCATCCAGCTCATCCTGAAGGCCATCTCCGAAGCCGGCTACGAGCCCGGTTCGCAAATCGCCCTGGGCCTGGATTGCGCCAGCTCTGAATTTTTCCGCGATGGCAAGTACACGCTGGCCGGCGAAGGCGGCCTGTCGCTGTCGTCGCAGGAATTCGCCAACCTGCTGGCCACCTGGTGCGACAAGTACCCCATCATCAGCATCGAAGACGGCATGGCCGAGAACGACTGGGATGGCTGGAAACTGCTCACCGAACAATTGGGCAAGAAGGTGCAGCTGGTGGGCGACGATCTGTTCGTCACCAACACCCGTATCCTGAAAGAAGGCATCCAGAAGGGCGTGGCCAATTCGATTCTTATCAAGATCAACCAGATCGGCACCCTGACAGAAACCTTCGCCGCCATCGAAATGGCCAAGCGCGCGGGCTACACCGCCGTGGTGTCGCACCGCTCGGGCGAAACCGAAGACTCCACCATCGCGGATATCGCGGTGGCTACCAACGCCATGCAGATCAAAACCGGTTCGCTGTCGCGTTCCGACCGCATGGCCAAGTACAACCAGTTGCTGCGCATCGAGGAAGAACTGGCGGAAGTGGCTTCTTACCCCGGCCTCGACGCGTTCTACAACCTGCGTTGACCATGGCGGGCCGGGCGCCAGGCGCCCGGCCCTTGCGGTTGACCGCACTGTTGAGGGTGGTACGTCTATGCGCCTGTTGTTTCTGGTGCTGCTCGTCTTGGTGGGCCTGATCCAGTATCCACTGTGGCTGGGCAAGGGCGGCTGGTTCAAGGTCTGGGACTTGCAGCGCCAGGTGGCTGCGCAGCATGAAACCAACGAAGGCCTGCGCGCCCGCAACGCGGCGCTCGAAGCCGAAGTGCGCGACCTGACCACGGGCACCGGGGCCATAGAAGAGCGCGCCCGCAGCGAACTGGGCATGATGCGCGAGGGCGAAGTCTTCGTGCAGATACTGCCTCCCGGCAGCCGGCCGCCGCCGGTGCCTCCCAAGCCCGCTCCGCAAAGCACACCGCCGCGCCGCTGAGCAACCAGCCGCTACGGCCCGTCGCGGGCGCAATCCCACGCTCCGTACACCACCGGGCCGCGCCGCGCGGCCGGTGGCGCATGCCAATCCACCGGATGCGACTGCATCTCGATGTGCAAATCCAGGCGCAGCGGCAGCAGGCCCCGCGCCCAGGCGCGTTGCGCGCAAGTGCCTGCATCGCGCCCGATCAGGCGCAGCAGCGCCCGGGTGGGCGGCGCCAGGGGTTCGTGCAAGTAAGTCAGCCGCAAATGCAGGGTATTGGCCTGGAAAATATCCGGGCCCATGGCCGTAATGCCGCGTGCGGCATGCTGTTCGGCCTGGTAGTCATTGCTGATGGCGCGGCGGCCCGCCGCCGTATTTACCTTCAGGCCCGGCCGCGCGTGTGCCTGGAATGCCTGGACGCTGGGCTGCAGTACTTCGATGCGCCAGGGAGGCATATTGGCCTGGCGGCGCAGGCGCTGCCAGGCGCGCTGCTGGGCAGCCTGGGCATCGCCGCTGGCATGGGCATGGCGGGGCAGCAGCCCTTGTTCGAACCCCCGGGCAATGGCATCGGGGTGGCCATGCGCGTTCGCTCCGCCGCGCCCGGCTTCCAGCAGGGCTACATGGGCCAGTTGCCGCACCAGGTGCCAGTGCGCTGTTTCAATGGCCAGCAGCGCCAGCAGCAGCAGGGGTGGGGCAACGATTGCAAATTCCAGCAGCGTGGCGCCGCGCTGGCGCGGCGCCAGTGCTGCGGGGGCGCCGGGCAGGCGGTGCGGGAAGCGAAGCAGGCGGGACATGGCCAGGCAGTGTGCCCGGCCGTTCCGGCGCCGTCGATTGTGGCATCTACGCGCGGGGCGAATTGCTCATCCCGGCAGGCCGCGGCTCAGTGCACCGTGGGGGGGTCTTGTTCCGGCATGGGGCGGGCGGGCGCGAACAGGCCCGAGCAATCGACGGCGTCGAATTCGTACGGCTTGCCACAGAAATCGCAGGTGACGCGCACCTTGCCTTGTTCGGCCAGGATGTCCCGCACTTCCTGTTCGCCCAGCGTGCGCAGCATGCCGGCCACGCGCTCGCGTGTGCATGGGCAGTGCCAGCGCACCGGTAGCGGGTCGAACGCCACCAGGGTTTCTTCCCAGTACAGCCGGTGGATCAGCGTGTCGATGTCGGTGTGGATCAGTTCGTCGGCTTTCAGTGTATTGGCCAGCAGGATGGCGCGCGCCAGGGTCTCGGCCGTGCTTTCGGAACGCGCCGTGCCTCCCTGGTCGGGCAGGCGCTGCACCAGCAGCCCTGCGGCGTGTTGGCTGTCGGACTGCAGCCACAAACGGGTATCGAGCTGTTCCGAAGCCTTCATGTAATGCTGCAGGGCCTCGGCCACGGTATCGCCTTCCAGGGGCACGATGCCCTGGTAGGTTTGCTGGCCCGGCACTTTCCGGCGCGGGTCCAGCACCACGATGAAGCGGCCCTGGCCTTCGGCATTCAGCAGGGTTTGCATGGTGCCGTCGGCGGGCACCTCCCGCCCTTCGCGTATTTTCACGGTGGCACGCAGGCTCAGGTCGGACTGGCATTCCACGACCAGCAAGGCAATCGGGCCGTCACCCTGGATCTGCAATACCAGCGAGCCTTCGAACTTGATATTGGCGGCCAGCAGCGCGGCGGCGGCCATCATTTCGCCCAGCAGGCGCTGGACGGCGGGCGGATACTGGTGGTTTTCCTGGGCCCGCAGCCAGGTTTCGTGCAGCCGCACAGCCTGTACGCGCACCGAACGGTCTTCGAACAGGTATTTCTTGAGTTGATCGGTCATGGGCGAATGTTAGCCGATCCCATGGCCGCCAGGCGGGTCAGCCGACGCGCTTGAGCGCCGTTTTGTAATGCTGGGCCCGGGTTTCGTAATGGCGGGTGTTCTTGTGCATGCCGGCGATTTCTTCGGCGGACAATTCGCGCACCACCTTGCCTATGCCCACCACCAGGGAATTGTCGGGAATGACGCGGCCTTCGGGAATGATGGCGCCCGCGCCGATCAGGCAGTTGCGCCCCACCACCGCCTTGTTCAGCACAATGGCCTGCATGCCGACCAGCGCGCCTTCCTGGATGGTGCAGCCATGCAGCATGGCCTGGTGGCCCACCGTGACGTTGGGGCCCACCGTCAGGGGACAGCCCTCGTCGACATGCAGCACGCTGGATTCCTGGATGTTACTGCCGGCCTGGATCACGATGGGCGCGTTGTCGCCCCGGATGGCGACGTGCGACCAGATGCTCACCCCCGCCTGCAAAGTGACGTTGCCGATGATGTCGGCGCTGTCGGCCACGTAGACACTGGGATCGATGGTGGGCGTCTGGTCGCCAAGCTGGTAAATGGGCATGCAAGCAGTCTCTGGTAAAGGGTCTCAGGCCTGGGCGGCGGCCCGCGCTTCTTCGCGCTGGCGCAGTACTTTGCGCTGGATTTTACCGGTGGTGGTCATGGGCAGTTCGTCGATGAACTCGATTTCCTTCGGGTATTCGTAGGGCGCCAGCCGGTCGCGCACGTGGTCTTGCAGGGCCTGGGTCAGCTGGGCGCGGTCATGAGCGGCGTATTCGGCCGTGAGCACCACGTATGCCTTCACGATGGCGCCGCGCTCGGCGTCGGGCTTGGGCACCACGGCCGCATTGGCCACGGCATCGTGGCCCAGCAGGCAGTTTTCGATTTCGCCCGGGCCGATGCGGTAGCCGGCTGATTTGAAGACATCGTCGGCGCGGCCGGCATACCACAAGTAGCCGTCGGCATCGGCGCTGGCCAGGTCGCCCGTGCGGCACCAGTCGCCGCTGAACTTGGCTTGGGTGGCGGCTTCGTTGCGCCAGTAGCCCAGGAACATGATGGGGTCGGGAAAGCCGTGGATGTCCAGGCGGTTCAGGGCCACCTCGCCCACCTCGCCCGCGGGCACGGGCTGGCCGGCATCGTCGATGACCGCCACCCGGTGGCCCGGGTAGGGGCGTCCCATGCTGCCGGGCCTGGCGGGCCAGCGTTCATGGCTGTTGCCCACCAGGTAGTTCATTTCGGTCTGGCCGAACATTTCGTTGGGCGTGATGCCCAAGGCCGACTGGCACCACTGGAAGACGGTTTCGCCCACGCTTTCGCCGGCGCTCATGATGGCGCGCAGGGCCAGCCGGTAGCGGCTGGCGGGCTCGGGTACCGTCTTCATCATCATCTTGAGGGCGGTGGGAAACAGGAAGGTGTTGGTGACCTGGTAGCGCTCCATCAGTTCGAAGGCGCGTTCGGGCGAGAATCGCCCGCGCGTTCCCACGATGGGGTGGCCGAAGTACAGCGTGGGCAGCAGCGCGTCCATCATGCCGCCTGTCCAGGCCCAGTCGGCCGGCGACCAGAAAACGTCGTTCTGCTTGGGAAACCAGTTTTGCGAGGCCACGAAGCCCGGCAGGTTGCCGATGAGGGCACTGTGCGGCAGCAGGGCACCCTTGGGGGCGCCGGTGGTTCCCGAGGTATACAGCAGGATGGCCGGGTCGGACGCGCGGGTCATCACCTGCTTGAATTCGCCGGGCTGGCGGGCCAGCAGGCTGCGCCACGGCAGGACACGCTCGTCGGCGAAGCCGATGCCGATGATCTGGTGCAGGGCGGGACAGTTGTCGCTGATGGCCAGCAGGTTGGCGCTGGACGCGTAATCCACGATGGCCACCCGGGCCTCGGAGTCGCGCAGCCGGGTTTCCAGGGCTTCCGGGCCGAACAGCGACGAAAGCGGCACGATCACGGCGCCTATGCTGTAGATGGCCATGTGGGCCACGGCGGTCTCGGGCCGTTGTCCCAAAACCACACCTACGCGGTCGCCTCGTTCCACGCCCATTTTTACCAAGCCATTGGCCAACTGGTTGGCCGCCTCGGCCAGGCGCGCGTAGGTCCAGACTTCGCGGTTGCCGGCTTCGTCTTCGTAATAGATGGCAATGCGCCGGGCGTCCGCGCTGCTGGTCGCCCACCGGTGGCAGCAAGCCTCCGCAATGTTGAATTGGGTCGGCACCAGCCAGCGGAATGTTTGGTAGAGCGCCTGATATTGGTCGTTCATGGCCCTATGTTGTATGCGCGCCGGGCGACGGTGCCCTGGGAATGCCGCCTGGGACTGTGATGCCCCAAATGCAAGCATGACCTAGAGGGCCGCGAACTGCAACATTCCCGTGCCGCTAACGGGGACGTATAAGGGTTAACACGGGTACGGGCGCGCCGGCCGGCTGGATCATGAGTGCTTACTTTGCCGGCGCAGGGCCGAGGGCAGGGCTGGCAGCGACAAGGGACGGCGGGGGCGGGCCGGAGCCGACGGCGATTCGCGGCGCGCATGCTGCGCCGCCCAATCCAGCAATTGCAATTGCCCGTCGTGGTTTTCCGCCAGCGCGGACAGGCTTTCGACCCAGTCGCCGTCGTTGCAGTACAGGATGCCTTCCACTTCACGCAGTTCGGCTTTATGGATATGGCCGCACACCACGCCGTCCAGCCCGCGCCGGCGGGCTTCGCCGGCCAGCGCGTTTTCGAAGTCGGTGATGAACGACACGGCATTCTTTACCTTGTGCTTCAGGTATTGCGACAGCGACCAATAATGCAGGCCCATCCGGTGGCGCAGGCGATTGAAATGGTGATTCAGCCACAAAGCGGACTGATACAGGGTGTCGCCCAGGTGGGCCAGCCACTTGCTGTGCTGGATCACTCCGTCGAACTGGTCGCCATGCAGTACCAGCAGGCGCTGCCCCTGGGCGGTGACGTGGATGTCTTCATCCAGGATTTCGATATCGCCAAAAGCGTAGCCGATGAATTCGCGGGCGAATTCGTCGTGGTTGCCCGGCACGAACACCACCCGGGTGCCGTTGCGCGCCTTGCGCAGGATGCGCTGTACCACGTCGTTGTGGGCTCGAGGCCAGTGCCAGTGCTTGCGCAATTGCCAGCCATCGATGATGTCGCCGACCAGGTACAGCGTGTCGGATTCGTTGTGGTCCAGGAAATCCAGCAGGAAATCCGCCTTGCAGCCGGGCGTGCCCAGATGCAGGTCGGAGATCCAAAGTGTGCGCCAGTGGGTAGGGCGGATGTCATTCACGGCGGCGTCCCTCGCGGCTGTCGTCATGCCCAGGGATGTAACCATCCCGCCGTGACGGCCGCGTGAACGTTGGATGACGCTGTTGTGACGGCTGCGTCCCCGAGCGCCGACTCAGCGCTTGCGAGGCGCCGCGTTGCGCAGCCGCGTGCCCAGCAGCCGGTCGTGAAGGAATTGGCCGTCGGGATCTACCCACGACCAGACAAAGATGGCGAATGGCGCCGCCACGATGAACATGTCGACCGATTTCCAGCCGGTGGCGGCCGACGCGGCGGCCACGATGCCGGCCGCGGCCAGCACCAGCGGCCAGCACAGCACATAGCGGGCGATCAGCCGGGGTACCGACGGAGGTTGGCCGTCGCGATCCACCAGCCGGATGTTCCAGGTTTTCATGGGCAGCGTCTGCCCCTTGTAGCGCCAGCACAGCACGAAATAAGCGCCTATCACCACGAACAGCCAGACCTGGCGCGCATGGCGCAGCATCAGCGCATGCTTGCTCTGGGTAAGCGTGTCGAACAGGTAGCCGGCCAGGAACACCACGCCGAACAGCAGCACGGCCTCATACATCATGCAGGCAAAGCGGCGCAGCCGGTTGGGGGTCAGGTCGGTGGGGGGTGGTGTCATGGGGGCGTATTATCACGCATCCGCGCCTTGGGGTCGCTTGCATCCCCGCCCTTGGGAAGGCAAAAAAAAACCCGCCATTGCTGGCAGGTCTTAAAAGGGGCTGTGGCAGCCCCCAAGGGGAAAATGGTTCGTTGCGCGCGCCTTACGCGGCGGAGTGCGCGGCCTTGGCGCCCGATTGGCGGGCCACCAGGGACTTGATGCCCTTGCCCAGCTTGCGCAGGCCATTGGCCAGGGCGCGCATCGGACGGGGGCGGAATTGTTCTTCGATAGCTTGCAACATCAGCTGACGCTCGAGTTCGTCGGTCAGGCGGATGGTGGGGTTGACGTTGATCACGATGGTTCCAGAACTTGCTTGGTTCAATTCAACTGCTACGGGTTAACCCGAATTTTAGGGTTAACCCTGAATTTATGCAAGTGTCTGGTGCAGCGTGCTCGGTATTGGTGCTGATAATGCGCCGATTCGGCGCTTTGTGGCTTGACCGCCACAATATCGGTGCATGATTGCAGCTTTTTTACAACGCAGGTTTTTGTGGCTCGCGGTATCCGGCGGCCACCAGTTCAAAGCCGAACAGCCGGCAATCCAGTGCGCCATTGTGCAAGGGCGTGCGCCGCAAGGGTTTCAAGCGCAGGCGCTGTGGCAGGTCGCGGTCGCTGCTGATCACGTGTAACTGCCAGCCAGTGTATTCCCGCTTCAGGTGGCTGGACCACGCACGCCACAGTTCAGTGTCGTCGGTGGGCAGGCGTTCGCCGTAGGGCGGGTTGGTGACTATCCAGCCGTGTCCGGCGGGCGGGGCGATGTTGCGCGCATCACCCACTTCGAAGCGGATGGTGTCGGCAGTGAGCCAGGCGCGTTCGGCATTGTTGCGGGCGAATTCGATGGCTTGCGGGTCCAGGTCGCAGCCCACCAGCGGCGCATCCAGTCCGGGCAGGATGCGCGCCCGGGCATCGTCTTTCAGGTCGCGCCAGCGGCGGGCATCGTGGCCGCGCAGGCGTTCGAAGCCGAAGGGGCGTGAAATGCCGGCCGGCACTCCCAGCGCGATCCAGGCGGCCTCGATCAGGATGGTGCCACTGCCACAGAACGGGTCCAGCAGTGGCGCGGCGGGATCCCAGCCGGCCAGGGCCAGCATGCCGGCGGCCAGGTTCTCGCGCAAAGGAGCCTCGCCCTTGTCCAGGCGCCAGCCGCGCTTGAACAGCGATTCGCCCGAGGTATCCAGGTACAAGGTGGCCGTGTGGCCGGTCAGGAACAAGTGCACGCGCGCGTCCGGGCGCACGGTATCGATACTGGGGCGCTCACCTTCCAGGTCGCGCAGGCGGTCGCAGATGCCGTCTTTGGCGCGCAGGTTGCAGTAGTGCAGGCTTTGCACCGGGCTCTTGATGGCCGAGGTATCCACGCGCAGCGTCTGTTCGGCGCCGAACCAGCGTTCCCAGGGCACGCTGCGCGCCAGGTCCAGGATGTCGTCTTCGTGGGAAATCTCGTCGTGCGCCACTTGCACCAGGACGCGCGTGGCCAGGCGCGAGTACAGGTTGGCGCGCTGTATGCCGGCCCAGTCGGCGCTGAAATGGCAGCCGGCGCGGCCGGCCCGGGCATCTTCAAAACCCAGGGCCTGCATCTCCGCGGTCAGGGCCTCTTCCAGGCCCTGCGGGCAAGGGGCGAACACGGCAAAGGTTTCCGCCGTTCGGGGCGCGCGCGGCATGCGGCGGCGCGACTCTTCACGGGGCTGGGGGGGATCGAAACCGATGTCCGGGCCAGGGGCGGATTCGAAGGCCGGCGGGGCGGGCTCGGCCGGCCTGTGCGCTGGCGACGCGGGGCTGCCCTGGCGGCGGCTGGATTGTTCTTTGTTGCGCTCCAGTTGCGCGGCCGTCCGGGCGCGCGCGCCGCTGCGCGAGCGTTTGTTGTGGTCGCCAGCGGCGTGGGCGTCGCGCGCCGTTTTCTTGATCGTCAGCGTTTTGCGGCGATCCTGTTCATCAGAAGACATACGAATCCAGGCCAGGGGCCGGGTCAGGTGGGGTCAGAAGGGCTTGAGCACGACCAGCAGCACCACCGCCACGAGCAGCAAGACAGGAACTTCGTTGAACCAGCGGTAGAACTTGTGTGAGCGCGTATTGCGGCCTTGCTCGAATTTGCGCAGCATTACGCCACAGGCGTGATGGTAGCCGATGATGAGCAGCACGAAGAACAGCTTGGCGTGCATCCAGCCATTGCCGGGGCCCATGCCGATGCCGTAGCCCACGTATAGCCACAGCCCGAGCGCCACGGCGACGATGGCAAGCAGGGTGGTGAACCGGTACAGGCGGCGCGCCATGCCCACCAGACAGGACTGTACGGCGGCGTCGGATTGCTGCGCCAGGTTGACGTAAATGCGGGGCAGGTAGAACAGCCCGGCAAACCAGGACGCGATGAAAACAATGTGAAAGGCTTTTACCCAAAGCATGGCTGGCATCCCGGACGTTGCAGTGAAGCGATGGGCGCATTGTAGTCAAGGATGGTGTGCGGGAAGGCGGGGTGTTTTTTGGTTGTGTGCTTGTGTCGCCTCGGAGTCCTGGGCATGGGGCCGTGCGAAGCCCGTCGGGCTCGGGCGCATCCAGGCGCCCTCGGCCCGCTGGCGCGGGCTGCCCCGCCGGTCAACTCGCCCGGCCCCATGCCCAGCACTCCCAGTCTGGCACTGTCTTGCGGCCAA
>NZ_JAJMLX010000096.1 GCF_020991325.1 Bordetella petrii | reverse complement strand
GCCCGCAGGCTCAGGGCGCTGCCGGCTCGGCGGGGAATACCATGCGGCGAACTCGATGCGGCTTTCTTGGTGGTGGGCCGCATTGGCTTGCCGGCCTTGTTCAGGGTGGCGCGCGCGGCCGGCCGGGCCGGTTCGGCATCGGCGGGTTTGCGGGGCGCCCGGCGCGGCTTGGACAAGGTTTTGCCCTCGGCGGCCAGCTTTTTGGGGGTATGGGGCTCGGAAGGCTTGCGGCGGGCCGGGGTGCCTTCGGCTGGTGCCGGGGCAACATTGCCCGGCAGCGGCCGGAACAGAATAAGGATTTTGCCCAGGTGATGCACCGGGGCGCACGACAGCGTGTCGCAGATGCTTGCCAGCATGGCTTCGCGCTCATCGCGGTCGCTGCCGCCGGCGCGCACCTTGATCAGCCCATGCGAAGTCAGGGCGCGGTCGATTTCTTTCAAGACCGCGTCGGTCAGCCCGTTGTCGCCGATCAGGACGACCGGGCGCAGCGGGTGGGCGGCCGAGCGCAAATCGCTGCGCTCGCGTGAGGTGAGTTCTAATATAGGCATGCGTGGAATTGTACGGTAATGGCCAAAAAGAAATTCTCTAAAGACTGGATCAACCAGCACATCAACGACCCCTATGTGAAACTGGCGCAACAAAAGGGGTATCGGGCGCGCGCCGCCTTCAAACTGATCGAGATCCTCGACACCGAAAAGCTCATGCGCCGCGGCGACGTGGTGGTAGACCTCGGTTCGGCGCCGGGCAGTTGGTCGCAGGTGGCGCGCGAGCGCCTGGCCGGCCCGGGCGGCGTCGTGGACGGCCGCATCATCGCCCTGGACCTGCTGCCCATGGAGCCCGTGGCCGGCGTCGAGTTCATCCAGGGCGACTTCCGTGAAGACGCTGTTTTGCAACAGTTGCAAGAAATGGTGGGCGGCCAGGCGGTGGATCTTGTAATTTCCGACATGGCCCCCAATTTGTCCGGAGTCGGTTCCGCCGATTCAGCCCGCATCCAGCACGTCTGCGAGCTGGCCCTGGAATTCGCCTGCAACCATCTCAAGCCCGACGGCGCGCTTGTCGTCAAGGCCTTCCATGGCAGCGGCTTTTCCCAGATCGTGCAATCCTACAAGCAGCGCTTCAAGCGAGTGGTAGAACGCAAGCCCAAGGCGTCGCGAGACAAGTCGTCCGAAACCTTCCTGGTGGCACGTGACCTGAAATCCTGAACCAATGTGTATCAGGCGCCCAAGAGGCGCCCAAACAGAATCTGCCCCGACAGGGTAGAATGAGCTATTGACATACTTGTGACTGTGCCATATACGCGGGTGCGCGGTTGCCGGTCGGAATCGAAAGCAGGAGATCGACCTTGAACAATTCATTTTCCAAAGTCGCGGTCTGGATGGTGATCGCGCTAGTCCTGTTCACGGTATTCAAGCAGTTCGATGGACGTGCGCAGACGCAAGACGGCGTCAGCTACACCCAGTTCATGGAAGATGCCAAGGCAGGACATATCCGCAAGGTCGACGTGCAGGGCGACGTGCTGTATGTCACGCCGGATACCGGACGCGCCTATACCCTGACCTCGCCGGGCGACATCTGGATGGTGTCCGACCTGCTCAAGTACGGCGTGGACGTCTCGGGCAAGGCCCGCGAAGAACCGTCGCTGCTCATGAGCATCTTCGTGTCGTGGTTCCCCATGCTGCTGCTCATTGGCGTGTGGGTGTTCTTCATGCGCCAGATGCAGGGCGGCGGACGTGGCGGCGCTTTCAGCTTCGGCAAGTCGCGCGCGCGCATGCTGGACGAAAACACCAACCAGATCACCTTCGCCGACGTCGCCGGCTGCGACGAGGCCAAGGAAGACGTGCAGGAATTGGTCGATTTCCTGCGCGACCCCAGCAAGTTCCAGAAGCTGGGCGGCCGCATTCCGCGCGGCGTGCTGATGGTGGGTTCGCCCGGTACCGGTAAAACGCTGCTGGCCAAGGCCATCGCCGGGGAAGCCAAGGTGCCGTTCTTCAGCATCTCGGGCTCCGACTTCGTCGAAATGTTCGTCGGCGTGGGCGCGGCCCGCGTGCGCGACATGTTCGAGAACGCCAAGAAGCACGCCCCGTGCATCATCTTCATCGACGAAATCGACGCGGTCGGCCGCCAGCGCGGCGCCGGCCTGGGCGGCGGCAACGACGAACGCGAACAGACGCTGAACCAGATGCTGGTGGAAATGGACGGCTTCGAGTCCGGCCAGGGCGTCATCGTCATCGCCGCCACCAACCGCCCCGACGTGCTCGACCCGGCGCTGCTGCGCCCGGGCCGCTTCGACCGCCAGGTCGTGGTGCCGCTGCCCGATATCCGCGGCCGCGAACAGATCCTGCGCGTGCACATGCGCAAGGTGCCGCTGTCGCCCAACGTCGACGCCACCATCCTGGCCCGCGGCACGCCCGGCTTCTCGGGCGCCGACCTGGCCAACCTGGTGAACGAGGCTGCCCTGTTCGCCGCCCGCCGCAATGGCCGCACGGTGGATATGTCCGACTTCGAAAAGGCCAAGGACAAGATCATCATGGGCGCCGAGCGCCGCTCCATTGTCATGCCCGAAGAAGAACGCAAGAACACCGCGTACCACGAGTCGGGCCATGCCATCGTGGCGCGCATGCTGCCCAAGACCGATCCGGTGCACAAGGTCACCATCATTCCGCGCGGCCGCGCGCTGGGCGTGACCATGCAACTGCCTGAAAACGACCGCTACAGCATGGACAAGGACCGCCTGCTCAACACCATCGCGGTGCTGTTCGGCGGCCGTATCGCCGAAGAAATCTTCATGAACCAGATGACCACCGGCGCTTCCAACGATTTCGAGCGCGCCACGGCCATTGCCCGCGACATCGTCACCCGCTACGGCATGACGAGCGAGCTGGGCCCCATGGTGTATGCCGAAAACGAAGGCGAAGTGTTCCTGGGCCGCAGCGTCACCAAAACCACCCACATGTCGGAAGCCACCATGCAGAAGGTGGACGGCGAGATCCGCCGCATCATCGACGAGCAGTACGGCGTGGCGCGCAAGATCCTGGAAGACAACCGCGAGATGGTCGAAGTCATGACCCGCGCCCTGCTCGAATGGGAAACCATCGACGCCGACCAGATCAACGACATCACGTCCGGCCGTCCGCCGCGTCCGCCCAAGACCCCCGAGGGCCCGTCCGACAGCGCCGATTCGCCTCCCACCGGGCTGGCTGCCGGCGGCAGCGGTACTCCGGCCGCTGTTTAAGGGTCGCGGTCCGGTTACATGGCCAACACCTTTCTGTGCGGGCGCTTTGAGTTCGACCTAGAGCGCCCGCTCGTGATGGGCATCGTCAACGTCACGCCCGATTCCTTTTCCGATGGCGGCCAGCACGCCGACACCGATTCCGCGGTGCGGCATGCGCGGCGCCTGATCGACGAAGGTGCCCATATTCTCGACCTGGGGGGCGAGTCCACCCGGCCGGGCGCCCAGCCCGTATCGGCGCAGGATGAACTGGCGCGGCTGCTGCCGGTTATCGAGGCCCTGCGTGATTGCGGTGTGCCGCTGTCCGTCGATACCTTCAAGCCCGATGTCATGCGCGCCGTGCTGGATGCCGGCGCCGACATGATCAACGACATTTACGGGTTCCGCCAGCCGGGCGCCATCGAAGCCGTGGCGCCCACACGCTGCGGCCTGTGCGTCATGCACATGAAGGGCGAGCCGGGCAGCATGCAGCGGGCGCCCGAATACGCCGACCTGCTGGGCGAAATCGGCGTTTTCCTGGGGGCCCGCGCGCAACGGCTGCGGGCCGCCTGGATCGACCCGCGCCGCATCGTGCTGGACCCGGGCTTCGGGTTCGGCAAAACGGCCGACCACAATTATCAATTGCTGCGCAGGCTGTCCAGCCTGCGCGTATCCAGTTACCCATTACTGACCGGGCTGTCGCGCAAGACCATGATAGGCGATGCCACCGGCAAACCGGTGGCCGACCGCCTGGCGGGCAGCATCGCCGGTGCGCTGGCATGCGTGGCACGCGGCGCGTCCATCGTGCGCGTGCACGACGTGGCGGCCACGGTCGATGCCCTGAAAGTCTGGCAGGCAGTCGAACAAGGAGCCATACGAGCATGACGCAACGCAAGTATTTCGGAACCGACGGTGTACGAGGCGAAGTGGGCGGCGAGGTCATCAATGCCGCCTTTGCCCTGCGCCTGGGGTACGCCGCCGGCCGTGTCCTGGCTCGCCAGCATGGCGGCCGCGGCGGCAGCCGTCCGCAAGTCGTCATCGGCAAAGACACCCGCATTTCCGGCTACATGCTCGAATCCGCCCTGGAAGCCGGCCTGTCGGCTGCGGGCATCGACGTGCTGCTGGCCGGCCCGGTGCCCACGCCCGCGGTGGCCTACCTGACCAGCGCGCTGCGCCTGGTGGCCGGCATCGTCATCAGCGCCTCGCACAATCCCTACCAGGACAACGGCATCAAGTTCTTTTCGGCGCAGGGCATGAAGCTGCCCGACGAGATCGAGGCGCAGATCGAGGCCGCGCTGGACGAACCGCTGGGCTGCGTGGGTTCGGAAGCGCTGGGGCGCGCGCGCCGCATGCAGGATTCCCAGGGCCGCTATATCGAGTTCTGCAAAAGCACCTTCCCCCACGAACTGGACCTGAACGGTGTCAAGATCGTCGTGGATGCCGCCAACGGCGCCGCCTATAACGTGGCCCCCCATGTGTTCCGCGAACTGGGCGCCGAGGTGCATGCCATCGGCGTGTCGCCCGACGGCTTCAACATCAACAAGGGGGTGGGCGCACTGCATCCCGAAGCCCTGGTGCAGGCCGTGCGCGACCGCGGCGCCGACCTGGGCATCGCCCTGGACGGCGATGCCGACCGCCTGCAGATGGTCGACAATTCCGGCCGCATCTACGACGGCGACGAATTGTTGTACGCCATTGTGCGCGAGCGCATGATCCATGGCCCGGTGGCCGGGGTGGTGGGCACCCTGATGACCAACTACGGCCTGGAACTGCAGTTCCAGCGCCTGGGCATCGGTTTCGAGCGCGCCAACGTGGGCGACCGCTACGTCATGGAACAATTGCAGGCGCGCGGCTGGCTTTACGGCGGCGAGAACTCCGGCCACCTGATCTGCCTGGACCGCCACACCACGGGCGACGGCATCATTGCCGCCCTGCAGGTCCTGACTGCCTTGCGCCGCAGCAACCGCACCCTGGCCGACTGGCTGGGCGAGCTGCACATGTACACCCAGAAAATGATCAACGTGCCCCTGAAACCGGGTACCGACTGGAAATCCCACGCGGGCCTGGCGGCCGCCAAGAAGGCGGTGGAGGCCGAACTGGCGGGCAAGGGCCGGGTGCTGATCCGCGCCTCGGGCACCGAACCCAAGCTGCGGCTGATGGTCGAGGCCGAAGACCCCGGCCTGGCCGGCACCTGCGCCCAGAAGCTGGCAGACAGCCTGGCCTGAGGCTGGCCCCGATGCACGCGTTTCCAGCCGGACCTTTCCAGGTCCGGCTTTTTTTATGCCAGGAAACCAGGGTGTCCTATTTTGACTTGTTTAGAATCAAATAGTGGTAAATCAATGATTTATCCTTCGGCGTAAACTTCATAGTCATGTCACATATTTGTCAGAAGCCTGACACATCCGGCCTCCACACTGTCGGCACACTCTAGGAGTCCCGCGCAATGCTCGAATTAGCACGCATCGATTCTCGGCGAAATGCCGCTGAGCCCTGGACCGGTTCCGCATCCCGGATCCTGGTGGTGGGCCTGGCACGCACGAGCGACGAGGTCGAGCAGATCCAACGCCTGCGCTACAGCGTCTTCACGGAAGATATGGGGGCCGTATTCCCCGACGCCATCGACGGCATCGAGCAGGACAAGTACGACCCCTGGTGTGAACACCTGATGGTGCGTGAACTGGACACCGGACGGGTCGTTGGCACCTACCGCATCCTGACGCCCGAAAAGGCCCCCAAGGCCGGCGGCTACTATTCCGAATCCGAATTCGATCTTTCCGGGCTGGGCGCGCTGCGCAGCCAGTTGGTGGAAGTAGGGCGGTCCTGCACTCATGCCGATCACCGCAGCGGCGCCGCCATCATGCTGCTGTGGTCGGGCCTGGCGGAATTCATGCGCCGGGGCGGTTACCGTTACATGCTGGGTTGTGCCAGTGTCAGCCTGCGCGACGACGGCGTCACCGCGGCGGAAGTGTGGCGCAATGTGGCCACCCATCTCCAGGACGCCGACCTGCCGCGTGTCCGGCCGTTGCACCGCTACCCAGTCGAGCGCCTGAACAGCACCTTGCCGGCCCGCGTGCCGCCGCTGATCAAGGGCTACTTGAAACTGGGCGCCCGCATCTGCGGCGAACCCGCCTGGGATCCGGATTTCAACGCGGCCGATTTCCCCGTGCTGCTGGACATGGTCCGCATGGATGAGCGCTACCGGCGCCATTTCGGGCTGGAGCCCGTGGCATCCGAGGCGGCCTGACGATGCGCCGGCTGCTCAGGAGACTGCGCATCCGGCTCATTCGCCGGGCAACGCGCCCAGTCCGGCTAGAACTCAAGCAGCTCGAAAGAGAAACCGACTTTTCGCCATTCTGATTCCTCGGCCCGCAGCGTGAAGTCGCTGAGCGGATGCTTGGCCAGCCAGGCCCGGTTCACCCGCACCACGATGGAATCGCCCCGCACCGACACCGTAAGGGGCAGGGGGGCGACATCGGCGCGGCGACGCAACAGCAGCGCCGCCAGGCGCAGGCACAGTATGGCCACCCATTGGCTGCGGTCGCGCACCAATGTTTCCACCTTCCCCAGCTTGCCCTGGTGTCCCAGCGCCAGTATGGCCAGCAACTGCTGGTCGGCGCGCGAAAAGCCCGGCATGTCGGCATTGCCCAGCACGTAGGCCGTATGTTTGTGGTAATCGTTGTGCGCGATCGACAGGCCCACCTCGTGCAGGTCGGCGGCCCATCCCAGGGCCAGGCGCAGTTCGGCCAGGCCGTCGTCGGCGGAATAAATGGAATCGAAGAACGCCAGGGCCGCCTGGCGTACCCGCTGCGCCTGGCTCAGGTCGATGTGGTAGCGCTTCAGGAACTGCTGCACCGATTCATCGCGCTTGTCGTGCGCGGCGTCGCGGCCCAGCAGGTCGTACAGCACGCCCAGGCGCAGGGCGCCGTCGCCGGTCTGCATGACCTCGATGCCCAGCTCGTCGAACAGGGCGCTCATGATGGCCAGCCCGCCCGGCAGCACGTCGGTGCGGTGCAGCTTGATGCCCGGCAGTTCCTCGGGGATGACCCGGCCCGAGCGGATGATACGGTCTTTCAGGCGGTTAAGACCGTGGCGGGTGATGCCCTGGTCGGAAAAGCCGCATTCGGCCAAAATGGCATACAGGGCCTTGGCGGTGCCGGAAGATCCATACGCTTCCTTCCAGCCCATTTTGCGGTATTGCTTGGCAATGACTTCGATTTCGCGCCGCGCCGCCAGTTCGGCCTGCTTCATCTGGTGAGCGTCGACGGTGCCGTCGGGGAAGAACTGCCGGCTGTAGCTGACACAGCCCATGTACAGCGACGACATCAGCCCGGGCTCGAAGCCTTTGCCGATGATCACCTCGGTGGATCCGCCCCCGATGTCGATGACCAGGCGCTTGCCGGCGGACGGGGGCAGGGTGTGCACCACCCCGGAAAAAATAAGCCGGGCTTCTTCTCGCCCGGCAATCACTTCAATGGGAAAACCTAGCGCGGCCTCGGCCCGCGGCAGGAACTCCGGGGCGTTGCGGGCCACCCGGAACGTGTTCGTGGCCACGGCGCGCACCCGGCTGGGGTGGAAGCTGCGCAGGCGTTCGCCGAAGCGTTCCAGCACGGCGACGGCGCGTTCCACCGCCGCATCGTCCAGCCGCTTGTCCTTGCCCAGGCCGGCGGCCAGTCGCACCGTTTCCTTCAGGCCGTCGATCTGGTAGATCTGCGCCCCGCCTTCCTGCTGGACGATCCGGCCGATCGAAAGGCGGAAGCTGTTGGAACCGAGGTCTACGGCGGCCAGAAGTTGATCCATGCGCGTCTTGGGTAAGGCTGTAAGTGGCTCGATTATAGAGAACCGATATGACAGCGCCGGCCGGGCCGCCGGGGGCCCCGGACACGACGGTTTTGCCGTACCCTTGAGGGTTGCGCCACGGTGTCATGGAACCGTCACGTAATTGCAGTAAAACCTGGAGCTTTCTTCTGGCATGGAACCTGGTATGTCGACTCGCCTGTCTGTTGAGCCTCCGTTTTTGAATCGTGAGCTGTCACTGCTGAAATTCAACGAGCGGGTGCTGGCCATGGCGGAAAACCCCCAGGTGCCCCTGCTGGAGCGGCTGCGCTACGTGTGCATCGTCAGTTCCAACCTGGACGAATTCTTCGAAATCCGCATTTCCAGCCTGAAAGAGCAGCAGCGCCAGAACCCCGGCCTGGTGGGCCCCGACGGCCGGACCCCGGCCGAAGCCTTCGAGCGGCTGCAACAGGCGGTGCACGGGCTGGTCGACCGCCAGTACACCCTGTTGAACGACGACATCCTGCCGCGCCTGGATGCCGAAGGCATCGGCCTGCTGCACGCCTCGGAATGGAACGCGGAGCAGCAGGACTGGGCGCACGATATGTTCAACCGCGACGTGATGCCGCTGCTGACCCCCATCGGGCTCGATCCGGCGCACCCTTTTCCGCGCGTCTACAACAAAAGCCTGAATTTCATCGTGGCGCTGTCGGGCGCCGATGCCTTCGGGCGCCAGGCATCCATTGCCGTGGTGCAGGCGCCGCGCGCGCTGCCGCGCCTGATCAAGATGCCGGCCGAGATCTCGGGCAAGCCCGAAATCTACGTCCTGCTTACCTCGTTGATGCGCGCTTTCGTGGGCGACCTGTTCCCCGGGCTGGAAATGCTGGGCTGCTACCAGTGGCGCGTCACCCGCAACAGCGACCTGTTCGTGGACGAAGAAGAAGTCACCAACCTGCGCCAGGCCCTGCAGGGCGAACTGTCGCAGCGCAATTTCGGGGCGGCCGTCCGCCTGGAAATCGACCGCCTGACGCCGCCCGACCTGGAAGCCTACCTGCAGCGCGAATTTTCGCTGTCGGCCGAAGACACCTATCGTGTCAATGGGCCGGTGAACCTGTCGCGGCTGATGCAGCTGTGCAACGTGGCCACCCGGCCCGAGCTGCTGTTCCCTCCGTACCATGCCTCGGTGCCCGCGCCGCTGGACCGCGTGGCCGACAAGCCGGCCGAGCTGTTCGCCGCCGTGGCCGAGGCCGACCGCCTGATGCACCATCCGTATCAGTCGTTCCAGCCCGTCATCGACTTCCTGACCGCCGCCGCGCTGGATCCGGACGTCATGGCCATCAAGCAGACCATCTACCGCACGGGCGAAGATTCCGAACTGATGCAGATCCTGCTGGCCGCCGCCCGGGCCGGCAAAGAAGTGACCGTCGTGGTAGAGCTGATGGCCCGCTTCGACGAGCAGACCAACATCAACTGGGCGGCCCGCCTCGAAGAGGTGGGGGCGCACGTGGTGTACGGGGTCGTGGCGCACAAGACGCACGCCAAGATGGCGCTGGTGCTGCGCCGCGAAAAGGGCCGGCTGCGCCGCTACGCCCACCTGGGCACCGGCAACTACCACCCGCGCACCGCCCGCCTGTATACCGACTTCGGCCTGCTCACGGCCGATCCGCGCCTGTGCGAAGACATGGACAAGGTGTTCGCCCAGCTTACCGGGCTGGGCGCGCGGCGCAGCATGAAGGCCCTGCTGCAGTCGCCTTTTACCCTGCACGAGACCATGGTGGCGCTGATCCGGGCCGAAACGCGGGCGGCCAAGGCCGGCAAGCGGGCCCGCATCATGGCCAAGATGAATTCACTGCTTGAAGAACAGATCATCACCGAGCTGTACAAGGCCAGCCAGGCGGGCGTGAAAATCGACCTGGTGGTGCGCGGCGTGTGCGCCTTGCGCGCCGGGGTGCCCGGCATGTCCGAGAACATCCGGGTGCGCTCCATCGTGGGGCGCTTCCTGGAGCATTCGCGGGTCTTTTACTTCTACGCCGAGGGCGAAGAAACCGTCTATCTGTCCTCGGCCGACTGGATGGACCGCAATTTCTTCCGGCGCGTCGAAGTCGCCTTCCCGGTAATGGACAAGGCGCTGAAAAAGCGCGTCATCGACGAATCCTTCACCTTCGCCCTGCGCGACAACCAACTGGCATGGCAGCAGCAGCCCGACGGTTCCTACGTGCGTGTGCGCAACCGCCGGGCGCCTTTCAACCTGCATGATTTCCTGATGGAACGCCTGGGCTAGCCAATTGGGGACAGGCCTGTCACATTTCTTGTATATGACTGTCACGGTCTTGTCATTTTGAGCTTCTAAGATTCGTCACGTCGATGAGAGACGGGCGCTGTCAGCCCGCTGCGACTTCCTCAACGAGCACAGAAGGAACCCTAATGTTCAACCGTGTTTTCAAACAGATTACCGTCGGCGTGGCCCTGGGTAGCGCTGTTTTCGCCGTCCAGGCCGCCAACATCACCGGCGCTGGCGCTTCGTTCCCCTACCCCGTGTACGCCAAGTGGGCGTCCGACTACAAGGCCGCTACCGACACCGCGGTCAACTACCAGTCCATCGGTTCGGGCGGCGGCCAGCAACAGATCAAGGCCAAGACCGTCGACTTCGGCGCCTCGGACGATCCCCTGAAGGCCGACGACCTGGAAAAGAACGGTCTGCTGCAATTCCCGGCCGTGATCGGCGGCACTGTGCCCGTGGTCAACGTCGATGGCGTCAAGCCCGGCCAGTTGAAGCTGTCGGGCCCGGTCCTGGCAGACATCTTCCTGGGCAAGGTCAAGAAGTGGGACGACGCCGCCATCAAGGCGCTGAACCCCGACCTGAAGCTGCCCTCGACCGACATCATCGTGGTGCACCGTTCCGACGGTTCGGGCACGACCTTCGGCTGGACCAACTACCTGTCGAAAGTCTCGCCCGAATGGAAAGAAAAAGTGGGTGAAGGCAAGGCCGTGAAGTGGCCCACCGGCCAGGGCGGCAAGGGCAACGAAGGCGTCGCCGCCTACGTCGGCCAGCTGAAGAACTCGATCGGCTACGTCGAATACGCCTACGCCAAGCAGAACAAGCTGGCCTGGACCCAACTGCAGAACAAGGATGGCAAGTTCGTGCAGCCCGAGCAGTCGGCCTTCGCCGCCGCTGCCGCCAACGCCGACTGGAAGAGCGCGCCTGGCATGGGCGTGGTGCTGACCAACGAGCCGGGCGCCGATTCGTGGCCCGTCACCGCCGCCACCTTCATCCTGGTGCACAAGGTGCAGGACAAGCCCGAGCAAGGCCGCGCCGTGCTCGAGTTCTTCGACTGGGCCTTCAAGAATGGCGACAAGTCCGCCATCGCGCTGGACTACGTGCCCCTGCCTGATTCGGTGACGGATGAAATCCGCGCCGCCTGGGGCGAAATCAAGGGCGCCGACGGCAAGGCTGTCTGGAAGTAATCGCTCTCTGTGGCAAGCTCGGCGTGCGGGCCTTTCCCGGCCCGCACGCCGAATCGCGCAGCGACGCGCATCCCCTGTCAGTAATCCCAAGGAAAGCCCATCCATGAGCGCGGTAATGGATAATAGCGGGTTGCTACCGTCTCGCGAGACGGATTCCGTCACCACCGGCACGCCCTCGCCTATGAAGCAAAACAACAACGCGCTAATGGATGCGCTGTTCAAGAACCTGACGCGGCTGTTCGCCTTCCTGGTGTTCATCCTGTTGGCGGCGATCATGATTTCGCTGATCTACGGCAGCCGCGAAACCCTGGCCAAGTACGGCCTGTCGTTCCTGTGGCTGAACGACTGGGATCCGGTCAAACAGAACTTCGGCGCCGTGGTGCCCATCGTGGGCACGCTGCTGACGTCCGCCATCGCGCTGATCGTCGCCATTCCGGTGTCGTTCGGCATCGCCATCTTCCTGACCGAACTGTCCCCCGCCTGGCTGCGCCGCCCGCTGGGCACCGCCATCGAAATGCTGGCGGCCATTCCGTCCATCATCTACGGCATGTGGGGCCTGTTTGTTTTCGTGCCCATTTTCCAGCAGTACGTGCAACCGGGCCTGATCGCCACGCTGGGCAGCTTGCCTGTCATTGGCGGCATCTTCGCGGGGCCGCCGTTCGGCATCGGCATCTTCACCGCCGGCCTGATCCTGTCCATCATGATCATCCCGTTCATCGCCGCGGTAATGCGCGACGTGTTCGAGCTGGTGCCCCCCATGCTGAAAGAGTCGGCCTACGGGCTCGGCAGCACCACCTGGGAAGTCATGTGGCGCGTCGTGCTGCCCTACACCAAGTCGGGCGTCATCGGCGGCATCATGCTGGGCCTGGGCCGCGCCCTGGGCGAAACCATGGCGGTCACGTTCGTCATCGGCAACGCCTTCCAGTTCCCGGGGTCGCTGTTCGCGCCGGGCAACTCCATCGCTTCGGCACTGGCCAACGAATTCAACGAAGCGGGCGGCATCCAGAAATCCGCGCTGCTGGAACTGGGCCTGATCCTGTTCCTGATCACCACGGTGGTGCTGGCTTTCTCGAAAGTGCTGCTGCTGCGCCTGTCCGCTGGTGAAGGCAAGAAGACCTGACCGCCCACTGGAAAGAAAACATGGCTGAATCTGTACTCAACATGAGCAACGGCATCTACCGCCGGCGCAACGTGGTCAACAAGGTAATGCTGACCGTTTCGCTGGGCGCGCTGCTGTTCGGGCTGTTCTGGCTGTTCTGGATCATCCTGACCCTGCTGTTCAAGGGCGCCCCGGCGCTGTCGATGACGCTGTTCACCGAAATCACCCCCCCGCCGGGCCAGCAGGGCGGCCTGATCAACGCCATCACGGGCAGCGTGCTGATGGCCGGCGTGGGCACGCTTATCGGCACGCCCATCGGCATCCTGGCCGGCACCTACCTGGCCGAATACGGCCAGCGCGGCTGGCTGGCGCCCGCTACCCGCTTCCTGAACGACGTGCTGCTGTCGGCGCCGTCCATCATCATCGGCCTGTTCATCTACGCCGTGTACGTGGCGCAGGTGGGGCACTATTCCGGCTGGGCCGGCGCATTGGCGCTGTCCATCCTGGTGATCCCGGTGGTGGTGCGCACCACCGACAACATGCTGATGCTAGTGCCCAACAGCCTGCGCGAGGCCACGGCCGCGCTGGGTTGCCCCAAGTGGCGCATGATCACCATGGTGTGCTATCGCGCGGCCAAGACGGGCATCATTACCGGCATCCTGCTGGCCATTGCCCGCATCTCGGGCGAAACCGCGCCGCTGCTGTTCACCGCATTGTCCAACCAGTTCATGTCCTTGAACATGAACGCCCCCATGGCGAACCTGCCGGTGGTCATCTACCAGTATGCCGCCAGCCCCTTCAAAGACTGGAACGACCTGGCCTGGGCCGGCGCCACATTGATCACCCTGCTGGTGCTGGGCATCAACATCCTGGCTCGCAACCTGTTCCGCAAATAGTGATCGCCACGCCGGCGCCCCGTGCGCCGGCTTCAGGAAAGTAAATGGAAAACACCGCTACCGCCGTCAAATCCAAGATCGAAGTCAAAGACCTGAACTTCTACTACGGCAAGTTCCATGCGATCCGCAACGTGAACATGTCCATCCGCGAGAACAAGGTCACGGCTTTCATCGGCCCGTCGGGCTGCGGCAAGTCCACCTTGCTGCGCACCTTCAACCGCATGTTCGAGCTGTACCCCGGCCAGCGCGCCGAGGGCGAAATCATGCTCGACGGCGAAAACCTGCTTACGTCCAAGACCGATATCTCGCTGATCCGCGCCAAGATCGGCATGGTGTTCCAGAAGCCCACGCCGTTTCCCATGAGCATCTACGACAACATCGCGTTCGGCGTGCGCCTGTTCGAACGCATGTCCAAGGGCGAAATGGACGAGCGCGTGGAATGGGCGCTGTCCAAGGCGGCGCTGTGGAACGAAGTGAAAGACAAGCTGCACCAAAGCGGCAACAGCCTGTCGGGCGGCCAGCAACAGCGCCTGTGCATTGCCCGTGGCGTGGCCATCAAGCCCGAGGTGCTGCTGCTGGACGAACCCTGCTCGGCCCTGGACCCGATTTCCACCGCCAAGATCGAAGAGCTCATCGCCGAACTGAAGAACGACTACACCGTGGTCATCGTCACGCACAACATGCAGCAGGCGGCGCGCTGTTCCGACTACACGGCCTACATGTACCTGGGCGAACTGATGGAATTCGGCGAAACCGACCAGATCTTCGTCAAGCCCAGCCGCAAGGAAACCGAAGACTACATTACTGGCCGCTTCGGCTGACCCGCCAGGCCTGTACTGGCCGCTACAGATGTCCGGCTTCCCGCCAGAGAGCCGGACATTTTTATTGAAACACCCTGTCTAGGGCAGGGTGGCCACGCCCAGCGCCTCGCGCGCCGATGCCGGCAACATGGGGCCGTGCCCCAGGCCGGGAAAACCGCGGTACCGCACGTCCAGTCCCGGCTTGCCGGCCAGCTCGGCGGACAGGTTTTGCACATTCGCGCTGATGCGGCCGGGATCCGCCTGCTGCGCCCGGCGGTGCCCGCGCGATTGTTCGGACTCGCCCACCCATAGATACAGGCGGCGCGGCGACGACGCGCAGCAGCCGGCCGTATCCAGGCCGCGCAGGCGGTCGGCCATATACGGCGCATGCCACCACAGCGACGGACTGGCCGCGACATAGCGCTGGAATGCCAGCGGCCGCGCGGCCAGCGCATGCAGCACGAAAAGCCCGCCATACGAATGTCCGTACAGGGTCTGGCGCGCCGTGTCGACGGGCGCGGCCTGCCGTACCAGGGGTTTGACGCGGTGCTCGATCAGGTCCAGCCAGTCATCGGCCCCGCCGTTGCGGCGCGCTGCCTGGCGCGGATCGGGCGTGCCCTGGACATCGGCGCCGGGCAGGCGCGGGGTGTAATCCCAGGCGCGGGCCTCGGTGTCCAGGCGCGCGTCGACGTCGTAGCCTATGCCCACCAGCAGGGCGGCCGGCCGTTGGCCGGCACCCACCAGCGC
>NZ_JAJMLX010000095.1 GCF_020991325.1 Bordetella petrii | reverse complement strand
GGGTGTCGGTGCCGAGCTGCTCGCCAGCGCGGAAACTGACGATCAGGTGATAGGTCTTGTCGCCCTTGGCCCGCGTGTTGCTGTGCTGGGTTGCCAAAACCTCGGTGATGGCATCCCGTACCGACGCAGCGTCGCAATTGGTGGTCTGCACCAGGCCCAGTCGGTGATCCTTGCTCTGCGCGTCGGTGACGTAGTTCACCAGGCCGGCGAAATCGGACTTGCCCAGCGAGCGCACGGGTACATGCTTGACGATCATCAGCCGGCCTCCAATTTTTTAGCGGCTAAAATTTTCAAGGCTCGGCCTTCGGTTGCACCACGGACTTCATCAGACGGCTCATTTCGTCTTGGGTGGCCTCAATTCGACCCAGCAGAGCAAGAATCGTGGCATCGCCAAAGCGGGCCGTTCGCGGGTCGTCGGTCAACCATAATTTGAGCAAACCGCCCAGCCGGCCCAAGTCGCCATTGACACGCACCAGCTCGCGCACGTACTCGTAATCCATGACACCCTTGACCTGGTAGCCCTGGCCCACGTCACGCAGGTAACGTGCAACGCTGATCCCTGCTCTCCTGGCGTTCGCCTCGATTTCGGCCCGCTCTTCGGGCAGGCAGTACACCTTGATGGGCGGGCTGTTCTTGCGCGTCACTGTCTTTTCGTCGCCCATTCACCCTCCAACCTCTGCCTGAAAACAGCCTCGCAGAGCAGGATTCCCGTTGAGCACCGCCAGGTGCGAATAAAGGCCAGTGAAGAAGGAAAACCCGCTTGCGGGTGGGCCTACTTCACACATCCTGCCCTGTACAAACAGCAGTTTTTGACGCGTACGCTTGTGCAATTTGTCGTGCAAACTGCGTGGACTTGGCGTGTGAACGTGGATTGCACGGTGATTGGCCGCATAGCACGCGGGCTGAACGCCAGGAGGTGGAAGAGTGGCGCTGTAGGTGCACGGTAATCGTGAGTCGGTCGACACTATCAAATCAAATCCTCCTTCTTGGCCTGAGGGTTGAAAGTGAAACCGATTGCTGAGCCTGCTGGCTTTGTTGGCTGAGTGATCGTGGCAGTGTGTGATGGCTTTTTTCGCACCTTGATTTTGCCGAGCAAAAGACTATTCACATGCCGACGAAAGGCTTGGTAGCTGAAGCTCACTCGCTCTTCGTCAAGCAGCGTTTTGTAGATAGCCAGCACTGACCAGCCGTCATCAAGCGCTTGGCGAATTTCGGCACGCAGAGCCAGCACCGTTGCCCGGTTCAGATGTGAGGTAGGCGAGGACTTTGTTTGCGACGCCGCGATGCGTTCGGACAGCGAGACATCAGGATGTGGATGACTCATGTTGTCACCTTTGTTTTATTGGTTCTGTTGCCACTGTTTAGGAGTTGTTTTAAAGCCACTAGTCGGTCTTTTGCGAGTCTGGAGGTATCTTCGGGTGTTTGCGCGCTTTTATCGCGCTGCAGAGCCTCTAATTGCTTTTGCTGATCCGCCATTGACTTGGCCTCACGTTTTCGTTGCACATCTAGGGCTGCGTCAGGGACGAAAAGACCTTGTCTGGCGCTGCTTGCTAGTTTGCGTAGTAATGGAATCGGATGGCGCACCTTGCCTCGAACAGCCAGGCCGGCGACTTCATCCAGAACAAGTTGTCGTGCGGCAGTGGGGCAGTCCCGTAATATTTGCTCGACAGATGCTTGTGCTGATTTCTGGAAAAGAACTGGCAAACTCAATTTATCCACAGAATCAGCCAGATTATTGAAATCAATATTGGACGTAGTAGTAGGTTCTAATACGGTTAATGATGGTTGGGGTGACATGCGTGTCACCCTTTTCATACCTTCCGTGTCACCCTTTTGTGCGCTATTTGTCACCCTTTCAGCATCATTTTTCGTAAAGGGTGCCAATTTGACGGGGTTGGTTATCCACAGGGGATTGATACGATATTCGGTTGCTCGACCACGTCCTCCAGTGCCATGGCGCACTGTTAATAGCCAGCCCGATTCACGCATCTGTGTCAGATACCGCTGCACCGTGCGTTCACTTTGTCGGGTCTTACGGGCGATATACGCGACGCTCGGTCGTACGCCGGTTCCGTCATCATGTGCATGATCGGCATAGGCCAGTGCAGTCAGCAATTCTCCGCCGCCAGAGGGGTAATGCTCCCAAACGAGACTCATGATTTTGATGCTCACTTTCGATATATCGAAATCATTAAGACGCAGTGTCGATTAACACTGCAACATCACTCGCACGAAAATAAACTCGACGACCAACTTTACATTTTGCAGCTCTCCATTTTGTGGCAAACTCGGTCTGACTACTTAATGAAATCCGTAGCCCATCAGGGCTACGTTTTAGTAATTCAGATAAGTCGATCAAAGACAGCAAAGGTCCATATCGTTTAATTAGTTGTTCTTCGGTTGTCATTGAATGGCTCCTAGTTAATACGCCCGCTGCCGTCAAAGTTCGTCGGGCTTCATTAACTGCCATTACACGGAAGAAACAACCATGAGTACACGCACGAAAATGCCCAGTTTCACGCGAAATAATCAGAAGGAACCCAGCAGACGTGGCCGTCCGACGCGGCACGAAAGTGAGCGCATGAAAACGATTGCTTGGTATCACCAACTGGCTGGAGAAATGTCGCCAGCAGAGACGGCAGAGCGATTGCCATTTACCGACATTGGTTTGGCGACGATTTATCGGTATCGGCTAGGAGAAATCTCGCCGCGTGCAGAACTGTTGGAAGTTGACGATCCTGCTTTCAACTGGGCTCGAGAGGCCTACGAAGTCGGCCCAAGGAATGTTCCGCTGTGGGATGCCATGTGGGGCAGTTTGACACCAGCGGATTTCAAATTGGCCGATAAGGTGATGCCGGCGGGCGATTGGTCGTCGTCTGTCACTGATGAGATATTTTTTGATGATCTGATCCTGGCGCGTATCACCGGATTCCGTCAACGAGTCGTTCGCGTAGAGAGCGTAACTTCTGACCTGGAGGCGCTCGTTGCTGCAATACGTGTAGCCCGGTCCTGGGGAATGCTGGGAACTGGTAATCCCTTGGCCTTACGCGTACTGTTGGAAGGCACTATGGCGCTGCCTGGCGCTCGCGGCTTGCTTGAGCAGTTCGGCTTGCAAGAGCCCATGAGTGAGTGGATTGCGACGCTGTTTCACGGCACTGCCGCAGAGCAGCAGAGGGCTGCGTATTGGGCGGCATGGATGGATAACGATGAGCTCTATTTCAACCTGTGTCAGCTGGCAGACCTGCGAAAAGCGGCCTTGCGGCGCAGTGCATTCGGTCGCCCGGCCGCCGAGTTCGAACGTATGCTGATTACTGATCCATTGGTAGGAGAATCTGCGCATTAACTTTTGTCGCATACTGATACATATAATGATGAAGTGCGAGACAAGATGCCCGAGTGGTGAAATTGGTAGACGTAGGGGACTCAGAGAAGATTGAGCCCTCAAGGGGAAACCTTTGAGGTGAAGCCCGTCAAACTCGGCGAAGGCCCTGGATGAATAATCCGAGCTAATACCGAGCCAAGCCTGGTAGGTTGAACGCCAGGAAGGTGTAGAGAGCAGACGGCGGGCACCTACGGTCGAAAGGCTAAGGTGAAGGCGTGCTCCAGACCACGAACATCGTCAGAGGGCGATGGCGGTGAAAGCCGAAGTGGTAAGAAAATCCCCCGCCGCAAGGCGTGCCGGTTCGATTCCGGCCTCGGGCACCAGCAGCGCCTGGTGTTGGCGGTTGCGCGTTCTAGTCCGCTGTCTGCTATCGGCCAAGAGCGGCCGGGTAGCGTTTTCCGTGGTTGGCCGCTTAAGGCTGGTTGCGGACCTTCGTGGCGACAGCCCTAAGAAGCGGCTAAGCTTTTCAAAGCAGCCCTCAATGTAATCTTAATCGCTGCAAAATTGCCTATACGCATCCCACCAAATTTGCATTTCTCCACCAACAGGATCGATATCCAGCATCTTGTTGAGTATAGAGTGACATGGAATGTAAATGCTGGTAACGTTTAATCTTACAACTTGAAAAAGCCAAAATGGGACGTTCGGCAGACTACACAATTCAGGGTTTTTTGTACCAGTTTAATCTGACGCTCTCTGAGCTGCTGAAGGCGACGGATGACTCTGTGATTGCTATCGAGGGAATTGTCGAAGACATTGAGGTGGCAAGCTTTGCCGGAACTAAGGCGATTCAGTGCAAATACCACGAGACGCAGAATAACTACACTCCGAGCATCATTTATGATCCGTTGCTTCAGATGATGAAGCACTTTAAGTCCAATCCAAGCGCAGAAATAAAATATCACCTATTCGCGCATTTTCCCAATAACCCTAGAGTTGTCGTATCAGCCGTAGAACTCAATGGTGCTCTTAAAACAAAAAACAAGGATTTAAGAAAACTAGCCGCCGAGGTTGCGGACGTTGATATCGATGGTTTTCTGAAGGTGTTTACCGTTTCTGTCACACCGAAATACGACACTCTAATGGAGGAAAATGCCAAGGGGCTTGAGGGTGTTGGTTTTAACAAGGAAGAAGTGGAAACGTTGTTCTACCCGAATGCCATTCAAATCATTGCTGATCTGAGTATCAAGCATGATGCAAATCTGCGAAAGATTTCTAAGAAGGACTTCTTGGAAACGTTGCGACGGATTAGATCCACAGCGGTATCTCAATGGACGCTTGCACTGAAGACGCGGCAAAAGATTTTGGAAACGCGACGCAAGCAGCTCAAAGAGAGCCTAGGTGTAAATGTTCGCCTTCGTCACTTGGCCATATTCCCCGAATTTCTTAAGGATTTCGATGGTCAGATCGTGCTCTTTATAAAGTCATTCATCGATAAATATCATTTCAAAATAGCGCATACACAGACGCCGTTGTTCGCGCTGGATGTTTCACCAGAGGTATTTGATGGAATTGCGGAGCGACTAATTGGGAAGGATGTGACGCCAAACCACGGACGGCCGGTAAGGGCGTTTTCTGAGGCTCATTTCTTCCGCGAACCATTGGTTCAAAAGGATAGGAAGGAATTTGTTCTGAGGTTTATTCGTTGGGACGATTATAAAAATCTTGTTCTCAAAATAAAGGCAGATGATTTTTTTGTCGTCGGCGATGGAGATATCGCAGATTTAGATGTCACGGACGTAAATCTTGAAATCCTTGCCGCTGAAAGTTTTGACGAAATCAAATACATGATGGGAATAAGCAATGCCTATTAAGGTTGGAGCGGTACTCTCGTGTGCGCCAGAGGCAGTCATCGTGGCGGTGGATAGCCTTGAAGTGTTCGAGAAGAATAAAGAAGGACTGCAGGTTGGCCGCTTCTTGAAGATTGCGCAAGGCAATCGTGATTTTACGATTGCTGCCATTCGGAACATCAAAGGCAGCAACACGATAGGGCCGGATGGAACGCCAGTCTGGAGCTTTCAGATTGAGTGCCAAGCGATCGGAACCTTGGTGGAAGACAAGACGTTTGACCGCGGTAGCCTCCTGTTACCCGTGCCAACTGAGCATGCATTCATTGTAGAAAAAGAAACCTTGGACAAGATGTTCTCGACCGATGGAGATCACGATTTTCCGCTTGGTAAGCTTTCCATGAACAAAGCCATTGATCTCATGATAAATGGCAACAAATTCTTCAGCAAGCATATTGCTATTGTCGGCTCAACCGGCTCTGGTAAGTCATGCACGGTTGCGCGAGTTCTGCAGGACGTAGTTGGCATTACGCAGCACAAAAATAACAATAAAGACAAGCAAAATAACTCACATGTAGTGATATTCGATATTCACGACGAATACACCGCTGCGTTTACTTTAGGAAAGGAAGAGTCCTTCACCCTAAGTCGACTCGACATTGACTCTCTACAGCTTCCATACTGGTTGATGAATTCAGAAGAGCTGGAGAGTATGTTTATCGAAAGCAATGAGGCGAACTCCCATAATCAAGTGAGCCAGTTCAAGCATGCTGTTGTCTTGAACAAGGAGAAGCACAATCCGGGCGTTCAGGAGGTCACTTACGACACCCCTGTTTATTTCTCGATCAAAGAGGTCTACAACTTCATTGAAAACCTGAATCGCGAGGTTATCGGGCGATTGGCTGGGGAGGATAAGCCTAAGCTGGCCGATGGAACGTTGGTGACTGATCGGAAGATTTATTTCGACAAGATCCACGACTTCATTGCTAACTCCACAGCGGCTGCGACCAAAGCGACGAGCGGCCCGTTCAATGGGGAGTTCAACAGGTTCGTTTCACGGTTGGAGGCGAAACTGGCCGACAAACGCCTCCGATTCCTCTTGAATGCGAAAACGGCTGGCGGACAGGCTCACGTCACAGAGGACTTTGAGACGCTGATGAAACAGTTCATTGGCTATCTCGACAATGCGAATGTCACCATTGTGGACTTGAGCGGTGTTCCTTTTGAGGTTCTTAGTATCACCGTCAGCCTAATCTCTCGCCTCATCTTCGACTTCTGCTTCCATTATTCTAAGCTGCAGCATGCTCAAGAAAAGCTCAATGACATCCCGGTGATGCTCGTGTGTGAGGAGGCTCACAACTACGTTCCGCGGCACGACAACGCGGCCTATCGTGCGTCCCGAAAGTCCATCGAGCGGATCGCAAAGGAGGGTCGTAAGTACGGTCTGAGCCTGATGGTGGTAAGCCAGCGGCCCTCAGAGGTGTCAGAGACTATATTCGCCCAGTGCAACAACTTCATGTCTCTGCGCCTTACGAACGATGCAGATCAGACCTACGTGCGACGGCTCTTTCCCGACAACGCCAACGCGATCACTGAAATCCTGCCGAACCTTGCTCCGGGCGAGTGCGTTGTGGTCGGTGACGCCGTGCTACTGCCGGCCGTGATCAAGATGCCGCTACCGATCCCCGAACCGCACTCGCAAAGCGTTAAGGTTTATAAGGAGTGGAAGGAACAATGGCGGGATGTTGTTTTTGCGCACGTGATCGAGCGCTGGCGAAGGTAGAGGAGGTGTGTCATCGGTCGTTCAATAATCCTCCGAGTGACAATCAAGCCCTTGGGGCAACACGCCAGGATTACCGAAAAATGGAACGTTTGCAATTGATTCTTGTTCTGCGCTGATGAGCGTCCGGCAATGGTTAGGTTCCAAAGTTTGCCACGAACCTGCCGGAAGTCCGCTCCCATTGCAAAGCGGGCGTTGAACGGCAACGTTCGAATGGCAGAAACGGGTCGAAAGCAGTCTTTCGCGACTGTCTGAATTCGACCTATATCGGCCGGTCAGCCCATAGCAAACCGAGCGTCGCGTTCCGAGGTACAGCGGTCACTCGGAAAGGATATCGTCGCTAACTGCTGGTCGGCCATAACGGTCGTTCAGTTGGAACTTTGCGGATGAGCGCAATGCGCTAGTAAACGGCCGATATACAATCATGAACGGCCCAATAGAGGGGTTTTGGACGGTACCGCAACAATTCTGCGGCCTCGGGCCGCTGCATAGGTTCTACGCCTTGCTTAAAAGCGAGGGGATTACTAAATGAGCAAAATACAAAACCCGATCCGCTTCTCTGAACACTTTAATCTTCCATCTTGTGAACTGAAAAAACGGGGAATATTTGATCCGCTTCTAACTGCGGACACCCCTCTTTTCATTGACCCACTTTTGATGGAACACAGCAATCATGAAGAGATGCATGCTGCATCAGCGAGCTACCGCTCCTTCTTTGAAGAAATCATGACGCTGCTAGAAGCGGTTGAAAGGAAGGACGTTAGCGACGTTGCATGGAAAGAGGTGCAACGCCGCATGTCATTTCACGAGTTGCCGGGAACCTGCCTTGGATATGGTGCAGGTAATATTCGCGGGAGTGGTTGGGGAAGGCAACTCACAGAACAAGTGATGCTCACTGCCAGCCAGATTGTCGAAAAAGGGGTAAAAAACACCGACCTCTTTATGATGCTGGGACTCCTTGAAGAAGGAATTGGCCCTGATCGAATCAGCGACATGGTAACTAATATTATTAGCCCTGATCTCATCGCATTCAACGAGAAAATTACGGCGGAATTTAAAATCCCGACAGAGCAATTCGATTTCTTTGGCGGTAGAATTAGAGGAAATTTACCTCGCAATTCTTTTGAAAATAATCGAATACCGATAATCCTTGTTCCAAGCGACGTGTTACGCGACCTGCCGGTAGCGCTAGACTACGATGATGTTATTTACGCCGCACAGAAGAACGCTGCACTCAGAAATAGGTTGAACAAGCACGTTGGCGGTGTATGGAGGTCCGCGCGCACGCGACGCGATAAGCGCGATTTGAAAAAGAATTTGCTGACTTCGAAGGAAGCTCTCGAAGCTTGGCTTGATGCGATTCGCAGTGCCCCGGCTTCTGCCTACGACCAAGAGCGTGACGAAGAAGGAATTATTCGTTGGGTTGAGATTGCTAATAATCTTGCAAAATCCGCGCCACTGAAAATCGAAAAACCAATCGATTTCAGCGTGAAATCACTGCGTGCTGTCGTCGATCAAATCATCGAGCAGTTCCGCTGGCTGATGGAAGAGCGTGATCTCTGGAAGGAAATGTGGCTGGGAGTGAAGCATCGAACTGAGAAAACAGCCCAACGTCTTTTCTTTGCCGTAGCTGCGAGTTATTGCAGTGCAAATAAATTGGACATCACGCCAGAGGCAGATACTGGTAATGGCCCAGTCGATTTCAAGTTCGTTTCCGGCGGCTCACAGAAGCTCTTGGTAGAAATTAAACTTTCAAGCGGCACGGTCGAGCACGGTTATGCTACTCAGTTACCGACTTATGTTGCGGCTGAGAAAGCGGATGACGGAATTTTCATGGTCCTTGACGTTGGGAAGCTCGGCAAAAAATTCGAAAAAATTCAGACTCATCGGCGTAGCCTGCTTGAAGAAAAAAAGCACGCGTGCGACATTGTTTATGTGAATTGTCAGCGTCGCGAATCAGCCAGTAAGCGATAGATCACATTTCAGTCATCCGCTGGCCGGAGGTCGGGAGAGACGGCTCAGGCCGATGTGTGACGCTGGCTCCTAGCGTTCGAATGACCGCTTGTGAAGTGGAACCGCCTCCCGAATGTCATGACGTAGCCGCGGACGAAAGGTGCTTCTTGGCCGAAGGACAACACTCAGCGATCTAGTTTATCCAGCTTCTCGACCAAGTCCTCCGCTCTCAAATGCGTATACCGCTTCAGCATTTGCATAGATTTATGTCCACTGATAGCCGCCACCTCTTGATCTGACAGTCCAGCCTCGACCAATCGGCTGACCGCCTCATGCCTTAAGTCATGGAACCGGAAGTCAGTCAGTCCAGCTTCTCTCTTGGCGTCAGTCCAAGCCTTGTCGAATAGATATGGCCGTCGCACGCCATCACGGCCAGGTTCACCGAAAAACACCAGGCTGGTCTCAGGTGGACGAGTCGGATTGCCCATAGCAGCTTGAAATGCCGCCGTAGCGGCTTTCGTTAACGGCACAGTTCGCGGCGAAGAGTTTTTCGTGATATCCAGCCGCACAACGCGCTTTTGCAGGTCCACCTGGTCAAGACGTAGACCGCCGATCTCGGACAGTCTCATCCCCGTTTCTAGGGCGATTCGTACGATCCAGCTAAACATCGGGTTGGAGTAGGCGTCCACAGCCGCCAGCAGCCGCTTGTTCTCTGCAGGCGTTAGTCGGCGGTTGCGGCCGGCACCGGGAGCAGGGCGTCGAATCTGGGACACGGGATTGAAAGGCACGCCCAGACCCCATTCCTTGATCGCAATGGTGAACAGGTGGCTTAGCAATGCGAGTTCCAGGCGGACAGTGTTATTGCTGCGCGGGACCAGGTTGCCGTTCTTGTCTGGGTCGCCCGCCAGGCGCATGTCGCGGTACTGCGCCACAATGTCGGCGCTCAGGGCGGCTAATGAGTATTTCCCAAGGTGTTTTAGCAGCGGCTGGGCTTTTTTGTGCTCAGAGGCGCGTGTCGATTCCCGCTTGGAGGGGGTGACTTCCTGTAGGTAGCGTGTCAGCGCCGACTCAAGTGTCATGCGCTCACCCGGAGCTCGCTGGATATATACGCCCCGTACCATCTCGTCTTCCGTGCGGCGAGCCCAGTCTTCTGCATCCCGTTTGGTTCTGAATGTTTTAGACGAAGTTGGCCAGCCGGTCTTTCGAATGACAGCTTTCCATGTGCCAGAAGAGGTCTTAACGATAGTAGCCATGCGAGTAAAAGCTCCGAAAAGTACACTCGGCGCTTCGTCACTGTACCGAAACTGTACCTGGCTCGCAATCTTGAAAAATCCCCCAGTCTTGGGGTAATGGCTTAAACCACTCTAAGGGATTGTATTTATTGAGATTTTTAGACTGGTGCCCGGGGCCGGAATCGAACCGGCACGCCTTGCGGCGGGGGATTTTGAGTCCCCTGCGTCTACCAATTTCACCACCCGGGCACGGGAGGCGCGCAACCTGTGGGCAGGTTGGCTGGCGGAAAGCTGGCCATTATATGCCGTCTTTCAAGTTTGCGCAGGCGGCTGGCCCTGCTGTTCCCGAACCCGTCCGTCTTCCAGCACGAACCAGGCGCGCAGCCCCAGTTTGCGCACCACCGGGGCGGTCTGTTCCGGCGCCATGATGGAGAACGCCGTGGATAGCGCATCCGCCATGGTGGCCGTGGGGGCCAGTACGGACACGCCCTGGTATAGCGGCTGGGCCAGGCCGGTGTGCGGGTCGAACAGGTGGGTATGGCGCCCGGCGGGGTCTAGCGGGGTGCCGCGGCCGCTGGATGTGGCTAGGGCTTGGTTGCGGATTTCTACCGTGGTGTGAACCTGGCTGGGCGTTTGCGGCCACGCCAGGCCCACGCGCCATTGCGGGGCGGTGCCGGCGGCCTGGGTGTGCAGCCCCCGCACTTCGCCCAGGTCGACCAGGGCGCGGTCCAGTCCGCCGGTGCGCAGCAGGTCGGTGATGCGGTCGGTGATGTAGCCCTGGGCGATGCCGTTCAAGGTAAGCGCCATGCCGCGCCGCAGCTGGATGCGTTGCGGGTCGGCCAGGACGGCCTGGTAGCCCACGCGTTCCAGGGCGTTGCGCAGGGCGGCGGGGGCGGGGCCGGCGGGGTCGGCGCCGCTGTGGGCAAAGTGTTCGGCGTACAGGCGCCACAGGGGTTGCACGCTGGGGTCGAAGGCGCCGCGGGTCAGGCGGCTGTAGTGGGCGCTTTCTGTCAGCAGGCGCAGCAGGTCGGCGGGCGGGTTGTCCAGGTAGCCCTGGCGGTTCAGGCGCGCCAGCGCGCTGTCTTCGCGGTACAGGCTGAACAGGTTTTCCAGGCGCTCGATTTCCGCCAGGGCGGATTCCAGCAGGTGCTGGGCTGTGCGCGGGTCGGGATGGTACAGGCGCATTTCGGCGTCGGCGCCCAGGGCGATGCCGCTCCAGGTAAGGGGCGCGACAGCGGGTTCGCCCAGCGGGGCCTGGACGGCATGGGCCAGGCGCAGCGCGCCGGGGGTCATGGCCAGGGCCGATACGGCGGCGGTAATGCCGATGAAGCGGCGGCGGGTGCGTACGGTTGCAGGCATGGCGGTAGTGGGGCGATCAAGAGGCAGGGCCCGTCGGCGGCGGCGCGGAGGCTTGGGAAAACACGTAGCTTTCCGGGACGTCGTCGAAGGCGGCGACAAGGCCGCCGTGGCGCTGGGCGAAGGCGTTAGCCTGGGCGCGCTGGGCGAAGGGCAGGGCGTCTTCGGCGCCCATGCCGCCGATGTAGCGGCTTTCGATGACGTAGTAGGCGCGGCGCGCGTCTATCCAGGCGTGGGGGTTGGGCGGCAGGCCGGCTTCGGCGCCGGCCATGTCGTTGACGTAGATGGCGGTGATGGTCTTGGGTTCTTCGGGCAGCAGGGTGTAGGCGAACACCTGCTTGATGGCCGAGAACCAGACGGGCTGTTGTTGCCCGGCCAGGAAAAGCTGGCCCTTGGGGCCGTTGTGTTCGTTCAGGGCCATGCCGCAATAGTGGCCCACGGCGTCGGTGTCCAGGGCATGCGGGGCGGGGGGCGCGCCGGCCTGCCCGGGTTCGCCGCAGGCGGCCAGTGTGGCCAGCAGCAGGGCGCCGAACAGGGGCCGGGCCAGCGCGCGCGGGGATGGAAGCCGGGTCATAGGGATTTTCTTTGGAAGCAGAGGGCGGCCAGCAGGAAGGGCACGGCTATCCACAGCAGCTGGGCCGCGGCCAGCGTGGGGATGCCCAGGCTGGCCTGGCTGCCCACGCCGGCCATGCCGGCGTACATGGCAATGTGCTCGAAGCCGGTCAGGTTCATCAGGCGGTAGACGTCGGACGGGTTCAGCAGCAGCAGGGCATCGAGCAGGCTGGGCGTGACGGTGCGGCCCTGGTCGGCGGCCAGGATGCCCAGCAGGGCCATGTCGTAGATGACGACGAAGAACAGCCATACGCCGATGGCAATGCCGGCCGCGGTGGCGCGTTCGCGCACCAGGGTGCTGATGAGATAGCCCATGGCCAGGAAGCTGGCGCCCAGCAGCACGCTGGCGGCGATCAGCGACAGGAAGGGTCGCCACGCGGCGGTGTTGGCCGCGCCGTGCAGCCATTGCAGGGCCAGCCCGGCAAAGCCGTAGCCGGCGGTGGTGGCCAGGGTCAGGATGGCCAGGTGGCCGGCGAACTTGCCCACCATGACCTGCCAGCGGGCCACCGGGTAGCTGAGCAGCAGGGCCAGGGTGCCGCGGTCGATTTCGCCGACGATGGCGTCGTAGGCCAGCAGCAGGGCGATGAGCGGCACCAGGAAGATGGACAGGCTGGACAGGCTGACGACGATGACGGTTAGCGGGTCGACCTTGACGGTGCCGGTGGGGGAACTGCCCAGCAGGCCCAGCGACAGGGCCAGGCCGGCCAGCAGCAGCGCGGTGGCCAGTACCCAGCGGTTGCGCAGGCCGTCGCGGATTTCCTTGCCGATGATGGTCAGGACGGCGTTCATGGGGTTTTCCGTTCGAGCAGGTGGGCGTAGATTTCGTCCAGGCTGGGGGTGTGGACGTCGATGTCGGCGATGGGCAGCCCGATGGCGCCCAGGCCGCGGATGGCTTCGACCTTGTCGGTATCGGCGCAAAGCCGTTCGTAGCGGGTGGGGCTGAGGGCTTGCCAGGGCGGCGGCAGGGCGCCGGCGGGGGCGGGCCGGGCCAGCGTCAGCGTGATGCGCATGGGCATGCCGGTGGACTGGCGCAGCTGGGCCAGCGTGCCGTCGGCGATTTTGCGGCCGTGCTTCATGACGATGACGCGGTCGACGTGGCTGGCGATTTCGGCCAGGGCGTGCGTGCTGAGCAAGACGGTGGCGCCGCCGGCGCGCAGTTCGCGCACGATGTCGTAGAACATCAGGCGCGAGGCTGGGTCCAGCCCGGTGGTGGGTTCGTCGAACAGCAGGATGCGCGGCTGGCCCAGTAATGCCTGGGCCAGGGCCAGCCGTTGGCGCATGCCCTTGGAATAACCGCCCACGCGGCGCCGGGCAGCGTCGGCGATGCCCACGCGTTCCAGCAGCGCCGCGTTGCGGCCCAGGGGCTGGCGTTTCAGGCGGGCGTAGAAGTCCAGGGTTTCCGCGCCGGTCATGGCGGGGTGCAGCGCAACCGTTTCGGGCAGGTAGCCGATGCTGTGCCGCAGGCGCGCCGCCCAGCGGCTGGCGGCGTCGTGCCCCAGCAGCAGTACCCGGCCGTGCGTGGGGCGGGTCAGGCCCAGCACCAGTTTGATCAGGGTGCTTTTGCCCGCGCCGTTGTGGCCGGCCAGGGCCACGCATTCGCCGGCGTGCAGCGCCAGGTCGACCGCGTTCAGCGCGCGCTGCTGTCCGTAATGCTTGCTGGCGCCGGCCAGCGCCACTTGCGCGGCGGTCATGGTTGCCCCTTGTGGACGGCCGCGGTGTGCCGGGCGGGCAGGGATGCCTGGGTGGGGTCGGCCATCAGGGGCGCGCTGTCGATGACGCCGCCGGGCAGCAGCGCGGGAAACTGCGACTGCGCCCAGCGCACCACCGATACCGCCGGGCTGTTCAGCAGGATGCGCGCGGCCGGCGCGCGCCACAGCACCTGGTCGATGATGCCGTTGGGCCGGTAGGCCGTGTCGGCGATGCCGTCGCCGTCCAGGTCGAAGGCGGTGTTGTCGCTCCAGTAGTTGCCGCGCCCGTCGCGCGACCATTCGATGACGCGCGTGCCCACGTATTTGACCTGGGTTTGGTTGTTGACGAAGGCGTTGCCGGATATGGCATTGCCGTCGGACCCCGCCGTGAAGTGGATGCCGATGCCGCAATCTTGAAAGTGGTTGAGCTCGAAGCGGTTGTTGTTGGCGTTGTACAGGAACACGCACTTGGAGCCGCCCCGCACCACGTTGCCGGTAATGACGGCTTCGTTGGCGTAGTTGAACATCATGCCTTGGTCGTTGCTGCGCACGGCCACGTTATCGCGAACGATAAGCCGGTGCGAATACATGATGGCGTAGCCAATGTCGTTGTCTTCAGAGATGTTGCCGCTGACTTCGCTGTCGTTGGTGTACATGTAGTGCACCGCATAGCGCAGGTGGCGGAAACGGTTGCCGCGGAATACGTTCTGCTTGCTGGTGTTGGAGAAAATGCCGTCGCGGCCGGCCGAGATGTCGTTGTCCAGCACCTGGGTGCCCGGGCTGTTCCACACCGACACCCCGTTGCCGCGTTCGGCCACCCGCAGCTGGGTGTTGCCCACGATGCGGTTGGCGCGCACCATGGCGGAACGCGGGCCCCACACGTACACGCCCATCAGGTTGTCGACGATGTGGTTGTGTTCCACGACGGCGTGGTCGGCGGTGCGGTCCAGGAACACGCCGGCATCCATGTCGGGCAGGCTCAGGCCGGAATGGCGGATGGTCAGCCGGCGCAGCGTGACGCGCGGGGCGCGCACCCATACGGTACGGCCGGTGTGGTCGCCGGCAATGATGGCGGACAGGTCGGGCGGGCCTTCCAGGGTAAGGGGCTTGTCGATGACCAGCCTGCCCGGGTAGGTGCCCGGCGCCAGCCGCAGGGTGTCGCCCGCGGCGGCGGCGTCTACGGCCTGCTGCAGGCTGGCCCCGGCCAGCCCCGCCACT
>NZ_JAJMLX010000094.1 GCF_020991325.1 Bordetella petrii | reverse complement strand
CGCTGCGCAACGGCACGCCGGCGGCCGGCCCGCGGGATACCCAGGGCACGCCGATCACGGCCTGGCTGCGCCTGGACACCCAGGGTACGGTGACCTTCATGATGAGCCAGTCCGAAATGGGCCAGGGCGTGCATACCGGCCTTGCCATGATCGTGGCCGAGGAACTGGACGCCGACTACGACAAGGTAGGTTTCGAACAGGCACCCGTGACCGAACCCTTCTTCAACCCCCGCTACATCGGCGCAAACGGAGGCCAGGGCACCGGCGGCAGCTCTTCGATCAGCCAGTTGGCGCCAGTGCTGCGCCATGCTTGCGCCGCGGTGCGCGACGTACTGCTGCGCGCGGGCGCGCAGACGCTGCAGGTGGCGGCCGCAGAATGCCAGACCGATGCGGGTTTCGTGATCCATGCGCCATCCGGCCGCCGCGTGGACTACGGCGCCCTGGCAGAAGCCGCAGCCGCGCTGCCCTTGCCGGAGCAGCCACGCCTGAAAGAACCGAAAGAATTCAAATTGCTGGGCACCTTCGTGCCACGGCGGGATATCCCGGCCAAGATCAACGGCGGGGCCGTGTTCGGCCTGGACGTCAAGGTACCCGGCGCCCTGGTGGCGCTGGTGGCGCGATGCCCCGTGTTCGGCGGCACGCTGGGCCGGCTGGACGCCGACGCCGCGCGGCAGAGCCGCGGTGTGCACAGCATCGTGGAAATCACCGCCGGGGTGGCGGTCGTGGCCGACTCATTCTGGCACGCGAAAAAAGGCCGCGACGCGCTGCAGATCACCTGGAATGCCAACCCGGATCCGCGCTGGGATTCGGACCAACTTTCCGGCACCCTGGAACAGCTTGCCACGGCCCCGGGTATCTCGGCGCGCAATGAGGGCGACGCCGAACACGCGTTGGCCCAACTGCCCACACGGCTGGATGCCGTCTACGAATCGCAGTACTTGGACCCTGCTCCCATGGAGCCGATGAACTGCACCGCCTGGGTACAGGAAGACCGTTGCGAAATCTGGGCGCCCACGCAGTTCCAGTCGCGCGCCCTGAGCGCCGCCCAGCGCATTACCGGCTTGCCCGCCGACCGCATCACCATCAATACAACGTACCTGGGCGGCGGATTCGGCCGGCGCTTCTACCATGACTATGTCGATGAAGCCGTTGAAGTCAGCAAGGCGGTGGGGCGGCCGGTGAAGGTGATGCGCACCCGCGAAGACGACATGACGCACAGCTTTTACCGCCCGGCCAGCCACAACCGGATCTCGGCGGGCCTGGATGCCGACGGCCGCATCGCCGCATGGCATCACCGCGCGGTATCGAGTTCGATCCTGAAGAAGCTGTGGCCCGAACGCATCAATGCCGCCACCGGATTTGATGCCACCTCGGGACATGAAGCGGCCAATCTGCTGTACGACATACCCAACTATCGCTTCGAGTGGGTGCCTGCCGAATCGCCGGTACCGGTGGGCATATGGCGTTCGGTGGGCGATTCGCAGAATACCTTCGTCACCCAGTGTTTCATCGATGAATTGGCGCATGCGGCCGGCCGCGATCCCTATGAGTTCCGGCGCGCGCACCTGGGCAGCAAGCCGGGAGCAGCACGCCTGCGCGCGGTGCTGGACATGGTTGCCGAGAAAGCGGGCTGGGGGACACCCCTGCCTTCGGGCCGGCACCGCGGCATCGCGGCCGTGCAATGCTACGGCGCCTTTGCCGCGCAAGTGGCCGAAGTATCGATCGGCGCGGACGGCCAAATCGTGGTGCACCGCATCGTCGCCGGGCTGGATTGCGGCTGGGTTACCAGCCCGGACCTGGTGCGCCAGCAAGCCGAGGGTGGAATTATGTTCGGCCTGTCGGCCGCCCTGGGCGAGGCAATTACGATCAAGGGCGGCGCCGTCGAGCAGAGTAATTTCCATCAATACCCCACCCTGCGGATGAGCCAGATGCCTGTGGTGGAATTCCACCTGATGCCCAGCGAGCAGCCCCCGCTGTCGGTAGGCGAACCTGCTGGCACCCCCTGCGTTGCGCCGGCCGTGGCCAATGCGGTATTCGCTGCCACGGGCGTACGCATGCGTTCGATGCCTTTCTCGCGCCACGTACTGAAACAGACCTGAGTTCGACATCATCCATCACCCATCACAAGAAGAGACGCCCATGATGATTCCCCGCCAGATACGGACCGCAATGTATGCCCTTGCCCTGGCGCTGTCGGCCAACCTTGCCCACGCCCAAGGCTGGCCCGCCAAGCCGGTGACCCTGGTCATTCCTTTTCCGCCAGGCAATACCGCCGACCTGGTAGCCCGCGCCTTGCAAGACCCGCTGGGCAAGGCCCTGGGCCAGCCCGTCATTGTCGACAACAAGCCGGGCGCCGGGGGCAATATCGCCGTGCAGAATGTCGCCCGCGCCGACAACGACGGCTACACGCTCCTGCTGACCACGGGCTCGCCCCTGGTGATCAACCCCGCGCTTTACCGGAACTTGCCGTTCGACCCCGAACAGGATTTCGCTCCGGTGGCCATCGTCGGGTCGATCCCCATGGTGCTGATTGCACGCAACGAGCTGCCCGTGAACTCGGTGTCCGAGCTGCTGGACTATGCACGCAGTAATGCCTCGTCCCTGACCTACGCCTCGGTGGGCCAGGGTACGTTCACGCACCTGGGCATGGAACTGTTCACGCGTGCGGCGGGCCTGCACCTGACGCATTCGCCGTACCGGGGCGCAAGCGCCGCCCACCTTGATTTGATCGGTGGACGGGTCGACTTCATGTTCGATAGCGTGGCCTCGTCCAATGCCTTGCTCAAGGGCAAGCGGGTGAAGGCCCTGGCGGTGACGTCCGCCGATCGATCACCGTTCCTGCCGGACGTGCCGACCATCGGAGACGGCACGGATGGCAGTCTGGCGGATTTCGAGGTCACGGTCTGGACAGGCCTGTTCGCGCCGGCCGGTACCCCGGACGAAGTCGTCTCGCGCCTGAACCACGAAATCGGCGAATTGCTGCGCACGCCGGGTTTTTCCGGACAACTGGCCCAGCAATTCATCCGGGCCGATACCCCGCTGACACCTGATCAGTTTGCGCAGCGCGTGCAGGCCGACCGGGCCCGCTGGATGGCGCTGAGCCGCAACATCAACCTGGCGCTGCAATGAACGATAAAGCCGCGAACCTGGGCGCGCTGGGCGCCATTTATGCCGGCCTGGCCGAAAACGATGTGTTCAAGAGAACCCGGATCCCATTCCGGGACCAGATGCTGATGCGCGTGTCGGCAGTACTGGGCGCGGGGCATACGGGAATTCTCTACCGGGAGGCGGTCGAGGCCGCGCTGCAAGGCGGGCTGGATGCCGTCACGGCGGAGGACCTGGTCATTCACCTGGCGTCATATATCGGCCTGGCGCGCGCGTTCGATGCAATGGCGGTGCTGCGCATGGCCTTGCAGGCACGCAACGATCCCCACGATATCGCGGCGTCGCGCAGCGGGGCCGCTACGCTGCCGATGGCCGAAAGATTCGAGCGCGGCATCGCGCTGTATTCCCAGCTCGACGGGCCGCGCGCCCACGCACAGTTGGCGCACTACAGCGCCGTTTCGCCAGAGTATTACCAATATGTGATGGGGATGTTCGGATGCACCTTCGGCCGCGATTCGCTGGATGTGCGCGAGCGGGAAATCGCCACGGTGGCCGTTCTTGGCGCCATGGGGACTGCCGGCGGGCAGCTGGCTTTCCACGCCCGGATAGCGCTGGAGCAAGGGGCGCAGCGCGATACCCTGGCCGAGCTGCTGCTGTACGTGCAGCTGTATGCCGGGCTGCCCGCGGCCAACAACGCCGCCGCGGTCGTGCGGGACGCGCTGGCCGCGCGCGAGGCCCCTGCTTCCTGAGTGCAGGCATCCCGTTGCGCCGCGGCCGCCCCGGCGGCCGCACGCACCCTGGATCAGTTGGCGACAATACCCGCCGACTTGATGACCTGCGACCAATGCGCGGTATCGGCATCCACCGTGGCCTGCAGTTCGCCGGGCGGCTGGTAGCGCACTTCGATGCCGGCCGCCGCGGCGCGTTCGGCCGACACGGGCTGGGCCAGGCCTGCCTTCAGCGCCTGCGTCAGGCGTTCGATGGTTGCGGGCGGCGTGCCGGCCGGCGCGAACAAGGACACCCAGGCCTCGAGCTCGAAGTTCTTGAAGCCTTGCTCGCCCGCGGTGGGCACATCCGGCAGCATGGGGTGGCGCTTGCTGCCCGCCACCGCAATGGCGCGCAGCTTGCCCTGCTGCACATGGCCGATGACCGAGGGCGGCGTGGTGATGAACATCTGCACCTGGCCGGACAGCACGTCCTGGATGGCCGGGCCCGAGCCCTTGTACGGCACGTGCACCACATCTATGCCCGTCATCTGGCGCAGCAGTTCGGTGCCCACGTGCGGCACCGAGCCGCTGCCCTGCGACGCGTAATTCACTTCGCCGGGATGCGCCTTGGCGTAGTCCACCAGTTCTGTCAGGGAATGCACGGGCAGCGACGGATGCACCACCACTACGTGCGGCGCCACGGCAACCATGCCCACCGGCACGAACGATGCCTTGTTCCAGCGCAGGTTGGTGAACAGCGACGGGTTGCCCGCGTGATACATGGAATACGAGGCCAGCAGCGTGTAGCCATCCGGCCTGGCGTCGGCCACGTAGTTGTAGGCAATGTTGCCGCTGGCGCCCGTGCGGTTGTCCACCACCACGGGCTGCTCCAGGCCCAGGGTAAGCGGGTCGCCCGCCAGGCGGGCCGCCATGTCGACGATGCCGCCGGGCGGAACCGGCACCACGATGGTGATGGGACGCGAAGGAAAATCGTCCTGGGCGTGCGCCGCCAGCGCCGGTAGCAGGCTTGCGGCGCACAGCGCCAGCAGGGTTGTTCGGCTAAAGGGCTTCATGCCGGGGCTTTCCAGTAAGCAACAATCGAATGGGCCGTGGCCCGGGGGTCAAGCCAGTTCCTGGCGCACGATACGCGCGCCGTCCACCATGGCCTTCATCTTGCCGTAGGCCACATCGCGCGGCAGGTACTTGAAGCCGCAGTCTGGCGCGATGACCAGGCGTTCTGCGGGCACATGGGGCAAGGCGCGGCGTATGCGCTGCGCCACCAGTTCGGGTGTTTCGATCTCGCGGGTGGAAAGGTCCAGCACGCCCAGCATGATGGTCTTGGACGGCAGTTTTTCCAGTATGGCGCAGTCCAGGTTGGATTGCGCGGTCTCGATGGAGATCTGGCTGGCCAGGCTGCCTTCCAGTTCGGGCAGGAACGAATACCCCGACGGGCGCTCGTGGATGATGGCCGCATAACCGAAGCAGATATGCACGGCCGTGGTGCCGCCCACGCCTTCCAGGGCGCGGTTCAGGGCCTTCACGCCGTAGGCGCGGGCTTTTTCCGGGCGGGCTTGCATATAGGGTTCGTCGATCTGCACCACATCCACACCGGCGGCGAACAGGTCGCGGATCTCGGCGTTGACCGCCGCGGCGTAGTCCATGGCCAGTTCTTCTTCGCTGGCGTAGAAATCATTCTGCGCCTGCTGCGACATGGTGAACGGGCCGGGCACGGTGATCTTGGTGGGCTGGCCGGTATTGGCCCGCAGGAACTCCACGTCGCGCACTTGCACGGCGTGGCGCCGGCTGACCTTGCCGGTAATGCGCGGCACCGGGTTGGGGTGCCCGCTGCGGTCCAGCGCCGTGCCGGGGTTGTCCAGGTCTACGCCATCCAGCGCGGTGGCGAAGCGGTTCGAATAGCTTTCACGCCGGACTTCCCCGTCGCTGATGATGTCGATGCCGGCGCGCTCCTGGTCGCGGATGGCCAGCAGCGTGGCGTCGTCTTGCGCGTCCTGCAGCCATTCCGGTGCGACGCGCCACAGTTCCTGCGCGCGCACGCGCGGCGGAAAGCGGCCCGCCAGCTTGCTGCGGTCGATGAGCCAGTCGGGTTGGGTGTACGAGCCGACCAGGGTGGTGGGAAGAAGCTGCGACATGATGAATGCGGGTTTGAATAGAATCCAGCATTGTAGGCCGCAACATGAAAATTATTAATGAAATGGTCCGAAGAACGGACGAAATCGCGCATAGAAGCCAGATTTATCGGCTTTTATATGAATTTTATTCAAAATAAGAAGAAATACATTCAATCAATGCGCGGGCGGTATCTGGGCAGGGTGTCGCCTGCCGGGTACTTGCGCCCGTTGGCTTCCATCTTGCTGACGATGGCCTCGTTCAGGTCCACGCCCAGCGCCGAGGCCAGACGCACTAAGTACAGCATGACATCGGCCAGTTCATCGCGCACGGCCCGCGCGGTATCCGGGCGCCGGGCAAGCTGCCGGGACTCGTCTTCGGTCAGCCACTGGAACAGTTCCACCAGTTCGCCCACTTCGCCCGTCAGCGCCATGGCCAGGTTCTTGGGCGAGTGAAAGCGGTTCCAGTCGCGTTCGTCGGCGAAGCGCTGCAGGGCGGCTTCCAGGGTGGTGGTGTCGATCAGGCGGTCGGTGGCGGACATGGCTGGGGTTCCAGGGCGCGGGGTTCTGAGGCAAGCCCCTACTGTAATAGGCAAGGCGCTGCTGCGCCGCGGGACTCATTACAATTCACCCCTGCGGGCCGGCCCCTGGGCTGCCCGCGCTACCCATGCCGGCCCGCATGCCCCACCCTTGGCGCGCGGGCCCTGGAATGCCCGGCCCCGCCCACGAGCGGGCGGCAAACCCTGATCGACCCGGCCATACCCAGCGTTGCGGCGTCGTTCTGATGCATTGTTCATGAATACATTAAGAACCACGAAGAAGGTATTTTTATGTCGCAGCGAATCAAGAGCCTCGCCGGACTGGCGGCCACTGTTCTGATCAGCGTGGCGGGCGCGGCGCAAGCCGCCTACCCGGAACGTCCCATCAACCTGGTGGTGCCGTTCCCGCCCGGCCAGGCCACGGATATTTTTGCCCGCATGGTGGCCGATCAACTGGCCAAGGAAGTGGGCCAGCCCGTGGTGGTGGAAAACAAGGCCGGCGCGGGCAGCAACATCGGCATGCACTTCGTGGCTCGCGCCGAGCCCGACGGCTACACGCTGGTGGTGGGCGGCAGCGCCGCGGCGGTGAACCAGACGCTGTACAGCAACCCCGGCTATTCCCTGCAGAACGATTTCGTGCCGGTGGGCGGCATTTTCACGGTACCGCTGATTTTCCTGGCCACGCCGCAAAGCGGCATTACATCGCTGCAGCAACTGATCGCGCAGGCCAAGGCCAAGCCCAATGAACTGGCCTACGCCAGCGCGGGCATCGGCGGCACGCAGCATTTGTCCGCGGAAATGTTCAAGGCCGATGCGAACGTGGAACTGCGCCACATCCCCTACAAGGGCAGCGGCCCCGCGCAGGCGGATTTCCTGGGCAACCACGTGCCGCTGATGGTGGATTCGGTGACGGCGGCGCTGCCCCATGTGTCGTCCAAGGCGGCCGTGCCGCTGGCCGTGACCACCAGCAAGCGCATTCCGCAGCTGCCCGACGTGCCCACGGTGGCCGAAGCGGGCCTGCCCGGCTTCGAGGCGGTGGGCTGGGCCATGGTGTTCGCGCCCGCCAAGACACCGGCCGGCGTGGTGCAATACCTGAACCAGAAAATCAACGCGATCCTGAAGTCGCCCGAGATGGCCAAGGCCCTGGCCGACCGCGGCGGCCAGCCGCTGGTTTACGCGCCCGAAGAAGGCAAGCAATTCGTTGCCAATGAAGTGGAAAAATGGGGCAAGGCGGTGAAGCGCTCGGGCGCTTCGGCGGACTGAGCCGGCCCGCCCTTTGTCCAGGTACAGGCCATTATGCTGACCTTCAAGCAAATTGAAGCCCTGTACTGGGTGGTGCAGCTCGGCGGCTTTGCCAACGCCGCCGAGCGCCTGAATACCACGCAGTCCGCCATTACCAAGCGCATCCAGGAACTGGAAACCAGCTTCGACATCCAGATCTTCGACCGCAGCGGGCAGAAGGCGGCGCTGACGCGGCGGGGCGAAGAACTGCTGGAAATGGCGGCCGACCTATTAGGCCGGCGCGACCAGATGCTGCTGAAGATGAAGGGCTACAAGCCCTTTTCGGGCTCGCTTCGGCTGGGCATTACCGAGATCACGGCCATGACCTGGCTGCCGCAGCTGATGCAGGCGCTGCGCGCGGCGTTTCCCGAACTGATCGTGCAGCCCAAGATAGGCATGGCCTGGCAACTACAGCAGAATGTGCTGAACGGCCATCTGGACATGGCCATCCTGCATTGGGAAGTGCGCAACCCGCACCTGGAAACCGAACCCATCGCGCAGGTGGATTTCGCCTGGGCGGGCAGCCCCGAAGTGCTGTCCCCCGGCAGGATCTATACGCCGGAAGATATCTCGCGCATGAATATCATCCGGCAGGATCCGGATTCGGCGCTGAATGTCATCTACGACGAATGGCTGTCACCCTATACGCCGCAGTCGAACCTGTTCACCATCAACAGCCTGCAGGCCATGGTGGGGTTCACCGTGGCGGGCTTCGGCGTGGCGTGCATCCCGGTGGGCTTTTTCTCGGACCTGGTGAAAAGCCGCAAGCTGGTCCTGGCGCGCACCACCAAGCCCATGCCCACATCGATGTACTGCGCCATGTTCGCGAAACAGTCGAACACCATGTTCTACCAGGAAATCGCGCGCATCGCGCGCGACGTATGCGACTTCACGCGGCCCTACGGGGGCGGGCTGAACGTGTGATGCCGGGCGAAGCTGGCTTCGGTGTCTGGCACCCTGACGGGAGCCAGAAACCTGGCGGTGGTCGCGAAAATTCGCCACGGTGGCTTACGGCAGAGCCCCGGGAGCCAGACACCCGTGAACATCCGTGAACGCCCGCCACGGCGGGTTGTTTCAGTGCCGGATGTCGGCCAGGAATTTGCGGGCGCGGTCGGTTTGCGGGTTGGCGAAGAACTGCTCCGGCGGGGCTTGCTCGACGATGCCGCCGGCATCCATGAACCACACGGTGTCGGCCACGTCGCGCGCGAAGTTCATTTCGTGCGTGACGCACACCATGGTCATGCCTTCGGCGGCCAGCGACTTCATCACCAGCAGCACCTCGTTGACCATTTCCGGATCCAGCGCGCTGGTGGGCTCGTCGAACAGCATGATGCGGGGCTTCATGGCCAGCGCGCGCGCGATGGCCACGCGCTGCTGTTGGCCGCCCGACAGTTCCCCTGGATAGGCCGCGGCCTTGTGGGCCAGGCCCACGCGTTCCAGCAGCGCCAGGGCGTGGTCGCGCGCTTCGCTTTTGCTCATGCGCTTGAGCAGCACGGGCGCCATCATCAGGTTGTCCTGCACGCACATGTGCGGAAACAGGTTGAACTGCTGGAACACAAAGCCGATATGGCTGCGCATATCGTCCAGCGAACCGCACTGGTACATGTCGACGCCGTCGACCAGGATGCTGCCTTTCTGGATGGGTTCCAGGCGGTTGATGGTGCGGATCAGGGTCGACTTGCCCGACCCCGACGGCCCGCACACCACCAGGACTTCGCCCTGCCGCACGCCGGCGTTGATGTTGTCCAGGGCGAGATAGTCGCCATACCATTTACTGACGTTCTTGAATTCGATCATGGATATGCCTATACCGTGACGGTGCGCGTTCCGCCCATGCGGGACTCGACGAGCTTGACCACGCCGGTAAGTATCAGGTTCAGCACGAAGTAGGTCAGCGCCAGCAGCGCGAATACTTCGAACGGCTTGACCAGCAGTATGTTGTTGACCTGCGCGGCGGCGAAAGTCAGTTCGTGCACGCTGATCACGAAGCCCAGCGAGGTTTCCTTCACCGTGGAAATGAACTGGCTGAGCATGCTGGGTATGGTGTTGTACAAGGCCTGCGGCAGCACGATCTTGCGCATGGCCTGCATGTGGCTCAGCCCCAGCGAGCGCCCGGCTTCCATTTGCCCGGCCGGCAGGGCCTGGATACCGCTGCGGATGATCTCGGACAGGTAGGCGCCTTCGTAGATGATCAGCGCCGCCGCCATGGTGACCACGCCGCTGACGGTGTTGCCGATGAGCAGGGGCAGGAAGAAGTAGGCCCAGAAAATGAACATGATGAGCGGCAGCCCGCGCACCACGTACACCACGGCCGTGGCCGGCCAATAGAAAATTTTGTGCGAACTGATGCGGCCCAGGGCCAGCAGCACGCCGATGGGAAACGCCAGCAGCAGGCTGACCAGAGCCAGGCCCACGGTGGCCACCAGGCCGCCCATGGGGCCGTTGGGCCATTGCCCCACCAGCAGCAGCAGCCAGTTATCGGAAAGTATGTCCAGCATGAGGTATCACCGGGTCCTGGCCACGTACGCGACCCGTTTGGAAAGATAGGCGCCGGCCAGCATCAGCAGCAGCGAAATGGCCAGGTACAGCACGGTGACCACCGCGTAGATCTCGAAAGTCTTGAACGTGGCCGATTCGATTTCGCGGCCGGCCCCGGTCAGTTCGATCAGGCCGATGGCCATGGCCAGGCTGGTGTTCTTGAATAGCAGCAGGGTCTGGTTGGTAAGCGGCGGAATCGATATCTTGAACGCCTGCGGCAGTATCACTTTGCGCATGGCCTGTAGATAGCTCAGGCCCAGGCTGCGGGACGCTTCCATCTGGCCGCGCGGAATGGCGCGGATGGCGCTGCGCAGGTCTTCGCCCACGTAGGCCGCCGTGACCAGGCCGATGGCCAGCGTGGCGTAGAAGAATTCGCCGCCGATGATATTGATGGCGTCGTTCAGCGCGGGCGGCACGATGGACGCCACGCCGAAGTACCACAGCAGAATATGCACCAGCATGGGCACGTTGCGGTGAAACGCCACGTACACGGCGATCAGCGCGTTCAGCGGGCGCAGGTTCAGCATGCGCAGCACCGCCAGCAGGCTGCCCAGCGCGAACGCCAGCAGCCAGGCCAGCACGGTCATTTTCAGGGTGGTGACCAGCCCACCCAGGATCAGCGTCGGGTAGCCGTTACTGAGTAACGCACCGAAGTCCAATGTGTAATTCATAAGCAGCTACCCGCCCCGCCGGGCTCAACCCTTGATTTCTTCGACCTTGAACACGCGCTTGGACGGGAACTTGGTGTCCGGGCCAAACCAGCGGTCGTAGATGGTCTGCATCTTGCCCGACGATTCCAGGCCCGACAGCACCTTGTTCACTTCCTTGCGCAGGGCGTCTTCACCCTTGCGCAGGCCGATGCCCCAGGGTTCGACGAACAACGGGTCCTCGATGATGTCCAGCTTCACGGGCGACGATTCGGCCTGCTGCTTGAACTTCAGCAGCATCAGCTCCGAACCGACGAAGCCCGACACCTTGCGCTGCTGCAGAGCGATGAAAGCGGTGGGCGGATCCTTGAACGTAACGGTGGTGACGTCCGGGATCAGGCGCTTGGCGCCGGCTTCCGACGACGAGCCCGATACGGCGCTGACGCGCTTGCCGGCCAGGTCGGCGTTGGTTTTCAGCGTGCCCGCGTCGGCGCGGCGGATCAGGATTTTCTGCGGGCTGACATAGTGCTGGTAGCTGTAGTCGATCTGCTTGGCGCGGTCGGGGCTCCAGCCCAGGTTGGCCGCCACCAGGTCGACACGGCCGCCAGCCAGTTCGGGAATGCGGGCCGCCACGGAAATCATCTTCACTTCCAGCTTCACGCCCAGGTCATCGGCGACTTCCTTGCACAGGTCGATTTCGTAACCCACCACTTCGCGGGTTTTCGGATCCTGGAAGCTGAAGGGCTCGGACGTGCCCAGCGTGCCGCACACCAGCGTGCCGCGCGCCTTGATGTCCGACAGCGCATCCGCGTGCGCCACGCCAGCCATGCCCAGGCAGGCCAGCAGCGGCACCATTTTCAGTACTTTCTTGATGCTCATGATTTCTCCCGTGAAATATTATTGAAGTTGGCCGCATGCCCAAGCCAGCTTTTCGCAGCCGGCCTGGATGGTGTCCAGGTCGGTGGCGAAACTCATGCGCATGTAGCCGGGGTTGCCATAGGCCGTGCCGTCCAGGACGGCAATGCCGGCGGCATCCAGCAGGTAGTGCACGAAATCCAGATCGCTCCCGATGGTCTTGCCATCGGGCGTGCGCTTACCGATAAAGCCCTGGATATTGGGGAACACATAGAACGCGCCCGCCGGCAGCAGGCACGACATGGAAGGAATGGCGTTCAGCCCCGCCACGATCAGGTCGCGGCGGGCTTTGTATAGTGCAACGATATCCCTGACGCACTGCTGATCAGCCGACAGGGCCGTGGCCGCCGCCACCTGGCAGATCTGGCTGGCGCAGGAAGTGGACTGCGAGATCAGCGTGGAAATCGCCTTGACCAGCCAGGCGGGCCCGGCCGCGTAGCCCACGCGCCAGCCGGTCATGGCGTAGGCCTTCGACACGCCATTCACCAGCAGCACGCGCGGCGCCAGTTCCGGCTTCACGGCCAATGCCGACACGTAGCGGCCTTCGTAGCAGAAGTGTTCGTAGATCTCGTCCACCATCAGCAGCACCTGCGGATGGCGTTGCAGCACGGCCAGCAGCGCTTCCAGTTCCGCTTCGGTGTAGATGGCGCCCGAAGGGTTGTTGGGCGCATTCAGCAGCAGCCACTTGGTGCGCGGCGTAATGGCGGCTTCCAGCGCCTGCGGAGTCAGTTTGAAGTCCTGGGCCTCGGTGGTGGCGACGATGACCGGCTTGCCGTCGTTCAGCAGCACCATGTCGGGGTACGACACCCAGTACGGCGTGGGGATGATGACCTCGTCGCCCGCGTCCAGCGTGGCCTGCAGGGCCGAGAAAATCAGCTGCTTGGCGCCGGTGCCCACCACCAGCTGATCCAGCTCGAACGACAGGTTGTTCTCGCGCTGGAACTTCTGCTGCGCGGCCACCAGTAGTTCACGGATGCCGGACGACGCGGTGTATTTCACCGCGCCGCTTTCGATGGCGGCGATGCCGGCCCGCGCGATGTGTTCGGGCGTGCCGACGTCGGGCTCGCCGATCGTGAAATCGATGATGGTCTTGCCTGCGGCGCGCAGGCTGTCGACCTTGCGCTTGGCCGCCATGCTGGGCGACGGCTTGATGGCGCCCATGCGGCGCGCCAGGAAAGCGGCGGCGCCTTGTTCGGTATAGGTTGCGGTCATGATGGGTGTATCTACAGCAGGTTCTTCGCTTCCAGGACGGGGTGCAGCCAGCTCTGGCGTTCATCGCCCGCGGCGATCTCGGCCATGATGCGTTCTTCTTTTTCGGCGTGGGCGCGCGCCTTCTGCACCAGCGCGTCGGCCTCGCTGACGGGAAACGACACGATGCCGTCCTCGTCGGCCACGATCACGTCGCCCGGCAGGATGACCTGCCCGCCGATGGTGACGGGCACGTTCACCTCGCCCGGGCCGTCTTTGTAGGGCCCGCGATGCACATGGCCGCGCGCATAGCAGGGGAAATCATCATTCTCGAACGACGCAACGTCGCGTATGGCGCCGTCCACGATCAGGCCCGCGCAGCCGCGCTGCTGCAGATAGCGCTTCATGATCTCGCCCACGCAGGCGTTGGTGAGGTCGCCGCCGGCATCCACCACCAGCACATGGCCCGGCTGGATCAGCGTCATGGCCTTGTAGATGAACAGGTTGTCGCCCGGGCGCGTCTTGACCGTCAGCGCGCTGCCCACCAGCTTGCCGCGCCGGTTGTAGCGGGCCAGGCCCACCACGCCGCGCTGGCGGTGCAGGTTGTCGCTCAGGTGCGGGGTCACGATAGGCCGCAGCGCGGCGGCGAGTTCGGCACCGAGCACCGGCGGGGCGGAATTCAGGGTGAATGGCGATGGGTTCTGCATCAGGGGTCCTCCAGGAAGAAGCGATCATGCAAAAAACCCCGCTGCACAAAAAGGGAATTAAACGCTACAGGTTTTATTCCCTTAGGGAATGCACATTCGCCCCACGGCCCGCCCCTGCCAGCCTGGCCCAGAACACTTATCACTAAAACAAGTACTTAGCGTGACATGCTGCGGCATGGATCATGGATACAAAGCGGACTCGGCGGCGCACCATGGCGGCCCGTCCTACGGGAAAACCCCGGGTGGCGGGAATGCCGCAGTAACAAAGACAACCCCGCATTCCCGCGCGCGAAACTTCAAAACAAGAACTATTTCCATTACCATCCCAGGGCAGTGCCCTTTTCTTTCTTCGAAAACTCCCCGAGAGAGTTCGATCGTGACCGTCGCGCCCTATCCTTATCGTTCGCAGCCATCGATCGATACGCTGTACACCGATCACCACGCTTGGCTGCGGGCCTGGCTGCAGCGGCGCCTGGGCAACGCGGCCGACGCGGCAGACCTGGCCCACGAGGCCTTCCTGCGCCTGATACTGAAACCCGCCTCGCGCGGTTTCGACAACCCGCTGCAGGCCCGCGCCTACCTGCGCGCCATGGCCCAGGGCATGTGCATCAACCTGTGGCGCCGGCGCGAGATCGAACAGGCCTGGCTGGACACCCTGGCCGCGCAGCCCGAGGGTTACGCGCCATCGGCCGAGCGGCAGGCCATGGTGCTGGAGGCCCTGCAGGAAATCGCCACCCTGCTGCAGGGCTTGCCCGGCAAGGCCGCGCAGGCATTTCTGCTGTCCAGTGTGTGCGGCATGACGGCCGCCGAGGTGGGCGGCGAACTGGGCGTGTCGTCGCGCATGGTGCGCAAATACGTGGCGCAGGCCATGCTGCGCTGCATGCAGGCCCAGGCCGCGCACACGGCCCAGGCGCTGCGCCAGGCGCCGGCGCCATGAACTGACGCGCCCACCGATGCCTGCCAATTTCGCCGCGCCCGGCCTTTTGGGCAATGACCCGCAGCCCACGCGTGAAGCCATGGAGCACGCGGCGCACTGGTATGCGCTGCTGATTTCGGGCGAAGCCAGCGCGGCCGACCAGGCGCGCTGGCGCACCTGGCTGGACGCGCATCCGCAGCACCGGCAGGCGTGGCAATACGTGGAATCGGTCAGCCAGCGGGTGCTGGCCCCTTTGCAGGAAACGCCCGATCCGCGCCAGATGGCGGCCAGGGTGTACGACGTGCACGCGCGCTCGCGCACGCGCCGCCGCGTGCTGGCCGGCCTGGGTGCTGCGCAACTGGGTTTCCAGTTCTT
>NZ_JAJMLX010000093.1 GCF_020991325.1 Bordetella petrii | reverse complement strand
GGCCCGCGCCCTGCTGCGCCAGGGCCTGCAGCAGGCCGGCCGCCCGGTGGCGGTGCACGACGAACCCAGCCACGGCGCCGCCATCGACACCATGCTGGACGGCATCCAGCCCGGCGACTTTGTCCTGCTGCAGCCCGAGGTAGTGGATTCGCGCGGCACCATCGACCGCGTGCGCCGCTGGATCCAACCATAAACACCGACTACGACACCAGGAACCTCCCCATGGAAGTGTCTCGTATTCGCGCGCTGCGCGGCCCCAATCTGTGGAGCCGCAACACGGCCATCGAAGCCATCGTCACCTGCGCCGATGCCGAGTGCGCCATCGACGAACAACTGCCCGACTTCGACGCCCGGCTGCGCGCGCGATTTCCACAGATCGGCCGTTTGCGCCCCGAGGGCCACGACGGAGTGCTGTCCATTGCGCACGTACTGCAAAACGCGGCGCTGGCACTGCAGGCCCACGCCGGTTGCCCGGTCGCGTTCGGCCGCACCGCCGCCACGGTGGAGCCCGGGGTATTCCAGGTCGTGGTGGAATACAGCGAAGAAGATGTCGGCCGCCTGGCCGTCGCCCTGGCCAGGCAGTTGCTGGAAGCCGCCCTGGCCGACGCGCCCTTCGACGTGGCCGATGCCCTGGCGCAATTGCGCGCGCTGGATGAAGACCTGCGGCTGGGCCCCAGCACCGGCTCCATCGTGCAGGCCGCCGTGGCGCGCAATATCCCGTACCGCCGGCTTACCCAGGGCAGCATGGTGCAGTTCGGCTGGGGGCGACGCCAGCGCCGCATCCAGGCTGCCGAAACAGATGCCACCAGCGCCATTGCCGAATCCATCGCGCAGGACAAAGACCTGACCAAGATGCTGCTGGATGCCGCCGGGGTGCCGGTGCCTATGGGCCGCACTGTATCCGATGCCGAAGGCGCGTGGAATGCGGCGCGCGAACTGGGCGGCCCGGTGGTGGTGAAGCCGCGTGACGGCAGCCAGGGCCGCGGCGTGGCCGTCAATGTCGAAACGCGCGAGCAGGTACATGCCGCCTATGAGGCCGCGGTCGGCATCAGCAGCGAGGTGATGGTCGAACGCTATATTCCCGGGCATGATTTCCGCTTGCTGGTAGTGGGCAACAGCCTGGTGGCGGCGGCGCGGCGCGACCCGCCGCAGGTAACGGGCGACGGGCGCCACACCATCCGCCAGCTGGTCGAGCAGCTCAACGCCGATCCGCTGCGTGGCGATGGCCATGCCACTTCGCTGACCAAGATCCGCTTTGACGACATTGCCTTGGCCACCCTGAAAAAACAGGGCTACGAAGCGGACTCGGTGCCCGCGGCGGGCACACTGGTAGCGCTGCGCCACAATGCCAACCTGAGCACCGGCGGCGCCGCCACCGACGTCACCGACGACGTGCATCCGGAACTGGCCGCTCGCGCGGTTACCGCGGCCCGCACGGTGGGCCTGGATATCTGCGGCGTGGACGTGGTGGCCGAAACCGTACATTTGCCGCTGGAAGACCAGCGCGGCGGCGTCGTGGAAGTCAATGCCGCGCCCGGCCTGCGCATGCACCTGAACCCCTCGTTCGGCAAAGGCCGGGCCGTGGGCGAGGCGATCATTGCCAGCATGTTCGCCGAGGGCGAGGATGGCCGCATTCCGGTGGTTGCCGTGGCCGGCACCAACGGCAAGACCACCACGGTGCGGCTTACCGCGCACCTGCTGGCCACCGCCGGCCTGCATGTAGGCATGACCAATTCCGATGGCGTGTATGTCGGCCGGCAATGTATCGACACCGGCGACTGCAGCGGCCCGCGCAGCGCGCGCCGCATTCTGGCGCATCCCGGCGTGGACGCGGCGGTGTTTGAAACCGCCCGGGGCGGAATCTTGCGCGAAGGCCTGGCGTTCGACCGTTGCGATGTGGCCATCGTCACCAACCTGGGCATGGGCGACCACCTGGGGCTGGGGTACATCAGCACTGTGGAAGACCTGGCCGTGGTCAAGCGCGTGATCGTGCAGTACGTGCATGCGGGCGGCACGGCGGTACTGAACGCCACCGACCCCATGGTGGCCGACATGGCATCGGCCTGCCCGGGCTCGGTGGCGTTTTTCTCCAACGACCCTAATCACCCGCTGATAGCCACGCATCGCGCCCAGGGGCACCGCGTGGTGTACCGGGATGGCCCGCGCATCGTGGCGGCGCTGGGCCATGAAGAGGTTTCCATCGCGCTCTCCGGCATTCCCCTGACGCACAATGGCGCCATCGCGTTCCAGGTGGACAACACCATGGCGGCCATCGCCGCGGCATGGTCGCTGGGCCTGGCCTGGCCGGCCATACGCCAGGGCCTGGCCACGTTCAACAGCGACGCACAAACCGTGCCCGGCCGGTTCAACCTGTTCGACTATCGCGGCGCAACGGTCATCGCCGACTACGGCCACAACCCCGACGCCATCCAGGCGCTGGTGCAGGCCGTGGAAGCCTTGCCCGCGCGGCGGCGCAGCGTGGTGATCAGCGGCGCGGGCGACCGCCGCGATGAAGACCTGCGGCGCCAGACCGAAATACTGGGCGAGGCTTTCGACGAGGTCGTGCTCTACGAAGACCAATGCCAGCGCGGCCGTGCCGACGGCGAAGTGCTGGCCTTGCTGCGCGCGGGCCTGGCAGGCGCGCGCCGGGCCAGGCGCGTCGAGGAAATCCGCGGCGAATTCCTGGCCATCGACACGGCCCTGGCGCGCTTGTCGCCGGGCGACCTGTGCCTGGTGCTGGTGGACCAGGTGGACGAAGCGCTGGCGCACTTGGCGCGGCGCGTCAGCGTTTGAGCCGTATCGCCACAATACGGTTACGCCCGTCCGTCAAAGGCACTCAAAACCTTACTGAACTGTAACTTCACTTGCGGCCGCAACGGCATTCCCCATGTATTGGGGAGCAGCCTTGCGGCCGCATTTACATTTGCCTACAGCCCCGTTTGACACACCCCGCAGGGCCCTCGTAGGGTAGTAGCACGCTCATCACAACCAGGAGGATCACCATGAACAACGACATCGTTGCAGGCAAGTGGAAACAGCTGACTGGCAAGGCCAAGGCCGCGTGGGGTGAACTCACCGACGACGAGCTGACGCGCACGGAAGGCAATGCCGAAAGGCTGGCCGGGTTGATCCAGGAACGTTACGGAAAAACCAAGGAAGAAGCCGAGAAAGAAGTGCGCGCGTTCTTTGACGACAATCGCTGAACACTAGACGCCTACATTCGGGGAGAACGAGATGCTGTACTACGCCGTTGTTTTCTTCGTCATTGCCATCATTGCCGCGGTGCTGGGTTTTGGCGGCATCGCCGCCGGGGCCGCGGGTATCGCCAAGATCCTGTTCTTCGTGTTCCTGATCCTGGCACTGCTGTCCATCCTGAGCGGCGCGTTCAGGAAAAAATAGGCCGCGGGCGGCGGCTTCCCACGCCGCCGCCAACTTTCATCATTCGCGACCCACTAGAAAGGAGCACCTTATGAAAATGCGCAAACTGATCGTCGCCACCGCCATCGGAGCCAGCGCCGTGTTCGGCACTGCCGCTTATGCCGCCGAAGGCGATGCGCCCAAGCAGTCCATGGGTGAATACGCGTCGGATACCGTCATCACCACCAAGGTGAAGGCCGCGTTCGTGGCCGACGAGACGCTCAGCGCGCTGGACATTGCCGTTGAAACCAACGACGGCACTGTGATGCTGACCGGCACGGTGGGCACCGAAGCGGAAACCGAGCAAGCGGCCCGCGTGGCGCGCGATATCGAGGGCGTGAAGCAGGTGCAGAACGACATCAAGGTCGACCCTGCCAAGGCCAAGGCCAAGTAACCCTGCCGGGCCCTAGCCTGGGATGCGCACCGCGCCGCGTCCCAGTTCTATGACATTGCCTCCTACCTGGATGCCGCCGCCAGGCGCCACGTCCAGGTTCAGGCGGCAGGGGCGGCCCAGCTGGTCGCCCTGATGCACCACCGCCCCCCGGGGCAGTTGCCTGCCCTGAGCCAGGCACCACCCACCCAAGTTGGCGCAGGCCGACCCCGTGCCCGGGTCTTCGGCAACACCTCCACCGTCTTTCGTGAAGAAATAGCGCGCCCGCACCACCTGGCGGCCCCCAGGCCCGGGCGTGGGATCAAAGGCGAATATATAGGCCGTCCGGCGGCCCAGGCTGCTGGGCTGCCAATCCAGCAGCCGGCTGCTGTCGGGCTGTGCGCGCTCGACAGCCTGCGGCGTTTTCACCGGCACCAGAAGTTGATCTGCGCCGGTATCCACCCACAGCGGGGTATCCAGCAGATCGTCGGGCCGCAGGCCCAGTTGGCCGGCGATTTCCCCGGCGGGCAGCGCCGGCGCGGCGGTCTTGGGCGCGCCGGCAGTGGGCGCGGTGAAGGTCCAGGTGTCTCCCTGCGCCTGCACCGGCACGATGCCAGCCAGGAATTCCAGGTTCAAGGCATCGCCGGTATCCGCCAGTTCTCGGACCACCTGTGCGGTGCCCAGCGTGGGATGGCCGGCGAACCGCATTTCGTAGCCGGGCGTGAAGATCCGCGCGCGCGCGTGGGCCTGGGCACTGGGCAGGATGAACGTGGTTTCAGACAGATTGAACTGCCGCGCCAGGTCGAGCATGGTCTGGTCGTCCATGCCGCGCGCGTCTTCGAAGACGCATAGCGGGTTGCCGCCGAACGTGGTCTGGGCAAAAACATTGAGCAGGCGAAAAGCGTAGGATGGCATGGCAGTGGGGGGCAAGGACGAACCGCCCGATCATAGCGCGCGCATGCCGCGCACGGGCACGCATTACCACACTGCGAAGAACAGCACCCATGCCGTGCAGAACGGCGCCAGGCCGGCAGCCAGGGCCAGCCAGGCCGCGGCTTTGCGCGGCCATGCCACGGCCCGCTGGGCCAGCAGCCGCCAGCACAGGCGCAACGACCAGGCCACCGCCAGGCTCAACAACGTGAAGCGCACCGGATCGGCCCATTGCGTGTCCAGCCCTTCATGGCCCAGCAGCGTAATGGTGGTGGCCGACAAACCCAGGAACACCCCCACGCCAGCCGCGGGAATCAGGCCCTGCGCCAGCTTGTGCAGCCCGGCCAGTCGTCCGCCTGGCAGCCCGGCAGGCGCGATGCGATCGGCAAGCCACAAAGCCAGGAATGCCGTGCCACCCACGCACACCGTGCTGCCCACCACGAACAGCAGAATGCCCGCGCCATCCAGCCAGGAGAAGCTGTCGTTCATTTCCGGGTAATGCGTCAGGATGAACCATGGGGCGTTGTCCATCAACGGCCACAGAATGTCGTGCTCGACCAGCCAGGTGGCCGCCCACTGCTTGACTGTCACGAACCAGGGGCTGGCGCTCCATAGAAACGCGCCGATGGCGATGCCCATCAGGCCGAAGCAGATCAACGCGGTTTGCCAGGCGTCGCCCTCGGCCACGCGCACGATTTCTTCTTCCGGCGAACGCGCCGTCAGGGCGATGGCGCCACGGTAGTCGCTGCAACGGCCGCACACATGGCAGTCGCCCGCGCCTTTCATGTGGCGCAGCGGCACCAGCGGCGCGCAATTGACGGGCTCGATGCGGATGACCGGATGCCGCCAGGCTTCTTCATTGACCTTGAAATGCCACGGCGCCAGTTTGGCCAGCAAGTTGAACACGCCGTTGACCGGGCACAGGTACTTGCACCACACGCGCTTGCTGCGGCCGTAGCGCCACCCCACCACCATGGCGGCCAGCGTGGAACCGCCCAGCACCGCCAGCACCGCCAATGGGTACTGGTAGACGCTGACCAACTGGCCATACACCGTGGTCAGCGCAAAGGCCACGAAAGGCCAGCCGCCCCAGCGCATCCATTTGGGTATGCTGCGGCCCTGCCCGTGTTCGCTGGCCCATTCGGTCAGCATGCCTTCGGGACACAGCCAGCCGCACCAGGCACGGCCCAGCAGCGGAATGGACACCAGCACGAACGGCCACCACACGCCCCAGAACGCGAACTGGGCCACGATGGTCAGGTTGTTGAAGACCGACGCGGCGTTGTCGGGCAGCGGCATCACGGCCGGCACGACCAGCAAGAATGCGTAGACACCGACAATGCCCCATTGCAGCTTGCGCAGCGCCGGGGCGTGGTCGCGCAGGAAATCGGCGAAGCGGGCGGCCGAGCGCCCGAGTACGGCTGCCATGGTCAACCTTCAAGTTTCGAATGCAATGGCCGGCAAGAGCGCCGGCCGGTAAAACAGGTACTGCGTCATGCGGGAACCGCTGCCCTGGCCGGTGGCCTGCCAGCCCGCCGCAGCAAGGCCCAGGCCACCACCCAGTAGGCTATCCATAACAACACCGACATCAGGGCGGGATAGGCGCGATAGCCGGCGAAATCGGCCAGCACCTTGCCCAGGCCCATGCTGTCGTCCAGCAGCCAGGAACTGTCCCACACCGGATCGACCAGCGTCGGCAGCACGCCCAGCGAGATCAGGCGGTCCAGGCCGCCCATCAGCAAGGCGCCCGCCAGCAACAGCAACAGGATTTCGGTCAGGCGGAAGAACCGCCGCCACGTGATGAGCTTGCCGCCCAGCTGCAGCAGCCAGAAGGTAAGCAGGGCAATGGCAAAGCCCGCCACCCCGGCCAGCGCCAGCATGTAGGGGCTGCCGCCCTGTCCCGCCGCCACGCTGCCGTACAGGAACACCACGGTTTCGCTGCCTTCGCGCGCCACGGCGATCATGACCAGCACCAGCAGCCCCCACCAGCTGTCATGCGCCTGGGAACTGCGGGCGCCGGATTCGAGTTCCTGCTTGAGCGTGCGGCCGTGTTTTTTCATCCACACCACCATCTGCACCACCAGCGCGCAGGCCGCCAACGACATGCCGGCCTGGAACCATTCCTGGCCTTCGTCGCTGAGCCACGACGATACGCCCAGCAGCACCAGCGCCAACGCCACGGCCAGCGCCAGGCCGGCGGCCACGCCGCCCCACAGGTACGGCAGGCCGCGCCGCCCCTCGGGGCTCGCGCGCAGCCAGGCATACAGAATGCCTACAATCAGCAAGGCTTCGACGCTTTCGCGCCAGACAATGAAAAGTACCTGTTCCATAAATAAAGCCGGATCAGTCCTTGGGAACAACCACCAGCGTGCCGCGCACTTCCTGGTGGAAATCATCGAAGAAGGGATATTCGCCGGGCCGCGAAATGGTGATAACGACGAAGGACTTCACCCCCGGCCCCATGACCTTTTCCTTGCGCAGCGGGATGCTTTCGAATTCGACGGGTTCGTTGCTGTCGTTGATGAGCTCGATCTTGAAGCGGCCGGCCGGTACTTCCAGGCGGGCTGGCTCGAAAGTGCCATCGGGCTTGAAGGTAAGCGTGAAGGTGGGTAGCTCGGCGCGCGCCACGCCGGGCAGCGCGGCGGAAAACCCGGCGCACAGCGCCAGCGCGGCCAGCCAGGCGTTGCGGCGGCGCACGATCAGTACCCGCCCTTTTTGCCGGTGCCGGCGTACACGAATTCGTAATCCAGTTCGAAGGGTTCGAACCAGGGCCCCACGCCGGTTTCCTTGTCGGTGTGGCGGCCGAAATGGCTCATTTTGTCGGCCGTGGGCGGCAGGACGGTGTACTTCAACTTGTACTTGCCGGGGCCTTCCAGCTTGACGTTCTCGCCATAGTGCGGGCCGTCGTTGGCCACCATGGGCATGAACGTGCCCTTTTGCACATTCTGGCTGCCGGACTTCTGGATTTCGTACTTGACCATCAGGTAAGGCACCCACTCGCCTTCGGGAAAGCCCGTTTTATTGTCGGCGGTGGCGTGGATATCGGCCTCGAGGTGCACGTCGGAATCCTTGGCGGGGCGCATCATGCCGGGGGGATCCATTTCAATGGGCTGTAGATACACTGCGCCGATTTCCATGCCGCCCTTCTGTGCCGGTTCGCCGATGGGATATTCGACAGCCAGGGCGGAGCCCGACAGCGCCAGGCCAGCGGCCAGCGCCAAGACTTTCTTCAACATATGCGGAGCCTCGAGTAACAGAAAAAAGAAAACGGTTCTGCTTAAACAAGAACCGTTTTCATTACTGTATCGTGAAGCCCCTGACAAGCTCCTGACATATCGCAAGCCGCGCTATCCGGCGGCCGGAGCGAAATGCCGTGGCCGGCGGGCCGGCCTACTTGCGGCCGCCGCCCCCGCCGCCCTGCGAGCCCCCGCCGCCGCCGGGCGTGAAGGGAAACGTGGAGAACATGGCGCGCGTTTGGTCCTGCATCTGGTCTTGCATCTGCACGAACAGGTTTTTGCTTTGGTCGATGTAGTTGTTCATCATGTTCTGCAGCATGGGCGTTTGCACATTCATGAACTGCGCCCAGGCCTCGGGCCCGAACTGGCTGCCGTACAGGCCCTTGGACTGCTCGGCCATGCGCTGCTGGATTTCCATGAATGCCTGGATGTTCTTTTCCAGGTACGAACCCATGATGCCCTGCATGGCATGCCCATAGAAACGGATGATCTGCGACAGCATGTTCGACGAGAACATGGGCATGCCGCCGCTTTCTTCTTCAAGAATGATCTGCAGCAAAATACTGCGCGTCAGATCGTCGCCGCTCTTGGCATCGACCACCTGGAATTCTTCATTGGCAAGCACCAGTTGCTTGACGTCGGCCAGGGTGATGTAGGTGCTCGTCTGGGTGTCATACAAACGGCGGTTGGGGTACTTTTTGATCAGGCGCAGGCTGGCGCCGGGTTGTGCTTGCGTCATGGTTGTCCCCGAGATCGCGAGATCTCTTTAACTTTGAAGTATTCCTAGTGTAAGCCGGAAGGACGGGACCCGCCGGCAGGTTGGCCATTACCCCATGTGCAGGCCGCCGTTGAGCGAGAAATCGGCCCCCGTGGCGAAACCGGATTCATCCGAAGACAGCCACGATGTGATCGATGCGATTTCCTCGGGCGTGCCCAGGCGGCGCACCGGAATGGTGGCGACGATTTTTTCGAGCACATCGGGGCGAATGGCGCGCACCATGTCGGTACCGATATAGCCGGGCGACACGGTGTTCACCGTGACGCCCTTGCTGGCCACTTCCTGCGCCAGCGCCATGGTGAAGCCGTGGATGCCGGCCTTGGCCGTGGAATAGTTGGTCTGGCCGAACTGGCCCTTCTGGCCGTTGACCGAGCTGATGTTCACGATGCGGCCCCACTGGCGCGCCACCATGCCATCGATGACCTGCTTGGTGACATTGAACAGGCTGTTCAGGTTGGTGTCGATGACGGCGCGCCAATCGTCGGCCGACATCTTGCGAAACAGGCCGTCGCGGGTAATGCCGGCATTGTTCACCAGCACGTCCACCGGACCCAGTTCATTGACGACGCGCTCGAAGGCCACCACGGTGGAATCCCAGTCGGAGACATTGCCCACCGATGCATGGAAGGTATAGCCCTGGGCGGCCTGCTCGTCGAGCCATTGCTGGTAGTTGCGGCTGGGGCCGCAACCGGCCACCACGCGAAAACCGTCTTTGGCCAGGCGGCGGCAGATTGCCGTGCCGATGCCGCCCATGCCACCCGTAACGTATGCCAGTTTCCCGCTCATGTGCCTTCCTCCTGCGCGCTGGGCGCCTAAATGACTGCGTACTGCCAACCCCGGACACGGCCCCCGCGGGCCGCTACGTCGCCCGGACTTTTACGTAACTGCCCGGCGCCGGCTCTAGCGGCCGGTAACGGGTATTGCCCTGCTGCGGGCTCGCCTTGCGGCGCTTTCCGGCATGCGTGGCCAGCCAGGCCGACCAGTCGGGCCACCAACTGCCGGCATGTTCGGTTGCGCCCGCCAGCCAGGTGCCGGGGTCGCCCGGCAGGGTGGCGGCGTCGCTGACCCAGTAGCTGCGCTTTTGCGGCGCGGGCGGATTGATCACGCCGGCAACATGCCCTGACGCGCCCAGCACGAATCGTTGCGGGCCACGCAGCAATTGCGTAGAGGCATAGGCCGAGGTCCAGGGCACGATATGGTCTTCGCGCGAGCCGTATAGGTAAGTTGGCATGTCCAGGCGCGTCAGGTCCAGCCCCATGCCGCCGGCCTGCACCCGGCCGGGCACCTTGAGATTGTTCTCGAGATAGGTATTGCGGAAATACCAGGCAAAGAATGGACCCGGCAGATTGGTGCTGTCGCCGTTCCAGAACAGCAGGTCGAAGGCCGGCGGGGTCTGCCCTTTCAGGTAGTTGCCCACTACGTAGTTCCAGACCAGTTCGTTGGGCCGCAGGAACGAGAAAGTGGTGGCCAGGTCGCGGCCGGCCATCAGGCCGCCCTGGCCTAGTTGCTGATCGCGCAGCAGCGCGTGGGCCTCGTCGACGAACACCTGCAGCACGCCGGTATCGTGGAAATCGAGCAGCGCCGTCAGCAAGGTAAGCGAGGCCGCCGGACGCTGCCCGCGCGCCTGGGCCAGCGCCAACGCCGAAGCCAGCATGGTGCCGCCTACGCAGAAACCCAGGGCATTCACCTGCGGCTGGCCAGAAATATCGCCCGCCACTTCCAGTGCCTTGAGCACCGCGTCGTCCAGGTACTGCGACCAGGTAGCGCCATCGATGCCATCGGTGTCGGAGGCCAGTGGGTTGCGCCACGACACCATGAACACCGTATGCCCCTGTTCGACCGCATAGCGCACCAGCGAGTTGGCCGGCTGCAGATCCAGGATGTAGAACTTGTTGATATTGGGCGGCACGATCACCAGCGGCCGTTCGTGCACGGTGTCGGTCTGGGGCGCGTACTGGATCAGCTGGAACAGCGCATTCTGGAACACCACCTGGCCGGGCGTGGTGGCCACATTGCGGCCGATTTCAAACTGGCTGTCGTCGGTATGGCTGATACGGCCCTTGCGCAGGTCGTTGATGAGGTTGGCCATCCCGTCGCTGAGCGCGCGGCCGGCGGTATCGAGCACGGATTGCTGCGCCTCGGGATTGAACGCCAGGAAGTTGGACGGCGACAAGGCATCGACCCACTGCATGATGGAAAACCGCAAGCGGTTGCGCAGCGGCTCGCCCACCTGCGCGGCATCGACCATGCGTGTCAGCGCGCGCGATGACAGCAGGTAGGCATGCGCCAGCAACAAGTGCTGGCTGCTGGCCGACCAGGCCGGGCCGCGAAAGCGCCGGTCGGCTGGCGGCGCGAGTTCGCCGCGGCGGGCGTCGTCGCAAAGGCGCAGCCATTCCCGGGAGAATTCTGCCTGGATGTCTGCCAGGGCGTCCGGCGCCACGCTAACCGGAACGGGCCATGCGGCGGAAAGAGGGGCGTTCACTTCGACACCATTTTATGGTCGGGCGCGGGACGGGCGTTGCGACCCGCGCCTAGCTATAGCATTGAGACTGCGCGACAGCCGATGGTGCATGGCGGCATAAAGGCTGTCAATGCGGGTATACAAGGATAATCTTACCGCCGCGTTATGCGCCGCCGCGCCGATGCCGCGCCGCGGCGCGCCACCCCTATTCCCGCCACGCAAGCAAGGCCATCCGGCCCGTGGCGCCATCGCGCCGGTATGAGAAAAAACGCCCGGGGTCGGACGCGGTGCAAAGGCCGCAGGCCTGGGCATCGTCCACGCCGGCACGCCGCAGGCGCAGCAGCGCCAGGGCCGGCAGGTCGGCCAGCCATTTGCCGGGCAGGCCGGAACGCGGCTCGAACAGCGCCAGCGCCTGGGGCCCCAGCGGGACAAAAGCCTGGCGGACGTCATCGCCCGCTCCAAAGGCCGCCGGTCCGATGCCGGGCCCCACCCAGGCCCGCCATCCACGCGCGGCGGGCGCCTTGGCGCGCAGGCGTTCCAGGGTGTTTTCGAGCACGCCGCCCGCCAGGCCGCGCCAGCCCGCATGAGCGGCGCCCACCACGCTACCGTCCAGGTCGGCCATGACCACTGGCAGGCAATCGGCCGCCATGATGGCCAGCACCCGTCCGGCAGAGGCCGTGACGCTGGCGTCGGCGGCCGGTTCACCGGACAGGGCGCCATCCGCGTCCACCACGTCGGCCCCATGCACCTGGCGCAGCCACAACGGCTCGCCCGGTACCGCCAGGCGCACCCGGCGGCGGTTTTCCTGGACGGTGCCGGGCTGGTCTCCGGCGCGCAGCCCCAGGTTGAGCGTATCGTGCGGCGCCACCCCTGCCCCGCCGCCGCGCGTGGTGCAGAAATAGCGCACGCCCGGCCACGCGGGGCCGGTAACGACGGGCAGTCCGTGTATCAGCTGTTCCATAGCAGAGTGTCTTGTACCTGTCGCATATCGCCGGGCGGTGGGGCGCGGAAATCGACCGGGCCACGGCCGCCGGGGTCGTCGAAATGCAGCGCGCGCGCATGCAACATTTGCCTGACGGCGCCGGCCACCTGCCGGCCGCCGTACAGAGTGTCGGCCAGCAGCGGGTGGCCCAGGCTGGCCAAGTGCACGCGGATCTGGTGGGTGCGGCCGGTTTCCAGCCGGCACAGCACTTCGGTAACCGGCCCGCCAGACGGCTCGGAGCCGTGCCGCTGAGGTGCGAAATGCGTCACCGCGGGCTTGGGGGCAATGGGCCGGTCCACACTCATGCGCACGGGCACGCGCGCATCGCGGCCGATGGCGCGGTCGACCACGCCGGCGGCGGCCAGCCGGCCGTGAGCCAGGGCGACGTATTCGCGCCCCATGCTGCGTGCCTGCAGCTGGCGCACCAGATGGGTCTGGGCCAGTTCTGTGCGCGCCACCACCATCAGGCCGGATGTGTCTTTGTCCAGCCGGTGCACGATGCCGGCGCGTGCCACGCGTGACAGTTCCGGATAGCGGTGCAGCAGGCCGTTGAGCAAGGTGCCCTGCCAGTTGCCCGCACCGGGGTGCGTGACCAGGCCGGCGGGCTTGTTCACCACGATCCAGTCGGGGCTTTCGTCCACCACGGCGAAATCGACGGGTTCGGGCGCAAAGGCCAGGCTTTCCGGGGCCGGCTGTTCCCACACGGCCAGCACGTCGCCGGCGCCCACAATCTGGCGCACCTTGGCAGGCGCGCCATTGACCCGCACCCAGCCGGCCTCGATCCAGCCCTGCAGGCGGCTGCGCGAATGCCCGTCCAGCAGGCTGGCCAGCACCTTGTCCAGGCGGTCTGCGGGCGTGCCGGGCGGCACCGTAATAAACTGGGGCTCATCGTCCGCCGCCAGGCCGGCTGGGCCGGCGGCGGGGCCTTCTGTATGGGACATGAAGACAGACCATATAATTCAGCGTGCCATCCTAACACCAAGGAATCGAATCCCGTGATTTTCAGCCTCGCTGCCCTCTCGAACCGCCCTGCTCTTCGCGGATCGCTCCTGCGCGCAGCCCTCGTGCTGTCCGTCGCCGCGGCCGTCGCGGGTTGCAGCGGATCTGACACAAAATATGACAAGACCGCGGGCTGGAGCGCGGAACAGTTGTATGCCGACGCCAAGGCCGAAGCCGACGCGGGCGCCTGGACGGAAGCACGCGAACGCCTCACCGCCATCGAAAGCCGCTACCCCTTCGGTGTGTACGCCCAACAGGCCCTCATCGACCTGGCCTACGTCAACTGGAAAGACGGCGAAAACGAACAGGCCCTGGCCGCCATCGACCGCTTCCAGCAGATGTACCCCAACCACCCTGGCACCGACTACATGCTGTACCTGAAGGGGCTGATCAACTTCACGCCGGCCAGCGCCTTCATGAGCAACCTTACCGGCCAGGATCCGGCCGAGCGCGACCCCAAGGGCTTGCGCGCGTCGTACGACGCGTTCAATGAACTGATCAAGCGCTATCCCGACAGCAAGTACACGCCCGACGCCCAGAAGCGCCTGACCTGGTTGGTGAATGCCATTGCCATGAACGAAGTGTATGTGGCGCGCTACTACTACGAACGCGGCGCGTACGTGGCCGCCGCGAACCGGGCGCAAACCGTCATCACCGATTTCGACGGCGCGCCCGCCACCGAGGAAGCCCTGGTCATCATGGTGGCCTCGTACAACAAGCTGGGCATGACCGACCTGAAGAACGATGCGCAGCGCGTGCTGGACACCAACTATCCCGACACCCAGGTCACCGAGCAAAGCCTGCTTTCCGATAAAAGCTGGTGGAACCCCTTCTCGTGGAAGTAGTCTGCCCCGCGGCCTGAAGGCCCCACCCTCGAAGCGCTACGCGCGGTGAAACACTGACGCCCCCTTCGTGCCGCCCCAGTGCGGCACGTTGCATTTCAGGCTTCGGCTTCCTCCTGGCGCCGCGCATAGAACGCCAGCACTTCATTCAGGTCGCGGGTGCGCGAAAACGGCGGCAGGCCGCGCCACAAGCGCTTGCCATAAGGTTTTTCCACCAGCCGGGCATCGCCCACCATCAGCACGCCCCAGTCGTCCTCGGTGCGGATCAGGCGCCCGGCGCCCTGCTTGAGTGAAATGGCCGCCTCGGGCAACTGGTATTCGGCGAACGGATTGCCGCCCCGGGCGCGGCAGGCGCGCAGGCGGGCCTCGATGACGGGATCATCGGGCGGTGCGAAAGGCAACTTGTCGATGGCCACCAGGGTCAGGACGTCGCCCGGCAGGTCTATGCCTTCCCAGAAGCTGGCGCTGCCCACCAGCACGGGATGATCCAGCTTGCAGAAGCGCTCGAGCAGGTCGCGCCGCGTGGCGTCTCCCTGCTTGAGCAAGGGCCAGTCGTGGCCCAGGTCGTCGAAAGATTCGGCCAGCAGCGCGGCCACGCGGTCCACCGCCCGCAAGGTAGTGCACAGCACCAGCGTGCCGCCGGGGCTGGCCTCGAGCAGCGGAAGCAGCGTTTGCACAAAGCGTTCGGCAAAACGCGGCGACTGCGGTTCGGGCATGTCGCGCGGCACGAACAGCAGCCCCTTGCTGGTGTAGTCGAACGGCGATTCCCAGCGTCCGGTGCGGGCGTCGTCCAGACCCAACTGGCGCGTGTAATGGCCGAAATCGCCTTGCACCGACAAGGTGGCGGAGGTCAGTATCCAGGCTTGCCCCGGCTTGCGGAACCGCGAGAACGCCTGCGCCACCGACAGCGGCGCCGAATGCAGCCTGACATGGTGCTGCCCGTGTTCCACCCAGCGCACCGACGGGCCGTTGTAGTCGGCCGCCGCCGCGGCGCCCTGCAACAAGGCCTGGGGCACGGCCGGGCCATCGCCACTGGGCTGCGCCAGCGCATTCGCGTCGTGCCCCCAGCCC
>NZ_JAJMLX010000092.1 GCF_020991325.1 Bordetella petrii | reverse complement strand
CGCCGCCGGCCCGGAGCTGGGCGGCGCTCTGGTGGGCGCCATGGGCGCATCGACGGCCTACGCCCTGGCGGCCGCCTTGTCGCTGCTGGCGGCGGCCTGCCTGCTGCGCCTGCCGGATGAAACAGCGCCGCCGCGAGTACACCGGCATGTGTGGCACGAAGTTGCCGACGGCGCCCGCTTTGTCGCCGGGCATGACTTGCTGCGCCCCATCGTGCTGACAGCGGTCGTCTTCAATACGTCCTGGTTCATTCTGCAAGCGGTCTACGTCGCCTATGCCGTCGACAGGCTTGGACTGGGCGCCGCGCAAGTCGGCCTGACCCTGGCGTCATATGGCTGCGGCATGGTGGCGGGCGCCTTGGCCGCCCCATGGCTGGCCCGGTGTCTATCGTTCGGCGCGGTGATAGCAACCGGCCCATTGGCCGCGCTGGCGGCCGCCGGGCTGATGCTGGCCACCCTGGCCAGCCCCTCCGGCCTGGTGGCCGGCGTGGCGTTTTTTCTGTTTGGTGCCGGCCCTATCTTGTGGACAATATCGACCACCACGCTGCGCCAGGCGCTAACCCCGAATGCCATGCTGGGACGGGTGTCAGCCCTGATCATGACGGCCACTTTTGGTGCGCGCCCGCTGGGCGCGGCCATCGGCGCCATACTCGCCGAACATTACGGCATGGCCGCCTGCCTGTGGGTAATGGCCGCGGGCTTTGCCTTGCAATTCGGTATCCTGTTTCGCTCGCCAGTGCGGCGCTTGCGCAGCCCGCCCCGAAGCGACGCCGCCGCCGCGGCATCCACCTAAGCACCGCGCTAGCGGCGCCCCTCCAGGCTCATGGCAATACCCAGGGCCAGGCCTATTCCTATGCCCATGGCTATGTTGTCCATGGCCACGCCTATCGCCACACCTATGGCGATGCCAATGGCGATCCAGCTTCCCTTTTTCATGCTACGGCGCCGCCACGTCGAAAGCCGCGCCGGTTTCGAAGAAATTGCCGCCGGCGATGTAATGAATGCTGCGCGGCACATTATCGGGAAACACCCAGTGGCCATCGCGAAACACGTTCGGGTCCGCCCACGCGGCCACCACTTCGCCCAGGAAAAGATCATAGCTGTCCTGGATGTGCGGCTCGGCAATCACGCGGCATTCCAGCCAGGCCAGGCAGCCAGCCAGCAGCGGCGCGCCGATCTGCTCGGCCGGCAGCATGGCCAGGCCGGGTGTCTGCGACTTGTCGTGCTCGCGGCCGGACAGCGAACCGACTTGCAGCGTGGCCGCGGCCACCGCGCGCGAAGGCACGTTCAGGGAAAATTCGCCCGACGCTTCCACCAGTTGACGCGTCAGCGTGTTGCGGTCGATCACCACCGCCACCTTGGGTGGGGAAAAGTCCAACGGCATGGACCATGCCGCCGCCATTACGTTGCGGCGCCCGGCATGGGCGCTGCCTACCAGCACGGTGGGCCCGTGGTTCAGCAGGCGATAGCATTTGGCCAGTTCGACGGGATGGCGCAACGGCAGGTCAGACAGGGAAGGCGATGGCATGAATGGCCAATATCAGTGCGACGCGCCGTCGTAGTGCTGCAGCGTCAGGGTGTTCAAATCGATGTCCGGCACGCAGCGCAGGTTCACCGCCCGCACGGCCGAACCGTCCGGGTTGGCGCCATAGGCCACCGGCTCGGTGCCGCAGTGGCGGCAGAAGCGATGATCGATCTTGTGTGTATTGAACTGGTACGACTGCAAGGCATCGGCGCCCGCATCCAGCGTGAATACGTCGGCGAGAAAGAAGCTCAGCAGAAACCCCTTGCGGCGGCAGTGCGAGCAATTGCAACTGATGGCGGACGTGGGGGCGTCGGCATTCACGGTGAATCGCACGGCGCCGCAATGACAGCTACCCTGGAATGGCACGGTAGTCTCCTGGTGAAGGCGAAACCCTAGTATGCCAATCTTCCACGCAACTCTTCAAACGGAATCATCACGTGCCGGCGATAGGCCGGCCGTTCCTGCAGCCGCGCGTACCAGGCCTGCACATGCGGCAAGGGCGGCCGTTCGATATCCAGGTTGAAGTAACGGTAAAGGCTGGTGCCCGCGGGAATGTCGGCCAGCGTAAGGTGCTCGCCGGCCAGGAACGGCTGCCGCGCGAGCAAAGTATCCAGCAGCTGGAAATGCGCCGCGCAACGGGCAACACTGCGCGCAACGGCAGCCACGTCTCGCTGCGCTTCCGGAGTACGGTAGCCGCCCCAGAACACGCCATTCAGGAAATCGGGCTGCAGGCTGGTTTGCGCCCAGTCCATCCAGCGTTCGGCCTTCGAGCGCTGCGCGGGGTCATCGTGCCAGAACGGCGGCCCGCCGTGGCGCGCCGCCAGGTAGCGCAGGATGCTGTGCGATTCCCACACCACCACGCCCGCGTCATCGATGACCGGCACTTTGCCGTGCGGATTCATGGCCAGGAACCCGGCCGTATCGTTGCCGCCATAACGGCCGCCGGCGGGAATATGCCGGTGCGGCAAGCCCAGTTCATCCACCAGCCACATGACTTTCTGCACGTTGAACGAACTGGCGCGGCCCCAGATGGTAAGCACGGCGGTCGGATCGGCGGGCGGCGGTTGCATGCCTGGCAGTCTACCGCAAGGACGCGCCGGGTTATAAATCCGCCATGACCCAGAACATCTACGACAACGCCGATTTCTTCGCCGGTTATGCTCGGCTGCGCCGTTCTGTCGACGGCTTGGACGGGGCGCCAGAGTGGCCGGCCTTGCGCGCCCTGCTACCCGGCATGCACGAACGGGACGTGATCGACCTGGGCTGCGGCTATGGCTGGTTCTGCCGCTGGGCGGCCGAACAAGGTGCGCGCAGCGTCCTGGGACTGGATGTGTCGGCCCGCATGCTGGAACGCGCCGCGCAGCTCGGCGCGCAGGCCAATGTGGAACCTGGGCGCATTACCTACACCCGCGCCGACATGGAAACCCTGACACTGCCCGCGGGCGGATACGACCTGGCCTACAGTTCGCTGACGCTGCATTACCTGGAAAACCTGGCCGGCCTGCTTCAGGCCGTGCACCTGGGCTTGCGGCCCGGCGGCCGCCTGGTGTTTTCAGTCGAGCACCCCATCTACATGGCATCGCGCCACCCCGACTGGATCGACCATGCCGACGGACGCCGCACATGGCCGGTGGACAGCTACCAGGCCGAAGGCGCGCGTCGCACCGACTGGCTGGCGCCCGGCGTGATCAAGCAGCATCGCACGCTGGGCACCCTGCTCAACACTGTCATGCGCGCCGGCTTCACGCTGACGCACGTCGAAGACTGGAGCCCCAGCGCCGCTCAACTGGCCGCCCAGCCCGCCCTGCGGGACGAGCAAGAGCGTCCCATGATGCTGCTGGTGGCGGCGCAACGCTGAATGCCCGGGGCGGCGCTACGCCGCACCCTGCTCCGCCTCGCCGATCTTTTCAACCAGGAAATCCACCACGGCACGCACGCCAGGCAACTGGCCGCGCCGGTGCGGCATGACCAGGGTAGTGGCCACGTATCCGGCCACCCATTCGTCCAGCACCCTCACCAGTTGTCGGGCGGCCATTGCCTGGCGGCACATGCTGGCCGGCAGGCAGGCAATGCCCACCTCCGCCGCCGCCAGGCTCAGCAGCACACTGGATTCGTTGGCGGTGGCGCGCGCCTGTGGGGTTACCGATACTGTCTCGGCCGGCTGGCCCGTGCTCGTCAAGCGCCAAGTACCGGCTGCCGCCCCACTCAGCAAGCCGTGATGTGGCTGCAGGCCTTCAGGCCGCGCGGGCAAGGGCCGCTCGCGCGCATAGCCGGGCGCGGCAACCAGGATCAGCGGTTCGCGCGCCAGCGGCCGCTGCACCAGCTCGGAATCCGGCAAGGGCGCGAAATGGCTGCGCACGGCCATGTCGTAGCCCTCCTGCACCAGGTCTACATACCGGTCGGACACATCCAGCTGCACGTGCAATCGGGGATACGCCTTGGCCAGGGCCGGCAGATGCGGCGCCAGATATTGCTGTGTCACTGGCACGGATGCGGTCAGGCGCACCCGCCCGCTGGGCTCGGCGGCGCGGCGCTGCACGACCTCGACGGCGGCTTCGGCCTCGATCAGGGCCGCCTTGGCATGCTCGTAGAACGACTGCCCCACGTCGGTCAGCGCGAAGCTGCGCGAGGTGCGGTGCACCAGCCGGGCCGCCAGCGCCTGCTCCAGTTCCGCCACCCGCTTGCTGACGGTGGACTTGGGCACATCCAGCCGGCGTCCGGCGGCAGCAAAACTGCCTTGCTCGACGGCCGCCACGAAGAAGTTCAGGTCGTTCAGGTTCAGCATGCGCCAAAGTCCATAAATGTGTACTTAAGGTGCGATTCTTACCGGCTACTCAACCTGCGTCCACAAAAATATAGTCTCGGCCATGCGCAACCCATTCCGGGGGGCGACAACCAGGAGCAACAACATGACCCCCATTCTTTTCTACGGCGTGCCCTCGGGCTGCTCGTTTGGCGCCATCGTAGCGCTGGAATGGCTGGCCCACCCCTACCGCCTGAGCCGTATCCAGATGCCCGAGACTGTGTCGGGCGAGGCGTTCCGCCGCATCAACCCGGTGGCCGAAACGCCGGCCTATGCCAGCAAGGCCGGCGCGATCATCACCGAAAGCATGGCCATCCTGAACCACATCGCCGCGCACGGCCTGGACCAGCAGTTGGGATACCCGCAGGGCAGCCCCGGGTTCGACCGCCTGAACCAGATGCTGGGCTATCTGAACACCAGCTTCTTCAACGCGTTCACGCCCCTGTGGCACCTGGTGGAACATGAACTGGACGGCCCGGGCCGCACGGTGCTGGCCGAATACGGCCGCGACAAGGTGCTGAAAGCCCATGCCACGCTCGATACCCTGCTGGGCCGGCAGCCATGGCTGCTGGGCGAACACCGCAGCGTGGCCGATGCCTACTTCGCCGGGATCGCCCGCTGGGCCGACTACCACCAGGTGGCCGACCGCCGCGACTATCCCAACCTGCAACGGCTGTACGACACCTTGCAGGCCGACCCGGCGGTGCAATTTGCCCATGGCATCGAAGCCGGCCAGCCGGCCGTGTCGGCGGGCGCTTTCCAGGGCCACATCGAACTGGCCGATGCCCTGGCGCTGCTGGAACGCTAAGGACGGCGGCGGGCGCCTGGCCCGCGGGGGCGATGGTATAAGCAAGGCATCAGCCACCATCGCCAGGCCCCCATGCCCGCCCCGACTTGTACGCCGCCGTCCACCGCCGTCTACGGCGACCCCGTCATGAGCCAGGCCGAAACGCTGTCGCGCTGGTCTGACCATGCCGCCAACCTGACCTGCACCTACCTGACACCCGCCCACCGCGCCACGGCGCGCCAGCTGGAAGAATGGATGCGCGCGGCCGGTTTCGACTCGCTGCGGCAAGATGCCGTGGGCAATGTCATCGGCCGCTACCGTGCTGATCCGGCTGTGGCCAACCCGCCGCTGGTGGCCACGGGCAGCCACTACGACACCGTGCGCAACGGCGGAAAATACGATGGCCGCCTGGGCATATTGCTGCCCATCGCGGTGGTGGCCGAACTGCGCCGGCGCGGCCTGCGCCTGCCGTTCGACTTCGAAGTCGTGGGGTTTGCCGAGGAAGAAGGCGTGCGGTATGGAGGTTCATTCCTGGGTTCGTCGGCCTACATCGGGCAGTTCGATCTGGCGCAGCTCGACAAGCGCGATACCGATGGCGTCTCGATGCGCCAGGCCATGCAGGACGCCGGCCTGGACCCCGCCGGCATCGCCGGCTCGCGCGCCGGTCCGCGCCTGCGCCATTACTTCGAGGTGCACATCGAACAAGGCCCGGTACTGCAGCAGCGTGGCCTGCCGCTGGGCGTGGTCACGTCTATCGCCGGCTGCGTGCGGCGGCAATTGATGCTAACCGGCGCGGCCGGCCATGCCGGCACCACGCCCATGGACCTGCGGCGCGACGCGGCCTGCGCGGCGGCGGAAATCGTGCTGGCGGTTGAAACGCGCTGCGGACAGGAACCTGGCCTGGTGGGCACGGTGGGCATGCTGCAGGTGCCGGAAGGGTCCATCAACGTGATTCCCGGCGCCTGCCTTCTGACACTGGACGTGCGCGCCGCGCAGGACGCCGACCGCGACCGGGCGCTGGCCGACATCGACGCGCGTATCCAGGAAATTTGCGCGCGGCGCAATATCGAGCACACGTCCGAAGAACTGATGCGCGTGCCCGCCACGCCCTGTTCGCCGGCGCACCAGGCGCTATGGCGGCAGGCCGTGGCGGCGCAAGGTGCGCCGGTGCTGGACCTGCCCTCTGGGGCCGGCCACGACGCCATGCTGCTGGGCCGCGTGGTGCCGGTCAGCATGCTGTTCGTGCGCTGCGGCAATGGCGGCGTCAGCCACAACCCTGCGGAAACCATGACCGCCGCCGATGCGCAACTGGCGGGCCAGGCCGTGATGGACTTCCTGCTTGCGCTCGAGCCAGGCGGCTGATGTTGGACGGTGTCTGGCACCCTGGCGGGAGCCAGACACCCGTGAACATCCGTGAACGCTCGCCGTGGGTGTCCAACTCCGCAAGGCCCACCATGGGTGTCTGACTCCGCAAGGTGTCAGACACCGACACGTGCCTCTGCCGTCTCAATAGCACGGCGTCTGACATCTGCGGAGTCAGACGCCCATGGCACCACCTTGGCGCCCATACCCATCAGCCGGGCGGCAACAACCCCGGCCGCCCTTCGTGCGCGGCGTGGGCCTTGTCCAGGATGAACTCGATCAGCATCGACAACGCGCGCGGATGATGCCGGCTGGGCATGTACAGCAAATACATGCCGCGCCCGAAAATGCTCAGCCGCCAGGCGTCCAGCGCCGTCAGCAACCGCCCCTGGGCCACGTCTTCGTACACCACGTAGTCGGGCACCACGGCCACGCCCAGCCCCGCCAGCGCGGCATCGCGCAGGAACGGATAGTTGCGCGACACCACGGTGGGATCCAGGGTGACCACCTGGCGCTGACTGCCTTGGTAGGCGGATATGCGCAGCGGCCGTCCGATCACGGCCGCGCTGATGATGGGCGCGCTGCCCAGCGCTTCCGGCCGTTGCGGCAGCCCGCGGCGCGCCGCATAGGCCGGCGAGGCGCAGGCAACGTAGCGCACCCGCCCCAGGTCGCGCGCCACCAGGTGCCCGGGCGGCTCGGACGTAATGCGCACCGCGATGTCCACTTCTTCGCGCAGCAGGTCTTCCACGCTGTTCTCGAACAGCACGTCCAGCACGATGTCCGGGTAATTGCGCTTGAATTCCAGCAGCCAGGGCGACATGACGAATTGCCCATAGCCGCTGGGCACGCTCAGGCGCACGCGCCCCTGCGGGGTCTGGCCCAGCGATTCCACGGATTCTTGCGCGGCCGCAAGTTCATCGCGAATACTGCAGCCGTGCTGGTACAACCGCAGCCCGATCTCGGTAGGCTCTACCCGGCGCGTCGTGCGGCGCACCAGTTGCATGCCCACGGCGCGCTCCAGTTGGTTCAAGTGATAGCTGACGTTAGCCCGCGTCATTTTCAGGCGCCGCGCGGCTTCGCTCAGGTTGCCAGCGTCCAGGATCTCAACCAGCAAGGTCAGGGATTTAGTGTCCATGACCATCGATTGTCAAAGTTTCTTGTACGCAGTGTCAACTCTGCATGCCATTGTCAAGATTGCCTTGCTGATCAAGAATAGAAAGATCGCTTTGACCACACCAGACAGGCCGCATGGCCTGCACCCCCGGAGACACAACCCATGGCAGAACACGCCCCGCGCGGCGCCGTTGCCGCGCAGCGGCTCGATGGCATCCTGGTCCTTACCATCGATCACCCCCCGGTCAATGCACTCAGCGCCGACGTGCGGCGCGGCCTGGCCGACGCCATCCAGAACGCACAAACCGATGCGGACGTACAGGCCGTGGTGCTGGTGGGGGCCGGACGCAACTTCATCGCCGGCGCCGACATCCGAGAATTCGGCAAGCCTCCCCAGCCGCCCGCCCTGCCCGACGTCTGCAACGCCATCGAGGCTAGCGCCAAACCCATTGTCGCGGCCCGGCATCAGGAACGAGTAACGCTGGCGGTAGGCGGCCTCGAAATCACTGCGCACCTGCTCCAGGGCGGAGAAAGCCACCTCCAGCGCGGTGTCGGTGCCGCGGTATTTCAGGTGCAGGCGCCGCTGCACCTGGATGACATCCTGCGGCACATGCTGGCGGCGCAATTCACCCTCGGCCTGCGCGGCCAGTTCGTCGAGTTCGGCCCGCAATTCGGGCAGCAGCGACGCATCCAACACCTTTTCCACGGTTTTCTGACGCATGTCGGTCTGGTCGGCCAGGCCCATGCCGTAGGCCGACAGCACGCCGCCCAGCGGGTGCGCGAATACCGTGGTCATGCCCAGCGCGTCGGCCACCAGGCAGGCGTGCTGCCCTCCCGCGCCGCCGAATACCGTCAGCGCGTACTCGGTGACGTCATGCCCGCGCTGCACCGAAATGCGCTTGATGGCCTCGGCCATATTGCCCACGGCGATTTCCAGGAACCCCTCGGCCAGTTGCTCGGGCGTCATCTCGCGGCCAGTGGCGTCGCGGACTTCGGCGGCCATTGCCTCGAAGCGCTGCCGCACCACGTCGCGGTCCAGGGGCTGGTCGGCCGCCGGGCCGAATACGCGCGGGAAGAAGTCGGGCTGGATTTTCCCCAGCAGTACATTGCAGTCGGTGACGGCCAAGGGGCCGCCGCGCCGGTAGCAAGCCGGCCCCGGATTGGCGCCGGCCGAATCGGGCCCCGCGCGCAGGCGCGCGCCATCGAAATGCAGGACGGACCCGCCGCCCGCGGCCACGGTGTGGATGCTCATCATGGGCGCGCGCATGCGCACCCCGGCCACCAGGGTCTCGAACTCGCGCTCGAATTCGCCCGCGTAGTGCGACACGTCGGTGGACGTGCCGCCCATGTCAAAGCCGATGATGCGCGGAAAACCCGCCAGTTCGCTGGTGCGCACCATGCCGACAATGCCGCCGGCCGGCCCGGACAGGATGGCGTCCTTGCCGCGGAACCGGTGCGCGTCCGTCAGGCCGCCGCTGGACTGCATGAACATCAGGCGTATACCCGGCAATTCGGCCGCCACCTGGTCCACATAGCGCTTCAGAATGGGCGACAGGTAGGCATCGACCACCGTGGTGTCGCCGCGGGACACGTACTTGATCAGCGGGCTGACCTCGTGCGAAGCCGATACCTGGGTAAAGCCCAGTTCGCGCGCGATCGCGGCGGCGCGCTGCTCGTGCGCGGGCGCATGCCAGGCATGCATGAACACCACGGCCACGGCGCGTATGCCTGTGCCGTAGGCCTGGCGCAGTTGCTGGCGCAGCGCGTCCTCGTCCAGCGGGCGCACCACCGCGCCGCCGGCATCGACACGCTCATCGGCTTCCACCACCGATTCGTACAGCATTTCCGGCAGTTGCACGTTACGGTCGAACAGGCGCGGACGATTCTGGTAGGCAATGCGCAGACCGTCGCGGAAACCCTGGGTGGTCACCAGCAACGTGCGTTCCCCCTTGCGTTCCAGCAGGGCATTGGTGGCCACCGTGGTGCCCATCTTGACGCATTCGACCTGTTCGGCCGGCACGGGTTCGCCCGGCGCCAGGCCCAGCAGTTGGCGTATGCCGGCCACGGCCGCGTCGCGGTACTGCTCGGGGTTTTCCGACAGCAGCTTGGCGGTGGCGGTGCCGCCATCGGGGCGCCTGGCCACGATGTCCGTAAAGGTGCCCCCACGATCGATCCAGAATTGCCACTTCATAGTGTCCTCGACAGGTAAGAGTAACGGCGCGGCGCATCCCGGCCCCGGGCCCGGCGCGCGCCGTGAAGGTTCATAACGAGGTAGCCGCGCGGGCCGCCTGGTCGTACAGGCCCGACAGGGCCCGCAGTGTCTTGGCAAGTTGCCGGTTGAATTCCACGCCGGCGCCCGCCCCCGCCTCGAGGCCGTCGATCAGGCACTGCTCGCGGATCTCGATGTAGCGGGCAATGGCCGTGGCGCCCTGCTCGGTAATGCCGTAGAAGACTTCCTTGCCGGTGCGCTCGCCGCGCACCACGCCCAGGCGCTCGAGCTTCTTCAGCGAGTAATTGACGATGTGCGTGTCTTCCACGTTCAGCGTGAAGCAGATATCGGCCAGTTTCTTGCTGCGCTGGCGATGGTGCACATGGTGCAGCACCATCACGTCGGTGGAGGTCAGGTCGGGCACCCCGGCCGCCGCCATGCAGCGCACCGTCCAGCGGTTGAACGCGTGGCTGGCGATCATCAGGCCGAACTCGACTTCAGACAAGTCGGGCGCGCGGCTGCTGACCAAGTGCGCGGACGCGGCGATGAGGTTCGCTTTCATGAGCGGCTCCGGGAACAAATTCAGATGAAATACTAATAATTTATCTACAATTTATCAACGTAAAATTGTTGGGAACATTTTCTTGGGCCTGCGCGATTGCGTTGCTGAACTTACCTAGGAATTACCCCTAAGCTGCCGTTTCCAGGGACTTCTGGCCCTGCCAGCGGCATAGAATTGCACGGTTTGTGACAGCCGCGGGACACGTTCCGCGGCTCTTCTCCAATGCCGCAAGGCCGTCCGTCCGTGATCTCCCAAGAAGGATCTCCCATGAAAAAGACCCTATCCCTGCTGGCTGGCAGTTTCGCGCTTGCCTTCAGCGCCGGCGCCATTGCCCAGACCACCTGGGACCTGCCCACCGCCTATCCCGCCAGCAATTTCCATGTCGAGAACCTGGCCACCTTCGCCAAGGACGTGGAAAGCCTTTCGGGCGGCAAGCTGAAGATCACGCTGCACAACAATGCTTCGCTGTACAAGGCGCCCGAGATCAAGCGCGCCGTGCAAGGCAACCAGGCCCAGATCGGCGAGATCCTGCTGACCAACTACGCCAACGAAGACCCTGTCTACGCGCTGGACGGCCTGCCCTTCCTGGCCACCGGCTACGAAGCGTCGTACAAGCTGTACCAGGCGCAAAAACCCTTCCTGGAAAAGAAGCTGGCCTCGCAGGGCATGATGCTGCTGTATTCGGTGGCCTGGCCGCCGCAGGGCATTTTCGCCAACAAGGAACTGAACAAGGTCGAAGACCTGAAGGGCCTGAAGTGGCGTGCCTATAGCCCCGTCACCGCGAAGATCGCCGAACTGGTGGGCGCGCAGCCCGTCACCGTGCAACAGGCCGAATTGGCACAGGCCATGGCCACCGGCGTCATCGACTCGTACATGTCGTCGGCATCCACCGGTTATGACACCAAGACCTACGAGTACATCAAGAAGTGGTACGACACCCAGGCCTGGCTGCCCAAGAACTCCATCATCGTGAACAAGAAAGCCTTCGACGCGCTGGATCCGGCCACCCAGGAAGCCCTGAAAAAGGCTGGCGCGCAAGCCGAGGAACGCGGCTGGAAGCTGTCGGAAGAAAAGAACAAGTGGTACCAGGAACAACTGACCAAGAATGGCTTGCAGATCATCAAGCCCACGCCCGAACTGCAGGCCGGCATGACCAAGGTGGGCGAAGGCATGATCGAAGACTGGCTGAAGCGGTCGGGCGACGACGGCAAAGCCATGGTTGACGCCTATCGCAAGATGTAAGCCCGCATGCGCCGTTTTCTCGATACTTTGTACGGCGCGGCCGGCCTCCTGGCCGGCCTGTGCATGATAGGCGTGCTGGTCTCCGTGCTGGCCGCCATCATTGCCCGCCAACTGGGCTGGAACATTCCTGGTACCGACGCCTACGCCGGCTATTTCATGGCGGCCGCCGGCTTCCTGGCGCTGGCCAGCACCTTCAAGCACGGCGAGCATATCCGCGTCACGCTGCTGCTGAATTCGCTGGCCGAACGCAGCGGGCGCCGGCTGGACATTTTCGCGCTGGCCGTGGGCACGGTGCTGGCGGCGGCCTTCGCCTATTTCAGCATCAAGCTTGCCCACGATTCACACATGTTCAACGACATTTCCACGGCCAACGACGCCACGCCGCTCTGGATCCCGCAGATCAGCATGGCGGTGGGCACCGTGTTGTTCCTGGTGTCGCTGGTCGACGAACTGGTGCGTCGCCTGCGCGGCCTGCCTGCCCCCACTGCGCATCAAACCCATGAATGAAGTCCTGGTTATTACCCTGCTGGTCATTTCCATATTCGCCCTGCTGGGCTGCGGCGTCTGGGTAGGCCTGACCCTGGCGGGCACGGCCTGGATCGGCATGGAGATCTTTTCCAGCCGGCCTGCCGGCGACGCCATGGCCGTTACCATCTGGGGCGCCGCGTCCAGCTGGACACTGACCGCCCTGCCGCTGTTCCTGTGGATGGGCGAGATCCTGTTCCGCACCCGCCTGTCCGAAGACCTGTTCAAGGGGCTGTCGCCCTGGCTGAACCGGCTGCCCGGCCGGCTGCTGCACACCAACATCATCGGCTGCGCCATCTTCGCCGCCGTGTCGGGCTCGTCGGCGGCCACCTGCGCCACCGTGGGCAAGATGACCATTCCGGAACTGAAGCGGCGCGGCTACCCCGAAAGCAAAGTGCTAGGCACATTGTCGGGCGCCGGCACCCTGGGGCTGCTGATTCCGCCGTCCATCATCATGATCGTGTATGGCGTGGCGGCCAACGTATCCATTGCGCGGCTGTTCATCGCCGGCATCCTGCCCGGCGCCCTGCTCGCCTTGCTGTTCATGGGCTATATCGCCTTCTGGGCGCTGCGCAACCCGGACCAGGTGCCCGCCGCCGACACGCACATGAGCCTGCGCCAGAAGCTGTACCAATCGCGCCACCTGATCCCGGTGCTGCTGTTGATTGCCGCGGTGCTGGGTTCCATCTATGCAGGCATCGCCACGGCCACCGAAGCCGCCGCCGTGGGCGTGGTGGGCGCGCTGGCCCTGTCGGCGCTGCAAGGGTCGCTGTCGCGCAAGGCATTCACCGCCTCGCTGATGGGCGCCACCCGCCTGTATTGCATGATCGCGCTGATCCTGGCGGGCGCACAGTTCCTGACGCTATCGATGGGCTACATAGGCCTGCCACGTGCGCTGGCCGAATGGATAGGCAACCTGGGCCTGTCGCAGTTCGGGCTGATCATGGCCCTGATGGTGTTTTTCGTGGTGCTGGGCTGCTTCCTGGACGGCATCTCGATCGTGGTGCTGACCATGGGCGTGCTGCTGCCCACCGTGCAGGCGGCCGGCATCGACCTGATCTGGTTCGGCATCTTCGTCGTGTTCGTGGTGGAAATGGCCCAGATCACGCCGCCGGTGGGTTTCAACCTGTTCGTCCTGTCAGGCATGACGGGCCGCGAACTGCCGTATATTGCGCGCGCATCGCTGCCGATGTTCGCCCTGATGATCCTGGCGGTGCTGCTGCTTTACACCGTACCCGGCATCGCCACCTGGCTGCCCCAGCACATGCGCATGTAAGCCATACGTAGGCGTGCCCGTCCCTGTCCAGGGGCGGGCGCATTGTCCGCCGGGGGCCTGGCATCCACCCGAAGCCACGCCGCCGGCACCCCGACCCGGCCATAAACCGGGCACACCAAGCTGTACCGGAGGAAACTCAACATGAAGAAGACCGCCATCGCGCTGCTGGCCCTGACCGGGCTGGCCGCGGGTACCGCCGCGGCCGAAACCAGCGTCACGCTGTACGGCATTGCGGACATCAGCATGCGCTATCTCAGCCACGGCAGCGGCAGCCAAAGCGAGGGAAGCCGCTTCGGCCTGGCCAACGGCGCCATTTCCAACAGCCGCTGGGGCCTGCGCGGCACCGAAGACCTGGGCAACGGCATGAAGGCGTTTTTCCGGCTGGAGAACGGCTTCAACCTGCAGAACGGCAATGGCTCGGACCCCGACAAGACCTTCAGCCGCCTGGCCTACCTGGGCCTGGATGGCGGGGCCATCGGCACCTTGACGCTGGGCTTGCAGAACACGCCCATGTTCAACCTGCTGGCCGACCACTTCGACCCGCTTACCGTGGGCAACTACGACCAGAACGCCTGGCTGCCGGCCGCCATGTCGCGCGTGCGCACGGGCAATATGTTTACGTATGCCAACACCCTGGGCGACCTGGCGCTGGTGCTGTCGTATGCCAATGGCGAAGACTACGACGACCACAAGGTGGGCTCGCAGTATGGCGCGTCGCTGCGCTACACATTCGGCCAGTTCGCCGTGGGCGGCGCCTACCAGCAAACCTATTCGGACACCAATTCCGACGACCGCCAGCGCGTGTGGAACCTGAACGCCTCGTACCAGTTCGAAAGCGCCAAGCTGTTTGCCGGCTATTTCAACGGGCGCGATGCAACCGGCTTCGTGAACGCCGTCATGGGCGGCCAGCCCGTGCCTGGGCTGGAACGCAAAGATGACGGCTACTTCGCCGGCGTCACCTGGCAGGCCACCCCGCGCTGGGCCATCACCGGCGCCGCCTATTACGACCGCAGCGAGAACGTGGTTGAATCGGGCGACAAGGGCAAGCGGTATGCCCTGGTGGGCGTGGCGGAATACGCCCTGTCCAAGCGCTCGCAGGTGTACGGCACGGTCGACTACAACAAGGTGAAAGACGCCGCCAGCGACGAAATCGCCGGCAGCGACAGCCAGGTCGGCGTGGCGGTGGGCTTCCGGCACATTTTCTGAAGCCGCCGTAGCGAGTTTTCGCGGGCACCAGGTGTCTGGCTCCCGTCAGGGTGCCGGACACCGTGCTACCGAGACGGTCGTGGCACACAACGGTGTCTGGCACGTTCCGAGCCAGGCACCCCAGCCCCGCGGCTACTACTGCCAGCGCTGCGAACCGCGCCTACAACACCGCCATGCGGCTGTTCAGCAGGTCGGTCACCAGCATGTGGCCGGGCGCGTGGGTAATGCAGAACTCGGGCCGCACCGCCGCCACCACCGACTGCGGCGTTACGCCGCAAGCCCAGAACACGGGGATTTCGCCGGGCCGTATCTCGACCGCGTCGCCATAGTCGGGCCGGTTGATATCGGCGATGCCGATTTCGGCCGGGTCGCCCAGGTGCACGGGCGCGCCGTGCACAGACGGGAAGCGCGACGTAACCTGGATGGCGCGGATGGCATCGACGGCCTTGAGCGGCCGCATCGATACCACCAGGGGCCCCTGGAACGGCCCCGCCGGCTCGGTGGCGATGGATGTGCGGTACATGGGCACATTGCACCCCTGCTCGATGTGGCGCACAGGCAGTCCGTTGTCCAGCATGGCTTCTTCGAACGAAAACGAACACCCTATCAGAAAGGCCACCAGGTCGTCGCGCCACAGGTCGCGCACGTCGGTGGGTTCGGCTGCCAGCTCGCCGTTGCGCCACACGCGGTAACGCGGCACATCGCTGCGGATATCGATGTCGTGCCCCAAGGCCGGCAAGGCCGGGTCACCCGGTTCGGACACCGCCAGCAGCGGGCAAGGCTTGGGGTTGCGTTGGCAGAAGCGCAGGAAATCCCCCGCCACGCCGGCCGGCAGGATGGCCAGGTTGGCCTGCACGTGGCCCGGGGCGATATTGGCGGTGGGGCCGGCCAGGCGGCCGGCGCGGGCATCCAGGCGCG
>NZ_JAJMLX010000091.1 GCF_020991325.1 Bordetella petrii | reverse complement strand
GCCACGCGCACCCGCGCCGCGCCGTCGGCGGGGCGTATGTCCGGCACGATCTGGCCGGGTCGCAGGCGCCTGTCCCCCGGGGGCAGGCCCGCATGGCGCTGGAAGAACTCGATCAGGGTGAAATACAGGTCTTCATGCAGCGCTTCGTACGTGCTGACCAGGCCCGCCTGGCCGCCGGCGTCGAACTCCATGCCGGGTAGGTCGATACGCAGGTCCAGGCGCTCGAAATGGGGTGGCTGGCCCGTCCAGGCGTGCTGGCGCACCGCGTTGACGGCCGCGTCGAACGCGGCGCGGTATTCAGTGGCGCAGGCTGCATCGACAAATGGGCGTCCCGCCGCATCGCGCACCCGCAGCCATCCCGTGGGCGACAGCAATGGGGTGCCGTCATCGGCCGGGGCCAGGGCGTTGGGCGCGAATACCTGCTCGTGGTGCAGGCGCCCGTCGGCGTAGTGCAGCGTCACCTCGTAATGCAGCGCTTCGGTGCCCGCCACGAATTTCAGCCTGTCGCTGCCCAGCAGGTCGGCCAGGGGGTAGGCCTCCAGGGTATAGCGGTTGGGCCGGGCCTGCGGATGCACCGGATACCGTACCGTGGCCTGCGCCAGGCCGTCTCGGCTGGCCTCTTCAAGAAAGTAATGCAGCAGCGGCTTGTAGGCGCTGCGCAGCCGTGCGTGGACACCGGCGCGCGCCAGCCGGGCCTCGGCCGCGCGCCGCGCGGGGGCGGCCTCGAACAGCCAGCCTTCCAGGGTGGCACCGCGCCAGCCGGGCGTGCCGTACTGGCGTTCCCAGGCGTCCAGGGTGCGGTCGAAAGCAGTGTCCAGCAAGATCATGGCGATGGGGGGTAGCAGCGGAAATGCCCAGAGTATGGCGCAGCGGCCACGGATTTTGTTGCCGTTTGGAACCATCGCGCCGCGCCGCGGGCGCCTGCGCGACGTTACGATAGCGGCTTGCGGGCCGCCTTGCCGGGGGCCTGGGTTAATTACAAGGACGCATCATCATGAAGGCGATCGCGATTTCAGGGCTGGCCGCGCTGGCTTGCCTGGTGGGCGCAGCGGGTTCGGCGCAGGCTCAGCAGCCGGCGCAGGAATTCAGCTTTCCGGCACAGCCGGGCAGCAAGTCGCCCCCATCGACCCTGCGCATTACCGAGCAGCAGCAGCCGGGCTCGGTACCCGCCCCGGCGGTGCGCGACACGCCGCAAAGCCTGGAACAGTACACCCGGTGCCGCAACCAGGTCGACCGTGAAGCGATCGGCAACCAGCAGTTGCAGGCCGGCGTGGCCGCATGCCTGCGCGAACTCGAGGCGCGCCGCGGCATGTAGCGCAACAGGCCGGTGGTAAGCTGCCTGCCTGTTCCCCAGCGCTGGCCGTACTCCATGAATGCTCCCGACGACGCGAACCTGATCGAAACCCGGCTCGACAGCCAGACCCTCTGCGATGGCAGCTTCCTGAAGGCCCGTCGCGATACCGTGCAGCTGCCCAATGGCGGCACCGCGCTGCGCGAGTACATCGTGCACCCGGGCGCCGTGGTGATCATCCCGCTGCTCGACGATGGCCAGGTACTGATGGAACGGCAGTTCCGCTACCCCATCGGGCGGGTCATGACGGAATTCCCGGCCGGCAAGCTGGACCCGGGCGAAGACCCCCTGGCTTGCGCGCGCCGCGAATTGCTGGAAGAAACCGGCTATACCGCCGGCCAATGGGCCTACGCGGGCGCCATGCACCTGGCCATTGCGTATTCCACCGAGATCATTCATATCTTCTTCGCGCGCGACCTGGTGGCCGGGCCGGCGCAACTGGACCAGGACGAATTCCTGGAAGTGCACACCACGCATCCGCAAGACCTGGCCCAGGCCTGCCGGGCCGGCCAGGTCACCGACGCGAAAACGCTGACATGCACGCTATGGCTGCAAAATGTGCTGGCGGGCCACTGGGAACTGAACTGGCAGGCGCACGATGAGTCCGCAAGACCTTGAGCGGCTGGTGACCCTGGAAATGCCCTACGGCAAATACCAGGGCCGCTTGATTGCCGACCTGCCGGGGCCGTACCTGGCCTGGTTCGCGCGCAAGGGGTTTCCCGCCGGCGAAATCGGCCGGCTGCTGGCCTTGATGCACGAACTGGACCACAACGGGCTGGCGGGCTTGCTGCAGCCGCTGCGCCAGGGCGCGGCAAGACGGGCCGCCGGATAGGCGTCAGGGGGTGATGGGCTGGCAGGCCGCGGCGCGCGTGGCGGTGCGGGCCTCATTGCCCAACAGCGCGCGGGTGCCGCACAGCGAGCCGAACATGGCAGCCGATTCGTGGCCCACGCCCATGACCTGGAATGGCTCGTGCTGCAAGTTCACGTGGCGGCTGCCGCGCCCGGCCAGCAGGCGGTCGTAGCGCAAATAGCCCAGGCCGCGCGACAGGCGCGTGGCGCCCTGGGCCTCGGCGCCGCAGCGTTTGTCCAGGCCCTGGTCTTCGGGGTTGTTGTCGGCGCTGCCCAGCAGGTACACCACGTCGCGCGCCGCATAGCGCACGTACAGGCTGGCCGGTTCGGCGTCGGCCGCGAACGGGGGCAGTTGCTGCGGGCCGTACGGATACTGGTTGTAGGTGGGGCAGATGCCGCGTTCGTAGGGCTCGTAGCCCTGCCCGCCGCGGCGCGGGCGTTCATTGGTCAGGTACAGGTAGGACGGCGCGTTGGCGATGACGTAGCGCAGCCCCACGCCATTGCGGCGGATCGGGCCGTCCAGGTCGTTCAGCACGGCATACCGCTGCAGCAGCTGGGCGCCGCCCGAATGCCCGGCGATGATGATGTCGGCCAGGGCCGGCAGGCGCTTGCGGTCGTTCAGCAGGCGCAGCAGGTCGTCCAGCACCTGGAATGCACTGATGGGGGCGGGCCGGCCCGACGACTGCACGCTCTTGCCGCCGCTTTCCCAGCTGGATTTGCGCCACGCGGGCCGCCCGGCGTAGGCCGCGTCGATGGGGGTGGGAAATTCCAGGGCCAGGATGAGGGTGTCGCTTTTGCGCTGCGGGTCGCGGCGCACCAGGGTGTCGACATCTTGGTAATAGCTGGCCGCGTCGTGGCGGGCGCCATGCAGCAGCACGATGGCGCGCCGGATATCCGGCAGGGCGTCCGACAGCTTGCGGTTGGCGTACACCGGCATGCGGTAGGCATGCTTGCCCGAGCCCAGGTGCGCGTCCTGCCAGGGCGGCGGCGGGGGCGGGGCCTTGGGCAGGGGTTCGTCGTAGTTGTAGGGCGGGGGAAGCGGCGTCTGGGCGGCCGCCAAGCCCGCGGGCAGGCCCAACGCAATCGCCAGGACGGCCGCGGCGCGGGTGTGCGGGCGGTACAAGGGCATGGGCGTGGGGACGCTCAGCAGTTTTCCTGGCCCAGCAGTTGTTTCAGCGCCGGCACGTCGATCAAGCGAACTTCACGTTGATTGATTTGGATCAAACTTTCGCGTGCAAACCGTGAGAAAAGACGGCTGGCGGTTTCCAGTGTCAGGCCCAGGTAGTTGCCGATTTCTTCGCGGCTCATGCGCAGCACGAACTCGGTGGACGAATAGCCCAGCGTGGCGTAGCGCTGCGACAGGTTCAGCAGGAAGGCTGCCAGCCGCTGTTCGGAGCGCATGCCGCCCAGCGAGGCCTGCATCAGGTAGGAGCGTTCCAGCTCGCGGCTCATGAGGCGGCGCATCTGGTGCTGCAGCGAAGGCAGGTGGCTGGCGACGTGGTCGATTTGCGACAGCCGGATGACGCAGACTTCGGAGTCTTCCATGGCCACCGCGGTGGACAGGTGCTTGCCCTCGAGCATGCCGTCGAGCCCGACCATTTCGCCCGGCAGGTGGAAGCCGGTAATGTGCACGTGGCCGGCGGAGTCTTCGATCTGGGTTTTCAGGCTGCCGAAACGCACGCTGTAGATGGCATCGAGCGGGTCTTGCAGGGTGTACAGGTGCTTGCCTTTCTCGACCCGCACGCGTTCCTGCACGAGGTCGTCGAGGTGTTCGACGTCGGCTGCGGCCATTCCGACGGGGACGCATACATGGCCGAGCATGCATGAAGAGCATTGAGGTGAATCGGGCGGGAGTGGGACACGTTTTTGCATGATGTACCTTGGTCTTGCTCAAGCCCTGTGCGAGCCGTGCTTGGCAACTTATGATCACGAACCCCCATTGTATTCCCAGGCGCCGCCGTGTATGGGGGGCGTGGTACTCGGACTCGTCCGATATGTGGTAGCACGATTGACGGGAACGCTTTATGCTGGTTTTTCGGCGGCCTTGCCGTCCGCGCCAGCATTTCCGGGCGCCGGCCAGGCCTTGAAAAAACGGTGTTGCGACCGCACATCCAGGTTATCGAGCCCGCCGCTGCATTGCCGGTCAGGCTCCCCATACAGCCATCCGAGACTATGCGATTCGATAAACTGACCACCAAATTCCAGCAGGCGCTGGCCGATGCCCAAAGCCTGGCCGCCCGCAACGACAACCCCTATATCGAGCCCGTCCATGTGCTGGCCGCCCTGCTGTCCGACAACGACAGCGGCGCTGCCGGCCTGCTGGCGCGCGCCGGCGTGGCCGTTAACCGGCTGCCCGCCGCGCTGGACCCGGTGCTGAAGGCGCTGCCCCAGGTGCAGGGCAACGACAACGTCCAGGTGGGCCGCGAATTGCAGGCCGTGCTGACGCGAACCGACAAAGACGCCGCCCGGCGCGGCGATACCTATATCGCCAGCGAACTGTTCCTGCTGGCCCTGGCCGACGACAAGGGGCCGGCCGGCACCGTGCTGCGCGACGCCGGCTTGCAGAAAAAAGCCCTGGAAGCGGCCATCGAGGCAGTGCGCGGGGGCGAGAACGTGTCCGCCGCCGAAGGCGAGTCCAACCGCGAGGCCCTGGCGAAATACACGCTGGACCTGACCGAGCGCGCGCGCCAGGGCAAACTGGACCCGGTCATCGGGCGCGACGACGAAATCCGCCGCACCATCCAGATTCTGCAGCGCCGCACCAAGAACAATCCAGTGCTGATCGGCGAACCCGGCGTGGGCAAGACGGCCATCGTGGAAGGCCTGGCGCAGCGCATCGTCAACGACGAAGTGCCGGAAACCCTGCGCGGCAAGCGCGTGCTGTCGCTCGACCTGGCGGCGCTGCTGGCGGGCGCCAAGTTCCGCGGCGAATTCGAAGAACGCCTGAAGGCCGTGCTGAAAGAACTGGCGCAGGACGACGGCCAGAACATCGTGTTCATCGATGAACTGCATACCATGGTGGGCGCGGGCAAGGCCGAAGGCGCGATGGATGCCGGCAACATGCTTAAGCCGGCGCTGGCGCGCGGCGAACTGCACTGTATTGGCGCCACCACCCTGGACGAATACCGCAAGTACATCGAGAAAGACGCCGCGCTCGAGCGCCGGTTCCAGAAGGTGCTGGTGAACGAACCCGACGTCGAGTCCACCATCGCCATTCTGCGCGGGCTGCAGGAACGCTACGAAATCCACCATGGCGTGGAAATCACCGATCCCGCCATCGTGGCCGCGGCCGAGCTGTCGCATCGCTACATCACCGACCGCTTCCTGCCCGACAAGGCCATCGACCTGATCGACGAAGCGGGCGCGCGCATCCGCATGGAAATCGATTCCAAGCCCGAAGTCATGGACAGGCTGGACCGTCGCATCATCCAGCTCAAGATCGAGCGCGAAGCGGTGCGCAAGGAAACCGACGACGCGTCGCGGCGCCGCCTGGCCGTCATCGAGGAAGAACTCGAGAAACTACAGCGCGAGTACAACGACTACGAAGAAATCTGGAAGGCCGAGAAAGCCGCGGTGCAGGGCACGCAGACCATCAAGGAAGAAATCGACCGTGTGCGCGCCGACATGGCCGAACTGCAGCGCAAGGGCCAGTTCGACAAGCTGGCCGAGCTGCAATACGGCAAGCTGCCCGAACTTGAAGCGCGCCTGCGCGCGGCCGACAGTGCCGAACAGCAGGGCGACGCCACCGGCTCCGACCAGCCCCGGCTGCTGCGCACGCAGGTGGGCGCGGAAGAAATCGCCGAAGTCGTGTCGCGCGCCACGGGCATCCCCGTTGCCAAGATGATGCAGGGCGAGCGCGACAAGCTGCTGCAAATGGAAGACCACCTGCATCAGCGCGTGGTGGGGCAGGATGAAGCCGTGCGCCTGGTGTCCGATGCCATCCGGCGCTCGCGCGCCGGGCTGGCCGATCCGTCGCGCCCCTACGGTTCGTTCCTGTTCCTGGGCCCCACGGGCGTGGGCAAAACCGAGCTCACCCGCGCCCTGGCCGACTTCCTGTTCGATTCCGAAGAGCACATGATCCGCATCGACATGAGCGAGTTCATGGAAAAACACTCGGTGGCCCGCCTGATCGGCGCGCCGCCCGGATACGTGGGCTACGAAGAGGGCGGCTATCTTACCGAAGCGGTGCGGCGCAAGCCGTACAGCGTGGTGCTGCTGGACGAAGTGGAAAAAGCGCACCCGGACGTGTTCAACGTGCTGCTGCAAGTGCTGGACGACGGCCGCCTGACCGACGGACAGGGCCGCACGGTGGACTTCCGCAACACCGTCATCGTGATGACGTCCAACCTGGGGTCGCAGCATATCCAGAGCATGGCCGGCCAGCCCTACGAGGTGATCAAGGAAGTGGTGTGGGACGAACTGAAGAATTCGTTCCGCCCCGAATTCCTGAACCGCATCGACGAGGTGGTGGTGTTCCACGGCCTGGAAGCGCAGCATATCGAATCGATTGCCCGCATCCAGCTCAAGCGCCTGGCCGCGCGCCTGGAAAACCAGGAAATGCGCCTGGACGTGTCCGATGCCGCGCTGGCCGAGCTGGCGCGCGCGGGATTCGACCCGGTATTCGGCGCCCGGCCCTTGAAGCGGGCCATCCAGCAGCAGATCGAGAACCCGGTCGCCAAGCTGATCCTGGAAGGCGAGTTCGGTCCGCGCGATGTGGTGCCGGTGGATTGGGTCGACGGCAAGTTCGTGTTCACCCGCACGCTGCAGTAACGGCCGCGCCTGATGCGCGCCCGCGGCGCCCCGGCATGCATGATGCGGCCGGGGCGCTTTGCTTGATGGGTTGTGCCTGCCCTAGTACACGTCGCGGCGGTAGCGGCCGGCGCCGCGCAGCGCCGCCAGCGGGCCGCTGCCCAGAATGTGGGCCAGGGCGTCGTCCACCCCTTGCGCCATGCCATGCAGGCTGCCGCACACGTAGATGTCGCTACCCGCGTCCACCCAGGCGCGCACGCTGTCGGCGGCGTCCAGCAAGGCGTGCTGAACGTAGCGCCGCGCCGGGGTGTCGCGCGAGAATACGGCGTCCAGCCGCTGCAGCTGGCCGCGCGCCAGCCATGCTTCGATTTCGGCGCGATGGAACCAGTCGTGCCCGGCGCGGCGTTCGCCGAATACCAGCCAGTTGCGCACATGGCCGGCCGCGATGCGCGCCTTGAGCAAGGCGCGCAGCCCGGCCAGGCCCGTGCCGTTGCCGATCAGCAATACGGGGCGCGCGTCGGCGGGCGGATGGAAGTTGGGGTTGGCGCGCAGGCGCAGGTCGATGGTGTCGCCGACTTCTGCAAGCTGCGTCAGCCAACCGCTGCCCAGGCCCAGTTGTCCATCGTCGCCGCGCATCTGCCGCACCAGCAGGTGGACGGCGCCATCGGCGGGCAGCGAGGCCACGGAGTATTCCCGGTGCGGCAGCAGCGCGCCGCCGCGCGCATTGCGCGGGCCTATCTCTGCGATGAAGGCACTGACCGTATCGGGCCCCAAGGCCAGGATGGTCTGTTCCAGTTCGTGGGCCAGGCGCGTGCCATAGGCGTCATCGGATTCACCCGCCTGGCGATAGTGGCGGGCAAAGCATGGCGACACATGGTGGCTGGGCGGCAACAGGGGCTGATACAGCGCACGCCGCCCGCGGTTGCCGCCTATGGCCAGGGCTCCCAGCGTGTTTCCGTGATAGCTCTGCCACCGCGCGATATTGTGGCGGCGCCCGGCCTCGCCGCGTTCAACGTGGTATTGGCGCGCCATTTTCAGGGCAGTTTCCACTGCCTCTGAGCCGCTGGACAGGAAGTACACGTGATCCAGCCCCTGTGGAGACTGCCGCGCCAGCAACTCGGCCAGTTCCTCGGCCGGTGGGGACGAGAAAAAACTGGTGTGCGCGTATTCCAGTTGGCGCACCTGGGCGATGACCGCTTCCACAACTTCCGGATGAGCGTGGCCCAGGCAGGACACTGCCGCGCCCCCTGAGCCGTCATAATAGCGCCGGCCGGACGCATCGAACAGGAAGCTGCCTTCGCCACGCAGGGCAACGGCAGGCGGCTTGCGTGGTAAGCGGTGGAAGATATGCGTCATGGACAGGGATCGGTATATCGATTGACTCAAAGAGCCGAAAGTTGGATCATATGATTCATACTATCAGAAAATAGATCGTTTGATCATTTCCCTATTCAAGATGGAGCCCGGCGCCTAGCGGCCCAGGCCCCCGGCACACGGAGAGCAGGCCATGAGAATCGCGTGCGTACAGATGCGCAGCACTGAAGACTTGCAGCGCAACCTGGCCACCGCGGCCAGCTACATCGAGCAGGCGGCCGGGGAAGGCGCCGATCTAGTCGTGCTGCCCGAGTTTTTCAACACCATCTTCTTCGCGCAATACCAGGACACGAAGTACCACGCGCTTGCCGAGACCGATTCGGGCCCCACCCTGGCCGCCGTGCGCGGGGCTGCGCAACGCCACGGCGTCGCGGTCGTGGCCACGATCTATGAAAAAGCGCAGGCCGGCCTGTACTTCGATACCGCCATGCACGTGGACGCCTCGGGCGATATCGTGTTCAAGTACCGCAAGGTTCACCCGGCCGCCGTGCATAGCCTGGAAAAGATCTATTTCCGCTATGGCACGCGCTTCGACACCTATACCGTGGACGACTGGCGGGTCGGCATCGGCATCTGCTATGACATGGGCTTCCCGGAAACCGCGCGCTGCCTGGCCGTCAACGGCGCCGAACTGTTGATCGCCCCGTACGCCACGTCGCGCGTGCACATGTTCCAGGAAGTGCTGCGCACACGCGCCTTCGAGAACGGCTGCTATCTGCTGGCCGCCAACAAGGTAGGACGCGAGGGCGATTGGCACATGGGCGGCGGCAGCGTGATCATCGCGCCCGATGGGTCGGTGCTGCAAAGTGCAGATACCGCCCAAGATGCACTGCTGGTGGCCGACATCGATCGAAGTACCGTTGAACAGGCACGCATCGCGTACCCGTCGCGGCGCGACCGGCGGCCGGATTTGTATGGCGCATTGGCTCGCGAGGCGGATGCCGACTTGTAGGACTTAGCGGTCCGGCGCTTAGTTTCCGGTTTTTCGTTGATGCAGTATTCAATTACAAGGGGTTGACCATCATGGACAAGCAGCTTCATCCCGGCCGCGGCGCAATGCGGCGCCTGGCCGGCAAGTACATCGCCGGTTCCGCGGCCGCCGCCATGTTGTCGCTAGGCATGCAACCTGCCACCGCCGCCGACAACTGGCCCGCCAAGCCCATCCAGCTGATCGTGCCCTTCGCCGCGGGCGGCACCACCGACCTGCTGGCACGCCTGGTGGCCGAAGGCATGTCGAAGGCCCTGAAGCAGACGGTCATCGTCGAGAACAAGCCCGGCGCCGGGGCCAACATCGGCGCAGCCGAGGTGGCGCGCGCCCAGCCGGACGGCTACACGCTGCTGATGGGCACGCCAGGCCCGCTGGCCATCAATCCGTACGTGTATCCCAAGATGCCGTTCGACCCGGCCAAGGATTTCGCCGCGGTGTCCTATGTGGCGGACGTGCCCAACGTGATCGTGGCCAACCCCGCCACCGGCCTGAAGAACATTCCCGACCTGCTGGCCCGGGCCAAGGCCAACCCTGGCAAATTGAACTGGGGCTCGCCCGGGGTAGGCAGCACCGGGCACATCCAGCTGGAATTGCTGAAGCAGTTGTCGGGAGTCGACATCGCCCATGTGCCATACAAGGGCGCATCGCAGGCCTCGGCCGACCTGATCGCCGGCCATATCGAACTGGCGGGCGACAACGTGCCCACCGCCCTGGAAAACATCCGTGCCGGCAAGCTGGTGGCGCTGGGCGTGGCCAGCCAGGACGAACTGGCCGTGCTGCCCGGCGTGCGCCCGGTGAGCGAAGCCGTGCCGGGGTACCTGCTGCCGTCGTGGTTCGTGATCGTGGCGCCTGCCGGCACCCCGCAGCCCGTCATCGACAAGCTGGCCTCCGTGATCGACGCGTTCGAGAAAGAGCCCGCCACCGCCGAGAAATTCCGCGCCCTGGGAGCCGTGCCCGTGGGCGGGCCCGCAGACCGCCTGGCCAAGCACCTGAAGGCCGAACAAGCGCGCTACGGCGAAGTGCTGAAGAACATCAAGGGGAACGCGCCATGACGCGCAAGCGCCTGGCCGTGGCGCGGCTGTGGTTCGAGGGCAATGCCTTCGGACCCGTGCCCGCGGGCATGGCACAGTTCGAGCAATATGAATGGCAGGCGGGGCCAGGCGTGCTGGATGCCATGCGCGGCACGGCCACCGAACTGGGTGCGGTGGCACGCTTTGCCGATACGCATCCGGATTGGGACGTCGTGGTGCTGCGCTGCGCGGCCGCCCTGCCCGCCGGCCCCATCGATGAGGCCGTCATGCAGCGCTATGGCGCCGAACTGCGCGTCGGCCTGCGGGAAGGAAGCTGGGACGCGGTGTACCTGTCGCTGCATGGCGCGGCAATTACCGGCCAGCGCGAGACTCCGGAACTGGACATTGCCCGCATGGTGCGCGGTCTGCTGCCCGGCGTGCCGCTGGGGGCCAGCTTCGACCTGCACGGCAATATGCCGCCCGAATGGGCAGACGTGCTGGACATGGCGTCCGTATACCGCACCCATCCGCACGTGGACATGGACGAAGTGGCCGACCGCGTGCTGCACGGCCTGGTGCGTTGCGCCACCCAGGGGTTGCGCACACGCCGCGTGCTGCTGAACGAGGGGGTCATCCTGCCCAGCATCAATATGCGCACGGCGCCAGGCGGCCCCATGCACGCGCTGGAACAGGCGGCCCGCGACGCCACGACCGGGCCGGTAATCGATGTTTCCGTGTTCGGCGGCTTTCCGTATGCCGACACGGCGGCCACCGGCGCTTCGGTATTCGTGGTCAGCGACGCCCAGGCCGACCCCGGCGGGAAAGCCGCGCAAACCGCCGCCCGCCAGGTCATGGACCGCATCCACGAACTGGCCGGCCGATTCCGCATGAGCTTGCCGCTACCGGAAGAGGCCGTGGCCAGGGCATTGGCCCATGAGCTGCCCGGCCTGATCGCGGTAACGGATTCCGGCGACAACCCATTGTCTGGCGGCGGCGGCGATACGCCGGGCCTGTTCCAGGCCTTGATGGCGGCGCGGCCCGGTGTGCCCGCCTTGTTCGCCAGCTTTGCCGACCCGGACGCGGTGCAGGCCGCACACCAGGCCGGCGCGGGGCGGGCGCTGGCCCTGACATTGGGCGCGCGCAACGGGCCGCAATTCGGCCCTGGCGTGGCGGTGCACGTCCAGGTGGAACGGCTGACCGACGGGGTGTTCCTGAACACCGGCCCCATGCAGACCGGCGTGGAGCGCCGCTGCGGCCGCAGCGCGGTGCTGCGCGTGGAAGGCCTGCCGTCGCTGCGGGTAATCGTGACCGAGCGCGTGGTGGCCGCCGACGACCCCGCTTTCTATGCCTTGCACGGGATAGATCCGCAGGACCTGCGCCTACTGTGCGTGAAAGCCAAGAATCATTTCCGCGCGGCGTTTGCGCAGCGCTGCGCCGAAATCATCGATTGCGACGCGCCGGGGCCGGCGTGCCTGGACCTGTCGAAACTGCCGTTCAGGCACCGGCATATTCCGGCGGGGTACTGAGGCCCATGGCACTCTCTTGAAGAAGAACACGTTGCAGGTATGGGCGGGTATGGCCAGGTGTCTGGCTCCGCGGTGCCAGACACCGTTGCAGGCCGCGGCTGCCTCAGCAGCACGGTGTCCGGCACCCTGATGGGAGCCGGACACCCGGCAGTGCCCGCGAAAACTCGCCACGACGGCTAAGGTAGCGCCGTGGGGTACTGAACTAACCGCGCCGGCCCACCTGCCCCGGCGGCATGCCATAGCGCTGGCGGAACGCGGTGGCGAAATTGGCGGGGCTGGAATAACCGGCAATCCATGCGGCCTGCGCCACGCTGGCCTCGTTGCGTTCCAGCGCCAGTCGCGCCCGCGCCAGGCGCGCATCGCGCAGGTAGGCGAACACCGTCTTGCCCCACACGGCGCGGAAATGGCGCTGCAAGGTGTTGGCGCTGACGCAGGCATGGCGCGCGATGTCTTCCAGCGTCATGGCATCGGCCTGCCCGCTGTCCAGCAGATCTCGCACTTGCGTCATGCGGGCGCGCTCGCGTTGCCGCAGGTCGCCACCGGCATGGACGACGGCCCGGCCGCACAGGCCGGACAGGGCCTCCACGGCCAGATCCAGCGCGCGCGATTCCAGATATACACGACACAGCGCGGCGCCCATCTCGGGGGGTGACAGCATCTGTTCGGCCACCTTAACCGCCTGCACCGAGGCCTGCCAGGCATGCACAGCCAGGTGGCTGCGGGCGAACTCCAGGCAGGACGGCAGTTCATCGCCCAAGCGGCTGCGCAGCCATTCCTGGCTCAGTGTCAGGCTGACGGTGCGCTCCAGGTCGCCGCGCCGCGACTGGCGCAGGAAATCGGCGGGTTGCGCCAGGGCGATGATGGCGCCGCATGCGCCGCCGCCGGGGCTTGGCCCCAGCAATACCTTGCGCCCGCCGAACCGTACGTCGGCCTTGCCGCCCACCGTCAAGGCAATGCGCAGACCGGGCCGCAAGGTGGCGCGCACGGCCACTCCCTGCAAGTCGCGCGCATCCACCCGGTGCAGGACCAGTCCGTCGGCCAGTGCCATCGTGTCCACCAGCCCCTCGAACATGGGCTGGCCCACCCCCGCCGCCATGACCGCGTAATCGGCGGTGCCGTGCCGGGCCTGGCGGCGCAGCGCGGACTCGTCGACCAATGCGGACTGCCCGCGGAACGGAGCGCCGGCCTTAAGTTCCGCCCGGACAGGAGAAATGGTGCTCAGGCAAAGCTTTCTGGTGACCGGGGAAAGCTCCGGAGGATGGTTAGCTGACATAATCTTGAATGAAAAATGATATTGACAATCATTCTTAATTAAACCATAACAGGCGCGTCGCCGGGCAGCCGGGGCGCGCCAACTATTGCGCACTCGGAGAATCCGGCATGTCTACGCCCCCTTCCGCGCGCCCGTACGCGGGCGCCGTCATCACGCTTGCCCTGTCGGGCGCCGCCCTGGCACAGAACGCCCCCCCGCCGCAGGATGCGGCCGCCGTGCAGGAAATGGCCGCCGTGCAGGTGCTGGGTACCGCCGAGGAAGAGGTCAAGGAATCGCTGGGGGTTTCGGTGATCACCGCGGAAGAAATCCAGCGCCGCCCGCCCACCAATGACCTGTCGGACATCATCCGCCGCGAACCCGGCGTGAACCTGACGGGCAACAGCGCCAGCGGGGCGCGCGGCAACAGCCGCCAGATCGACATCCGCGGCATGGGCCCGGAAAACACCTTGATCCTGATCGACGGCAAGCCGGTGGAATCGCGCAATGCCGTGCGCTATGGATGGAACGGCGACCGCGACACGCGCGGCGACAGCAACTGGGTGCCCGCCGAGGAAGTGGAACGCATCGAAGTGATCCGCGGCCCCGCGGCGGCCCGCTATGGCTCGGGCGCCATGGGCGGTGTGGTGAACATCATTACCAAACAGCCCAGCGACAAGCCCAGCGCGTCGGCCACTTACTATATCAACCAGCCGGAAGACAGCAACGAGGGCAATACGAACCGCGTCAATGTGCGCCTGTCCACGCCCATCAGCGACACGCTGAGCATGCGCATTTACGGCAACTACAACAAGACCAACCCCGATTCGCGCGATATCAACGCGGGCCACGCCGAATCCTCGGAAAACGGCAATCCGGAAACCTCGGGCCGCGAGGGCGTCATCAACCAGGACCTGAACGCGCTGTTCTCGTGGCGTCCCGATACCCGTAATATCGTGGACTTCGAGGCGGGCTTCAGCCGCCAGGGCAACCTGTTCGCCGGCGACACCATGAACAACGCCAACAGCGATTTCTCGGACAGCCTGTATGGCACGGAAACCAACGCCATGTACCGCCAGAACGTCGGCGTGACCCATCGCGGTACCTACGACTGGGGCACTTCGCGCGCATCGCTGTCGTACGACTACACCCGCAACTCGCGCCAGATGGAAGGCCTGGCGGGCGGCCCCGAAGGCGCCCCGGTGGACCTGGGCCGCGACACCGCGCGGCTGCGCAACCTGCGCGCGGCCGGCGAAGTCAACGTGCCCTTCCGCCTGGGCTGGCAACAGGTGGCCACGGTGGGTGTGGAATACCTGCGCGAATCGCTGGATGACCCCTCGGCCATGCGCCAGACCTACACGGGCACGGGCGGCAACATAGGCGGCACGGCCGGCAGCGACCGCCCCACGAAAACCAGCCAGAACAGCTATGCCCTGTTCGTGGAAGACAATATCGAGGCCGGCCTGCGCACCACCCTGACGCCGGGCGTGCGCTTCGACCACAACAGCGAGTTCGGCAGCAACTGGAGCCCCAGCCTGAACGCGTCGTACGCGGCCACCGATTATCTGCGCATCAAGGGCGGCATCGCGCGCGCCTACAAGGCTCCCAACCTGTACCAGTCCAACCCGAACTACCTGCTGTACAGCCGCGGCAACGGCTGCCTGCAGTCGCAGACCAACTCGGGCGGCTGCTACCTGGTGGGCAACGAGAACCTCGAACCGGAAACCAGCATCAACAAGGAAATCGGCTTCGAGTACGACCCGGGCACGTGGCGCACCAGCGCGGCCTACTTCCGCAACGACTACAAGAACAAGATCGTGGCCAGCAGCGATTACCTGTACCGCCTGCCCAACGGCGCGCGCGTGCTGCAATGGACCAACAGCGGCAAGGCCGTGGTGGAAGGCTTCGAAGGCAACCTGTTCATTCCGCTGACGCCGGCCCTGGACTGGAACACCAACTTCACGTACATGATCCAGTCCGAGGACAAGAGCACCGGCGAACCATTGAGCATCATTCCGGAATACACCGTCAACAGCACGCTGGACTGGTACTACTCGCCGCAATGGTCGTTCCAGGCCAACCTGACCTACTACGGCAAGCAGAAGGGCCCGTCGACCAACGCCCGCACGGGTGAAACCATCGACGGCAATGGCCGGCAAACCATCAGTCCTTATGCGCTGGTGGGGCTGAGCGTGGGCTACGAGCCCAACAGCCACCTGCGCTTCCGTGTGGGCGTCAGCAACTTGTTCGACAAGCAACTGTACCGCGAAGGCAACTCCACGTCGGCGGGCGCGGCCACCTATAACGAGCCGGGCCGCGCCTACTACGCCACCATGACGGTGGCATACTGATGCGCGCCAGGCATCGTTTGCCGGCCATGGCGGCGCTGTGCGCCGCCATGCTGGCGGCCGCGCCGGACAGCCATGGGCAGCCGAAGCTGGATGACGGCATGTCGCCGGCCCAGGCGCGTACACAGCCTGTTCGAGCAGTTGGGTCATTTCTTCGACG
>NZ_JAJMLX010000090.1 GCF_020991325.1 Bordetella petrii | reverse complement strand
TGCGGGCCGCCGGCCGGCAGTGCGGCGTGCGCGCAGGCCTGCCCCTGGGCACGCTGATGCTGGCCCTGGCGGTGGGCCTGGAAGCCGACGCGCAATGGCAATCTGGCCTGCGCCCGCAAGACAGCGCCTATGCGGCCGCGGTTTATGCGCTGCTGGGCCTGCAAGCGGCGTTGGTGATCGCAACCGGTTTCATGGGCTTATTCACGGCCGCGCGCTCGTGGGCCGGCAAAGTGTCCGCGCAGCGGCATGCCTGCGTCGCCAATACCGCGGCGCTGTGGCAATACACCGTGGTGCAGGGCCTGGCCATCACCCTGGTCGTGCATGGTTTCCCGCGCTGGATGGGGTAGTGCATGCAAAAACTCCGGCCTACTCTGCTGCCGCTGCTCGCGGGCCCGTTGATCTGGGCGGTGCACTTCGTGTTCATCTATTCCGCCAACGGCATTTTCTGCGCGCGCCCGGCCTGGCAAGGCTGGTGGGTGGACGAGGCCGGCGCGGCCTGGGTGATCCTGGCTGCCGCGCTGGCCGCCATCGCGGCACTTTTGCTGGTCTGTAACCGCCAGCGCGGGCGCTGGCCGCGCAGTGCCGACCCGGGATTCTTTGCCTGGGTCGCCAACGCGCTGGGCCTGCTGTCGGCAGTCGCCATTCTCTGGCAAAGCCTGCCGGTGCTGTGGGTGCCCGCCTGTGCCGCCGCCTGACCCGCGGGGCAGACACGGCCCGCCTTCCTGTGCCATACTGCGCGGCAGCACACACGCCCGCAGACTCTTCGCATGGCCGGTTCCCTGCCTCGTTTTGCGCTATCGCTGTTGTTGTGGGCGGCGCTTTACGCCGCCGGCGGCTACGTGTCGCTGCTGCTCGACGATCCCGCCACCCGCGTCGCCTTTGTCTGGCTGGCCGCCGGGGTAGCGGTATCGGCCTTCCTGCTTACTCCCTACCGCCGCTGGCCGGCGCTGCTCGTCGCCTTCATGGCGGCGCGCCTGCTGCTCGACGCCTGGGAACACCACGAATTCCTGCACTCGGTGGGCCTGGGGGCCATTTCACTGGCCAGCGACGCGGGCGTGGCCTGGCTGATAGGCCGCTATGCGCGCCGTGGCGACGACCTGTACGGCGTGCTGGTCCTGGTAGGCGCAACCGTGCTGGTCAGCGCGGCTGCCGCCGGGCTGGGCGTGGGCTGGCTAGCCCTGTCCCGCGGGCTGCCCTTCTGGGACTGGGCCTGGATCTGGTGGTCTGCCAATGTCACCGGCGTGCTGCTGCCCACCATCGCCATCCTCAGCTGGACCGACGTGGCCGGCAAGGCGCGCCGTCCCGCCATGCCGGCCCTGCTGTGCGGCGCCGCGGCCTGGGTACTGCTGTGCCTGAGCGCGTGGTATGTATTCGCCGAGATCACCCCGCATGCGCATCGCACCTCGGTGGTGCTGCCGCTGGCATGCGCGCCCATCCTGCTGGCCGCGGTAATGTCGGTGGCCTGGGGCAGTCGCGGCGGCGCCGTGGCCCTGATCAGCCTGGGCGCCATCGCGCTGTACTACGCGGCGGACGCGCACGGGCCGTTCTTCCCTCAAGGGTTGCGCGCGGGCGAATCGCTGCTGCTGGCCCAGTGCTACTTGTCGGTAACCGCGCTGCTGCTGGCGTTCCTGTGGGTGTACACCAATGGACGGCGGGACGGAGGCGCGCTGGCCAGCGCCGACGCGGGCATCATGTACCAGTACGACCCGGCCACGGGCCGGCTGGCCTGGGATGGTGACCCGCACGCCGTCCTGGGGCTGGAAGCCGGGCCGCTGGACACGCTGCAAGACCTGCTGGGCCGCGTGCACCCCGATGATCGCGCGGCCCTGCAAGCGCGCTGGCAAGCCGCCGCCAGCGCGCCGGTCGAGGCGACCCTGGCGCTGCGCGTTGCGGCGGGCAACGGCTGGGTGCGCATCCTGGACCGCCACCCCACGGCTATCGGCGGCAAGGCCGGCCTGGCGCTGGTGGGAACCTGGCAGTTGCGGCAGCAATGGGAATGGCGATGAAGCAACCCCGCGACCGCGCGTCGGTGTCCGGCCCCCGTGCCACCAGGCGTCCACGACGGAGGTCGCCGTGATCCAGATCGCGCTGCTGCTGTTCGGCGCCGATTTCGTGCGGCGGCAGGCGGGCGTACTGGCCTGGCTGGGCGCGGGCTGGGCGTTGCTGGGCCTGTTCATCATCGTCGACGGCATGGACGGGGTGCGCTTTTTCCCCGTGCACCTCTTCGGCGCCTTCCTGCTGCTGGAAAGCCTGGTCACGCTCAGTGTGGCGCCCGGCGGGGCCGGCGCGCAGAAAGCCTTGCTGTATTTCAAGGGCGGGCTGTTCCTGTTCATTGCCGCGCTGATCCTGTCCGGCCGGGAAACCAGCAACCTGTTGATGGCTATCGTGTTCGGGCTGGCGTATTTCGTCGTGGGCACCCTGCAAATGGCATCGTCATGGGTGGTGCGGTTTCCGCACTGGAAGCAGGCGTTCCTGGGCGGAGTGGCGCAAGTGGCGTTCGCGCTCTTCCTGTTCCAGCCCTATCCCACGCACTACCATGGCACGCTGTCGGCCTTCGTGGGCCTAACCTTGCTGGTGGGCGGCGTGAACACCTGGCGCGTGGCGCGGCGCGCGCGCCAGCTACGCGACGGGCGGTCGGTATTCGACCTGCTGGCGCCGGGCGACCTGATCCCGCACGGTCACCGCAAACCGGTTGCGGGCACCGAGCCCGATGCCGCGCAAGACATCGACCCCACCCAATCGCCGCTGGTGGTGCATGTATGGACGCCGGAAGGTTCGTCCAAGAACGCCCCCGTGCCCCGCCCGCTGATCAACCGCTACATTGCTGCGGTGGACATCAAGGGCGTGATCTCCACCGGCCATGCCGCGCTGGAAATGCCGCCCGCCACGTACATCAGCCTGTACCCCGCCGTGGACATCGACCGTTCGCCGTCGGAATTCTTCCGCTTGCTGAAAGCCACGCACGACAACGACGTGCCCGGCGAATTCCAGCCCGACTACCCCACCGAGTCCGCGGCCTGGTGTCCGTCGACGCGGCAGATCCTGTTCCATCAGTTCAACCGCGCCGGCCTGGACCGCTTCTGGGCGGCTTACCGGCAAAAAGAAATCTACAACCTTACCTACCGCAACTGCTCCAGCACGGTGTCGTTCGCGCTCGAAGCAGCCCTGGATGGCGCGCTGCAGCAGGAATCCGCTTCCTGGAAACGCGTGCTGCGCACGCTGCTCATGCCCGAATTGTGGATTGCCGCCCAGGTGCGCAAGCGCGCCACCACCATGGCCTGGACACCCGGGCTGGTGCTGGACTACGCGCGCGCACTGCGCGCCATCGTGCATCCGGCGCAGGGGTCGTGGTTGCGCAGCCTGCGCTGGGCCGCCCGCCAGTCGCGCGCATCGGCGTCCGATTTGGTAGATTGACGCCATGGGCGCACCCGCGCCGCCTTTCGCCCGCCATCGCCCAACTATTCACAAGGATATCCGCCATGCGTAGCCTATGCCTCGCCCTGGCCGCCGCCGGCCTGCTCGCCAGCGCCGCCGTCCACGCCCAATCCACCATGCGTATCGGCCTGCAGGACGACCCCGATGTGCTCGACCCGGCCCGCGCCCGCACCTTCGTGGGCCGCATCGTGTTCGCCTCGCTGTGCGACAAGCTGGTGGACATTTCGCCCGACCTGAAGTTCGTGCCGCAACTGGCCGAATCCTGGACCACCAGCGACGACGGCCTGACGCTGACTTTCAAGCTGCGCGCCGGTGCGCTCTACCATGATGGCGCCCCCATCGACGCGGCCTCGGTCAAGGCCAACCTGGACCGGGCCATGACACTGCCCGACAGCAACCGCAAGAGCGAACTGGCATCGGTGGCCAGCGTGGAAGCCCCCGACGCGCGCACCGTGGTGCTACGCCTGAAGGCGCCCGATGCCTCGCTGGTGTCGCAATTGTCCGACCGCGCCGGCATGATGCTGTCGCCCGCCACCTTCGACCAGGACCCGGGCCGCAAGCCAGTATGCTCCGGCCCCTACAAGTTCAAGGAACGCGTCCAGAACGACCGCATCGTGCTGGAAAAATTCGACCAGTACTGGGACAAGGACAACTACCACTTCGACCAGGTGGTGTTCACGCCCATGCCCGATTCCACCGTGCGCCTGAACAACTTGCGCGCCGGCGGGCTGGACATCATCGAACGCGTGGCCCCCAGCGACGTCAAGACCGTCAAGGAAGACCCCAACCTGCAACTGGCGCCCATTACCGGGCTGGGCTACCAGGCCATATCCATCAACCTGGCCAATGGCAAGCGTGCCGATTCGCCGCTGGCCAAAGACAAGCGCGTGCGCCAGGCGCTGGACCTGGCCATCGACCGCGACATCATCAACCAGGTGGTGGGCGAAGGCATGTTCCAGCCCGCCTACCAGCCGTTTCCGCCCGCCAGCTTCGCCTACGACAAGCAATTCGACCGCGGCGGCCGCGACCCCAAAAAGGCGCAGGAACTGCTGAAGCAGGCCGGCTACGACCGCGTGCAGTTCGAACTGAGCTACGGCAACAACACCACCATGCAACAGGTGTTCGAACTGGTGCAAGCCATGGGAGCCGAAGCGGGCTTCGATATTTCCCTGCGCCCGCTGGAATTCGCCTCGCTGCAATCGGCCCTGCCCAGCGGCGATTTCCAGGTGGGGCAAACAGGCTGGTCGGGCCGCGTGGATCCCAGCGGCAACATCCACCAGTACATCACCTGCAAGGGCAGCCTGAACGACGGCAAGTATTGCGATGCCGGCATGGATAAGTTGCTGAACGAAGCGCGCAGCGTGGCTGACGAAGCCAAGCGCCGGGACCTGTACGTGCAGGCCATGAAGAAGATGCAGGAAGACGATCCGCGCATTTACCTGTTCTACCTGCCGTGGATTTTCGGCACGCAAGCCAAACTGGAAGGCTTCGTCCCCTACCCCGACGGCCTGATCCGCCTGAAGGGCGTCACGGTGGCCAAGCAATGAGCATCGATTCCGGCTACCGCATGTTCACCACGCGGCCCGAGATCCTGGGCACGTTCGGCGTGGTGACGTCCACCCACTGGCTGGCCAGCAGCGCCGGCATGTCGCTGCTGGAACGCGGCGGCAATGCGTTCGACGCCGCCGTCGCGGCCGGCTTCGTGCTGCAAGTGGTGGAACCGCACCTGGTGGGCCCGGCGGGCGAAGTGCCGGTGCTGTTCCATTCGGTGCGCACCGGCCGCACGGAAGTACTGTGCGGCCAGGGCCCCACGCCCGCTGGCGCCACACTGGACCATTACCGCGCGCTGGGCCTGAGCCTGATCCCGGGCAACGGCCTGCTGCCGGCGGTGATCCCCGGCGCCTTCGACGCCTGGATGCTGCTGCTGCGCGACCACGGCACCCTGCGCGTGCGCGATGTGCTGGAACCCGCCATTTACTATGCGGACCACGGCCACGCCCTGATGCCGCGCATCGCCAACACTATCGCGGGGCTGAAAGATTTCTTCACCGCGCACTGGCCCACCAGCGCGCAGGTATACCTGCCCGGCGGCGCCGCGCCGCAGGCCCGCAAACTGTTCCGCAACCCCAGGCTGGCCGAGACCTGGCGCCGCGTGCTGCGTGAGGCCGAGGCGGCCGGCGGCGATCGAGACCGCCAGATCGACGCCGCGCGCGACGCGTTCTACCGCGGTTTCGTGGCCCAGGCCATCGACCAATACGCGCGCCACACCGACGTCATGGACGAGACCGGCACCCCGCACCGTGGCGTGCTGACCGCGCACGACATGGCCGGCTGGTCGGCCCACTACGACACGCCCGCCACCTACGATTACCATGGCTACACCGTGGCCAAGGCCGGCGCCTGGAGCCAGGGCCCGGTATTCCTGCAGACACTGGCCCTGCTCAAGGGACTGGACCTGCAGCAGCCCGGCCCCAACGGCGCCGAATTCGTGCACCGCATCACCGAAGCCATGAAGCTGGCCTTCGCCGACCGCGAGGCCTACTACGGGGATCCGTCATTCGTGCAGGTGCCGATGCAGCACCTGCTGTCCGATGCCTATAACGACGAACGCCGCGCGCTGATAGGCCAGATGGCATCGCACGAATTGCGGCCCGGCCGCGTGCCCGGCTTCGAGGCCCAGGTGGACCGGGTCATGGACGTGCTGGCGCGGCTGTCCAAGGTCACGCCGGTGGGCGCGCCCGGCAGCGAGCCCACCCTGGCCGACATGCGCGCCTCGGCCCGGCGCGGCGACACCACCCACGTGGACGTCATCGACCGCTGGGGCAACATGGTATCGGCCACGCCATCGGGCGGCTGGCTGCAGTCCTCCCCAGTCATCCCGGAACTGGGCTTCCCGCTGAATACCCGCGCCCAGATGTTCTGGCTGGAACCTGGCCTGCCCTGCACGCTGGCCCCGGGCAAGCGGCCCCGCACCACGCTGACGCCCACGCTGGCGCTGCGCGACGGCCGGCCCTACATGGTGTTCGGCACGCCTGGTGGCGACCAGCAGGAACAATGGCAACTGCTGCTGTTCCTGCGGCACGCGCACCACGACCTGAACCTGCAGGAAGCCATCGACCAGCCCATGTCGCACACCCTGCATTTTCCGTCGTCGTTCTACCCGCGCGACCGCAAGCCAGGACACTTGGCGGTGGAGAAGTCGTTCGGCGCAGACACCATCGCCGACCTGCGCGCCCGCGGGCATGTCATCGAAGAAGAGCCGGAATGGTCCACCGGCCGCCTCACCGCCGCCTCGCGCGACCCCGACGGCCTGCTGCACGCCGCGGCAACCCCTCGGCTGATGCAGGCATATGCGGTGGGGCGTTGAGGGCGGCTGCAGGAGAAACCGGTTCGCTACCAGGTATCTGGCTCCCGCAAGGGTGCCAGACACCGTCCAACTGAGGCCCTCGCTGCACACAACGGTGTCCGGCACCTCTGGAGCCGGACACCCGCCATGCCCCCCAAACGACAAGGATTTCCATGCCTCCTTCCCGCCCGTCCGAGGTTGTCCATATCCAGCTTGTCAAACAGGCAGACAACGCGCTGGTAGAAGCATTCACACGCTTGCTGCCCCAGCTCTCGCGCAGCGCCGCCACGCTGACGCTGGTGCACTTCCGCATTCCCACGGGCGTACGGGCCTGGATCGAAGATGTGGTGGTGGACGATGAAGCCCGTGGACTGGGTGCCGGCGCCGCGCTGACTCGTGCGGCCATCGCCCGCAGCCGCGAGCTGGGCGCCAAGACGCTCGACCTGACTTCCAACCCCGGGCGCCAGGCCGCGCATCGCTTGTACGAATCATGCGGGTTCGCGCCACGCGACACGCGCGTGTACCGCCATCAAGGCCCGGAAACCGCTACCCCTTCCTGACGTAGTCGGGAAACCGCTCGCAGATCTCGTCCACCTGGCTCAGGGTGCCCGACAGGTGCTCGCGCAGCGCGGCCTGTGCGCCCATCACGTCCCGTCCGGCAATGGCATCGACGATCCGCTGATGATCCCGCAGAATGCGTTCGGCCTTGCCGGATTCCGGCAGGTGCAGCCGCCGCAGCCGATCCACATGCCCGCTGTAGCGCTGTTCCAGTTCCCATAGCCCGGCCACGCCCGCGGCCTGGTGCATTTCGCGGTGAAAGGCGCGGTCCGCGTCCAGGAAACCCTGGTAACGATCGGCGCCGCGGTTCGCGCGCTGCATGTCGATGTGCGCGCGCAGGCGTTCGACCAGAGCGGCATCGTCGCGTCCGGCCAGTTCGCGCACGATTTCCAGCTCCAGCGAGCGGCGCAGGAAATGCGCCTGGCGGGCCGCCGCGATGTCGATGCGGCTGACCACGGTGGTGTGCTGGGGGTAGATGTCGACCAGGCCTTCGTCGCGCAACTGGATCAGGGCGTCCCGTATGGGTGTCTGACTCAGCCCGAAGGCCTCGGCCAGTTCGCCACGCGCCAGGGCTTCGCCCGGCTTCAATTCCAGAGACACGATCAAGCCGCGCAGTTTCTCGAAGACCTGCGGCGCGGCATGGCGCGAGCGGTCCAGGCGCAGGTCGGCGGGCAGGGCAAGCGGCGTAGACATGATGGAATCTGGCAACAGCAATGAAGGCGATTGTACCGGCCGCCAACGACATTGACGTACTAATATATTAGTGTTTTAATCGCCAAAATTTCACCGGATCCCTAGTCATGTCACGTACTTACGACAGCTTGCGCAGCGCCCGCTGGATGGCGCACGACGACCTGAGGTCTTTCGGCCACCGCTCGCGCATGATGCAGATGGGCTATGGCCCGCAAGACTGGGCGGGCCGTCCAGTGATTGCCATCATCAACACCTGGTCCGACCTCAATCCCTGCCATAGCCACTTCAAGCAGCGGGTGGACGACGTCAAGCGCGGCATCCTGCAGGCCGGCGGCTTTCCGGTGGAACTGCCCGCCATTTCGGTGTCGGAATCCTTCGTCAAACCCACGACCATGCTGTATCGCAACTTCCTGGCGATGGAAACCGAGGAACTGCTGCGCAGCCACCCGGTGGACGGCGCCGTGCTGATGGGCGGCTGCGACAAGACCACGCCAGGCCTGATCATGGGCGCCATCAGCGCCGACCTGCCCTGTATTTACCTGCCCGCGGGCCCCATGCTGCGCGGCAACTGGAAAGGCAAGGTGCTGGGATCGGGCTCCGATGCCTGGAAGCTGTGGGACGAGCGGCGCGCCGGCAACATCACCAAACAGGACTGGACCGAAGTCGAAGGCGGCATCGCGCGCAGCTACGGCACCTGCATGACCATGGGCACGGCCAGCACCATGACGGCCATCGCCGAAGCCATCGGGCTGACGCTGCCCGGCGCCTCGTCGATTCCAGCCGCCGACGTCAACCACATGCGCATGTCGGCCGAATGCGGCCGCCGCGTCGTGGAAATGGTCTGGGAAGACCAAGCCCCGCAGCGCATCCTGACGCGCGCGTCGTTCCAGAACGCGATCCATGTCGCCATGGCCATGGGCTGTTCCACCAATGCCATCGTGCACCTGGTGGCCATGTCGCGCCGGGCCAACTGCGCGGTAAGCCTGGACGACTTCGACGCGGCCAGCCGCAAGGTGCCGGTCATTGCCAATATCCGGCCCAGCGGCGACACCTACCTGATGGAAGATTTTTTCTACGCAGGCGGCCTGCCCGGCCTGATGTCGCGGCTGGCGGAAAACCACCTGGACCTGTCCGCCCGCACCGTCACGGGCCGCAGCCTGGGCGAGAACATCGCGGGCGCCGCCGTGTACAACGACGACGTGATCCGGCCGCTGGATCAGGCCATCTACCAAGAAGGCGCGCTGGCCGTACTGAAGGGCAACCTGGCTCCGGACGGCTGCGTGATCAAGCCCAGCGCCTGCGCCCCGCGGTACCTGCAGCACACCGGCCCGGCCCTGGTATTCGACGACTACCCCAGCATGAAGGCCGCGGTGGAAGACGAGAACCTGGACGTCACCGCCGACCATATCCTGATCCTGCGCAACGCCGGCCCCCAAGGCGGGCCGGGCATGCCCGAATGGGGCATGCTGCCCATTCCAGTGAAGCTGGTGAAGCAAGGCGTACGCGACATGCTGCGCCTGTCCGATGCCCGCATGAGTGGCACCAGCTACGGCGCCTGCATCCTGCACGCGGCGCCCGAAGCCTATGTGGGCGGCCCGCTGGCGCTGGTGCGCACCGGCGACCTGATCACCGTGGACGTACCGGCGCGCACCATCCACATGAACGTCAGCGACGAAGAGCTGGCGGCCCGCCGCGCCGCCTGGGCCCCGCCGCCCAGGCGCTACGAACGCGGCTACGGCTGGATGTACTCGCAGCACATTCTGCAAGCCAATGACGGCTGCGATTTCGATTTCCTGGAAACCGGTTTCGGCGCCCCCGTCGCCGAGCCCGACATTTTCTGAACCGGCTTTTTTCGCACTCCCATACCGCCATGACCACCCTGTCCGACACCACCCGCGCCCGCCTGGCCGCGGCCAGCACCGCCACGCTGTGCACCGCGCTGTTCAAGCGCGGCCTGCGCAACCAGTTCATCCAGGACGTGCGCCCCTTGAACGCGGGCCTGCCCAATATGGTGGGCCCGGCCTACACGCTGCGCTACATCCCGGCCCGCGAAGACCTGAACACCATCCAGGTATTCGAAGACCCGAAGCACCCGCAGCGCGTAGCCGTCGAGTCGTGCCCCGCGGGCGCGGTGCTGGTCATGGACAGCCGCAAGGACGCGCGCGCCGCCTCGGCCGGTTCCATCCTGGTCACCCGCCTGATGAAGCGCGGCGTGGCTGGCGTGGTCACCGATGGCGGCTTCCGCGATTCGCCCGAGATCGCCGCCCTGGAAATCCCGGCCTATCACCAGCGCCCGTCCGCGCCCACCAATCTGACACTGCACCAGGCCCTGGACTTGAACGTGCCCATAGGCTGCGGCGACGTGGCGGTATTCCCCGGCGACATCATCGTGGGCGACAGCGAAGGCGTAGTGGTGATTCCCGCCGGCATCGCCGACGACATCGCCCACGAAGCCACTGAAATGACGGCCTTCGAAGATTTCGTCACCAGCGAAGTCTTGAATGGCCGCAGCATCATCGGCCTGTACCCGCCTACCCATCCCGCCACGCGCGAGCAATTCGCCGCGTGGCGCACGCAGCACGGGCGCTGACGGCCACCGTCGCGCCCGCAACAAAACCCACGAGGAGACAAACCATGAACCCGATACGACGGCGCCAGCTGGCGCTGACCCTGGCCGCGGCCACGCTGGCGGCCTGCGGCCTGCCGGTCCAGGCTGCCGACTGGCCGGCCGGCAAACCCATTTCCTATGTCGTGCCCTTCACCGTGGGCGGCTCCACCGATGTGGTGGGCCGGCTGCTGGCGCAGAAACTGGGCGAACGGCTGCACCAGAGCGTGGTCGTCGAAAACAAGCCCGGCGCGGCGGGCGCGATCGGCGCGGCCTACGTGGCCAAGGCACCCGCCGACGGCTATACCCTGTTCGGCGGCACCATCAGCACGCATGCCATCAATGCCAGCCTGTACAAGAACCTGCGCTACGACCCGGTGAAGGATTTCGAACCCGTCACCCTGGTGGCCACGCTGCCGAATGTATTGCTGGTAGACCCCAACCTGGGCGTCAATTCGGTGGCAGACCTCATTGCCCTGCTCAAGCGGGACCCTTCGAAGCGCACCTTCGCTTCATCCGGCCCCGGCACGTCCACCCACCTGGCGGGTGAACTCTTTGCCGACACCATCGATGTGCCGCTGACGCACGTGCCCTACAAGGGCACCCCGCCCGCCATGGTGGATGTCTCGTCCGGAGCGGTGACGTTCATGTTCGACCAGATGACGGCCGCGCTGCCGTTACTGCAGAACGGCAAGCTGAAGCTGCTGGCGGTAACCACGCCCAAGCGCATTGCGCTGGCACCGGACACGCCCACCATGGAAGAAGCCGGAGTCCAGGGCTTCCAGATGGCGTCCTGGCAGGCGGTGTACGCCCCCAAGGGCACGCCCAAGGCCATCGTCGACAGGCTGTCGCAGGAAATCGCCGCCATCCTCAAGGAACCCGACGTGCAGGAGAAACTGGGCAAGACCATGGGCATGGAACTGGTGGGCAGCAGCCCCGAGGCCTTGCGCGACCTGATGGCCGCCGAAATTCCGCGCTGGGCGGAAGTGGTGGAAAAATCGGGCGCGAGCGTGGATTGAGCTCGCCCCCGCCGGCGGCGGCTTGCGGTCCACTGCAACCCGAAACCGCGCCGCCGCAAGCGGCTACAGATAACGCTCGCGATACCCCACCGGCGACATCCCGCAGTACTTGCTGAAAATATCCCGGAACGCCTTGGTATCGCTGTAGCCCACTTCGTACATCACCTCGGCCACGGTTTTGCGCGTGCTTTCCAGCTGCCGCTTGGCGGCCTCCACGCGGATGCGCTGCAGGTATTCGACGATACTGTTGCCCGTGGCCTGCCGGAAACGGCGTTCCAGGGTGCGGCGCCCCAGCGCGTAGCGGTCGGCCAGCGCCTCGACGGTAAGGCGTTCGGCGAAGCAGGCTTCGATGTGCTGCTGCACCGCCCGCACGGTGTCGTCCGCGTGTTCCTTGTGGCCCATGAACACCGAAAACGGCAGTTGGCTCTGGCGGCTCCAGTCCAGCTGGAAAAACTTGGCGCACCAGATCGCCGTGTCGCGGTCGGTGTACTTTTCGACCAAGTGCAGCACCAGGTGGGCGGCCGAGAACGCGCCGCCGCTGGTGTACAGGCCATGCTCGCCGGTCACGATGCGGTCGCTGACCCACTGCACCGTGGGAAACCACTGCGCATAAAGATGCTGCGCCGCCCAGTGCACTACCGCCCGACGCCCGTCCAGCAGCCCGGCGGCGGCCGGCAAGGCCGCGCCCAGGCACAGGCAGGCCAGTTCGCCGCCGTTCTTGTAGTGCCGGGCCATCCATTCGATCAGGTCGGTATTGTCGGCCACGGTTTCGGGCGACGGCGCCAGCAGGGGCGGCACGATGCAGATGTCCACCGGGCCGGGGTCGGCCAGCACCGCGTCGGCCTGCACCTGGATGCGCCCCTGGTCCAGCCGCACCTGGGGCGTGGCGGCCAGCGTGCGCACGCTGAAGCGCGGCGCGCGACCTTGCCCTTGCAAGTACTGGTTGGCCACCATGAAGCCCTGCCGGGCGTTTTCCAGCGAAGCAATATTGGCGCCCTCGGGCAGCAGGAAAGCGATGTTCTTCATGACGGCAGCATACCGCCGACGCCTGTCGCAATCCACCCGCAAGATTGTCGCAATTCCCCATCGGCAGCCGGGGCATTTCCCGATACAGTGAGCAACCGGTCTCGCGGCCACAACAAGGGAGCACCACCATGGAACAGTATGTAGACGGCTTTCTGCTGGCCGTTCCGAAAGACAAGCTCGACGCTTACCAAGCGATCGCCACCAAGGCTGGCACCATCTGGAAGGAACACGGCGCGCTCGACTATCGCGAATGCGTGGGAGACGAACTGGACATGGACCCCAATTTCGCCAAATTCACCGCGGCCGCCCAGGCCCGGGAAAACGAAGTGGTGATCTTCGCCTGGATCACCTATGCCAGCAAGGCCGAGCGCGACCGCGTCAACGCCGCCGTCATGGCCGACGATCGCATGCAGTGCCCCGAAGCAGAAGGGGTATTCGACATGAAGCGCATGGCCTGGGGCGGATTCCGCACCCTGGTGGGCGCGTAACCGCGCTGTTGCAAAAAAAACGGCCGCGGCTGTCGATCCAGCCCCGCGCCAACCGTCGTGTCAGTAGCGGCGCGCCATCCGCCGCCGCAATCCAAGGAGCTCACCATCATGGCAGTGAAACCTATACCCGACGACATGCATTCGGTTACCCCGCACCTGATGTGCAACGGCGCCGCCCAGGCCATCGATTTCTACGTCAAGGCATTCAACGCCGTCGAACTGGCGCGCCTGCCGGGCCCGGGCGGCAAGATCATGCACGCCATGGTGCGCATCGGCGATTCCAGCATCATGCTGGCCGACGTGTTCCCCGACATGGGATGCGCCGCGGACGACCCCGGGTCGCTGAAGGGCTCGCCCGTCTACCTGCACCTGTACGTGGAAGACGTAGACGCCACCATGGCCCAGGCCCAGGCCGCCGGCGCCACCATCACCATGCCCGCCACCGACATGTTCTGGGGCGACCGCTACGGCCAGCTGACCGACCCGCTTGGCCACCGCTGGTCCGTGGCCACGCACAAAGAAGACCTGACACCCGAGCAGATCCAGAAGAACATGGAAACCTTCGGCTGCATGGGCGAGGGCCAGGCCTGACGGGGTAATGAAAACATTCGGCGGCCCCAGATCAAGCCCAGCCCTAAACGAAAGCTTGAATTGCAGGGCCCGAGGCCCTAAGGTTTGCCCCATGCCTGCTCTCGACCGCCTGCAAACCCGTGGCGAAGAAATCGCCAACTCCATCAGCCACGGGCTGGGCGCCCTGGCGGCGCTGGCCGCCGCCCCCTTGCTCATCATCGGTGCCACGCGCCAGGGCGACGCCGCGCTGGTGGCGGGCGCGGCCATCTTCGCGGCCACCATGTGCCTGCTGTACCTGGCCTCGGCCCTGTACCACGCCTTGCCGCCAGGCCGCGCCAAGCGGCTGTTCAATGTGCTGGACCATTCCGCCATCTACCTGCTGATCGCCGGCACCTACACGCCGTTCACGCTGGGTCCGCTGCGCGGGCCCTGGGGCTGGACCCTGTTCGGCCTGGTGTGGGGCCTGGCCGCGTTGGGCGTGGCCTTGAAGGCGTTCCAGCGGCTGAACCGTCCCTGGCTGTCCACCGGGCTGTACCTGGCCATGGGCTGGCTGGTGGCCATTGCCGTCGACCCTGTCCTGGAACTGATCGCGCCCGGCGGGTTGTGGTGGCTGCTGGCGGGCGGCCTGGCCTACACCGCGGGCGTGGTGTTCTTCGTGTTCGACTCGCGCTGGCGCTACGCGCACTTCATCTGGCACCTGTTCGTGCTGGCCGGCACCGTCTGCCACTTTTTCGCGGCGCTGTGGTACGCCGTGCCGGCCACGGCCTAGGACCCGTACGCCTTCAGTTGCCGCCGGCGCCAGGCCGAAAGGGATACTGCCGCACCTGCCCGCCGCCCGCGATGATGGCCGTGGCCTCGGGCACTTCCTGCCAGGCGCCCGGCAGTTCGGCCAGGGGTTCCGACAGCAACATATAGGCATCGTCGTCCAGGGCCGCGATACGCTCGTCGTCGGGGTACAACTGCTTCAAATGCCTGACGTCGGTGTTGTGGTACAGCGAACGGGAATTCGTCTCGCTGGAATAGCGCACGGCAATCAGCCGCTGGCCATCCAGGGCGCATACCGTCATGTTCAGCGGGAACTCCACGCCGTTGCGGTGGCCCGTTGCCTCCACGAATTCCACCATGCGCTCCAGGGCCGGCAAAGGGTCCGAATCCAACCCGAAGGTCAACGCCAGCAAGAACATCACCTCGGAATCGGTGGACCCCTCCAGCGACGGAAAATAGCGTGGCGCGATCTGCAGCATCAGTTCGCGGCGCAGCAAGGGATATTCGCGTATCGACCCGTTGTGCACGAACAGCCATCGGCCATGCCGAAACGGGTGGCAATTGGTTTCCTGTGTCGGGGTGTCGGTGGCGGCGCGTATATGCGCCACGAACAGCGGCGCCCGGATGGCCCGGGCCGCTTCGCGCAGATTGCGGTCGTTCCAGGCCGGATTGATGCTGCGATAGCGGAACGGCGGTTCGTGCGGATCGCGGCCGTACCAGCCCACCCCGAAGCCATCGCCATTTGTCGTGGTGGCGCCCAGGCGCGAGTGCAGGCTCTGCTCGATCAGCGAATGCCGGGCCTTGAAAATCACGGACTCCAGCTGCAAGGGACTACCGGTATAAGCCATCCATCGGCACATGGCGACGCTCCTGGGAATTTGCCCGCTGCGGGCCCATATACATTTTTCAGAAGAAAAATTCTATCGCTTAGAACTTATTGACATAAAACAAAGCATTGTCCATGATGGCATGCAAGCGCCGCCTGACGACGCCACCACACACAATACCGCGTCGGCCCGGTCCGCGCGCGGCAACGGAGACGCATGCCATGGAGACGACCCCTCGCAATCCCGCCCGCCAAACCAGGCCGGCCCCAGTTCCACGATCTTGTCGTACAGCCGGGCGCGCAGGTCGTTCTGGATGCGCGCC
>NZ_JAJMLX010000009.1 GCF_020991325.1 Bordetella petrii | reverse complement strand
CCACGGCGGATGCGGAATCCGAGCCCTCGGGCGGGCACGGCTGCCTGGACGCCGACCTGCGCTGGACACAGGCAAGCGTCGAACAGGCCGTGCTGCTGCAAGGCCACCATGCGCCGCTGGCGGACCTGGCGGCCACCGCCAGCGCCGGCCTGATCGCCGGCGCCCTGGAACGCATTCTGCACCTGACCGTGGAATACGCCAACCAGCGTTCGCAGTTCGGCAAGCCCATAGGACGCTTCCAGGCAGTGCAGCAGCAGATCAGCGTGCTGGCCGAACACGTGTGGTCGGTGCGCACGGCGGCGCAACTGGCATTCCAAAGCTCCGACTGGAAACCTCGGCCCATGCTGGCCGCCCTGGGCAAGGCGCGCGCCAGCGCGGCCGTGCCGGTTGCCGCCGACATCGCCCATGCCGTGCACGGTGCCATCGGCGTCACCGCCGAATACGATCTGCAGTGCTATACCCGCCGCCTGCGCGAATGGCGCCGGGCCGGCGGCAGCGAAACCTACTGGCAGGCGCGCGTCGGGGCGGATGCCCTGGCCGCCACCGACGTGGCGGCGCTGGACTACGTACGCGAAAACCTGTTCGGCATGGTCGAGTGAACATGCGCCACCGCCACGCCGCGGTTCGTTCCGGCGCTGCCGCCTGAGCCACGCCCATGAACCAGGCCGTGATCCTCGAGTCCCATGGTGGCCCGGACGTGCTGCGGCTGGCGGCCACCCCCCTGCCCCCGCCCTCGGACGGCGAGGTGACGATATCGCACCGCGTGGTGGGCATCAACGTGGTCGACCTGCATTACCGCAGCGGCGCGTATCCCCACGCCTTGCCGCACGGCCTGGGTTTCGAGGCAGCGGGGGTGATTGAATGCGTGGGCCGCGACGTGGCGGGCCTGCGCGCCGGCGACCGCGTGGCCTATGCCACCGGGCCCCTGGGCGCATACGCGCAGGCGCGCAACCTGCCCGCCCGCCACGTCATCAAGCTGCCGCCCGACATCGGTTTCGACGCCGCCATGGCTATCCTGTACAAGGGCCTGAGCGTGCAGTATCTGTTTCGCCAGGCCTACCGCCTGCAGGCCGGCGAAACCGTGCTGTTCCACGCCGCGGCCAGCGGCATCGGGCTGCTTGCCTGCCAATGGGCCCGGCTGCTGGGCGTGAAACTGATCGGCACCGTCCACGGGGCGGCCCAGGCATCGCTGGCGCGCGAACAGGGCGCATGGCGCGTGGTGGACACTCGCCATGAAGACGCGGTGGCACGCGTCATGATGCTGACCGACGGAGCCGGCGTGGCTGCCGTGTATGACGGCGTGGGACGCGACACCTGGACCATTTCGCTGGCCTGCCTGCGGCCGCGCGGGCTGCTGGTCAGTTTCGACGATGCTTCCGGCCCGGTCGCGGGGGTGGCGCTGTCGGCCCTGCAGCCGAAGTCGCTGTATCTCGCGCCCACCAGCCTGGCCGCCTACCTGGACACGCCCCGGCGCCTGCAGGCGGCCGCCGCTGAACTGTTCAAACATATGCGCGCCAGGACGCTGCACGCGCACATTCCCCGCCACTATCCCCTGTCGCAGGCCGGCCAGGCCCACGCCGAGCTGGAAAAGAACAGTATTGCCGCCGCGGTATTAATACCCGGCTAGACCTGGAGACCGTCATGTCGAACGCTGTACGCATCACCGCGCTGCATACCCGGCTTGCCAAGATTCCGTTGCCGCGCCCGCTCAAGACTTCCATACACCATATCGCCGATGTCTGCTGCCTGCTGGTCTCGGTGGAAACCGATGCCGGCATCACCGGCGAGGGCTACGGCTTCTGCTTCAGCCCGGAACGCCTGGCCGCCATTGCGCAGTTCACGGAATCGCTGGCGCCCCTGGTCATCGGCCGCGACCCTCACGATGTGGAGGCATTGTGGGAGGACTTCCAGCGCAGCTGCAATTTCTACGGGCAGGCCGGCGTGTCCATCCTGGCCTACCATCCCATCGACGTCGCTTGCTGGGACATCGTGGGCAAGCAGGCCGGGCAGCCCTTGTACAAGCTGTTTGGCGCGCACCGCGATCGAGTCCCCGTCTATGCCAGCGCGGGCCTGTGGCTGTCGTCCAGCCGCGATGAACTGCAAGCCGAGGCGCGGCAGTTCCTGGCGCAGGGCTTCAAGGCCATGAAGATGCGCCTGGGTTCGCCTGACTGGAAGGAGGACGTGGCGCGCGTCGAGGCCGTGCGCGATGCCATCGGCGATGACATCACGCTGATGGCCGACGCCAACCAGGGCCTGGACCTGACGCGCGCCTTGCGGCTGGGCCGCGAGTTGGCGCGCTTCGACCTGGCGTGGTTCGAGGAACCCGTGCCCACCTGGGACGATGACAGCGCGGCCGAAATCCGGCGCCGCCTGCCCATGCCCCTGGCCAGCGGAGAAACCGAATACACGCGCTATGGCATACGCCGCATGGCCCGCGCCCAGGCAGCCGGGGTATTCATGCCCGACCTGCAGCGCATGGGCGGCTACACCGAAATGCTGAAAGCCGTGCGCTACCTGGCCGCGCACGACCTGCCCGTGGCACCCCATATTTTCACGGAACACAGCCTGCATATCGTGGCGTCGGCCGGCAATGCCACCTGGGCCGAACACATGCCGTGGTTCGAGCCCCTGTTCCACGAACGCATGGACATCGATGCCGACGGCTGCGTGGCCGTGCCCCGGCAGGGCGGCGCCGGCTTCACGTTCAACTGGGACCGCATCGACCCCTACCTGATTACCCCGCGCTCGGCCGGCGGCAACTGAGCCCGGGCAGGCGCGCGCGATAGCGCCCGCCGTATTCCGCCGCATTCCACTCGTTCGAGAAGTGGACAAAACAAACGGAGACAAACATGAACCTTGCCAAGACACTTGCTGTGCCTGTTCTTTGCCTGACCGCGCTGGCGCCTGGATGGGCGCACGCTGCCGACCAGAAAACCGACCCCATCCGCATCGGCTGGTTGTCGTCCCTGACCGGGCCGCTGTCGTCGGCCGCCATTGCCGAGAACCAGGGCGTGCAGTTCGCGGTAGAAGAAATCAACAAGGCCGGAGGCATCAACGGGCGCAAGCTGGAACTGATCACCCGCGATACGGCGGGCGACCCCACCAAGGCCGTCAACTACGCCAAGCAGCTGGCGTACGACGACGAAGTGGCGTTCGTGATCGGCCCGGTGAATTCGGGCGAGTCGCTGGCCACGGTGCCCATCCTGGCCAAGGCCGACATTCCCAACCTGATCATCGGCACGGTGGACGAGCTGACCAACCCCAAGAAATACCCCCTGGCCTTCCGCGTGATCAATACCAATGAACAATGGATCACGTCGGCCAATGACTACGCCCTGAATGTGCTGAAGAAAAAGAAAATCGCCGTGCTGGGCGACACGACCGGCTACGGCACCTCGTCGGCCAAGCGGGCCGCCGCGCTGCTGGAGCAGGCGGGCATCAAGCCCGTGTACTCGGCCCTGATCGACCCCAACAAAACCAGCGTCAACGACGACATCGAAAAGGCGCGCGCCGCCGGCGCCGATGTGATCATGCCGTGGTCGGCCGCCACCGGACTGCTGGCGCGCATCCTGAATGCCCGCGGCGACCTGCAATGGGACGTGCCCGTGGTGGGCCACCCCGCCTTGATGGGCTTGCCTATCCGCGACCTGCTGAACAAGCCCTCGTACTGGGACAACACCTACGCCGCCGGCTACGCCAGCACGACGTACGACGCCACGGGCAAGTTGCCCGAGGCCACGGTGGCGCTGATGGATGCCATTCGTCCCAAGCTGGGCGGCAAGATCGATTTCACCTTCTGGTGGGTGGCCCTGGGCTACGACACGGTGAAGATCATCGAGCATGCCGTCAAGCAGACCGGCGGCACCGATCCGGAAGAGGTGCGCAAAGTACTGGAAAGCACCGGCAAGCTGCCGGGCGTATACGCCAGCTATACCTGGAGCGCCAGCAACCACAATGGCTTCCCGGATTCCGCCATGGTGGTGAACCGCGCCAATACCTTCAAGGACGGCAGTTTCGACCTGGCTCCCCGATAAACGTCCGTACTGCAGAGGAGTATCGCTATGCTGACCGTCCTGGTCACCGGCCTGGCGATCGGCGCGCTTTATGCCGCCGCCGCCCTGGCCTACAACGTGATGTATTCCACTTCCAAGGTGCTCAGTATCACCACCGGCCATTTGTTCATGGTCAGCAGCGTCATGGGGGCCTGGCTGATGGGCGACCTGGGCCTGCCCTGGCCCGTGGGCCTGGCCGGCGCGGTGGCGGTGGCCATCGTGTTCGGCCTGGTGACCGAGGCCGTGGCCATCCGCCGCATTCTCGCCCGCTCGGATGAGCACCTGTGGTTGCTGAGCACGCTGGCGCTGGCCACCATCGTGCAGCAGGCGGTGGGCCTGTGGTGGGGCACCGAGCCCCGCGCATTCCCCCGCCTGATCCCGCAGGAATTCACCGCCGGCGTCTGGGACCAGAAATACTGGCTGCCCATCGGCTGCGTGGCGCTGCTGGCGCTGGGCCTGGACCAGTTCTACCGGCGCACCCTGTTCGGCAAGGTATTCCTGGCCGTGGCCGAAGACGCTTACGCCGCGCGGGCGCGCGGCATTTCCACCGAACGGGTGCGGGCTTTTTCCTACGCCCTGGCGGGGCTGCTGGGCGGGTTGGTGGGTTTTGCCGCCGGCCAGCTGACGTTCGCGTTCTTCGCCCTGGGCCTGACGCTGACCCTGTATGGATTCATCGCCCTGGCCGCGGGCGGCCTGGGCAGCAATGTGGGGGCCATCGTGGGCGGACTGACGCTGGGCCTGCTCAGCACGTTCGCGGCCTATTTTTTCGGCGGCGAATACCAGCAGACCATCGCGGTGGGCTTGTTGATGGTGTTTCTCTTGATCAAACCCGAGGGCCTGTTTGGCAACAAACAGGTGCGCCAAGTATGAAGACGGAACGCTCTTCCCAATGGCCGCTGGCCGTGGGCCTGCTGTTGCTGGCCACGCTGCCCTTCTGGGCGGGCAACGCCTACCAGTTGCATGTCGCCACGCTGATCGGCACGTACTGGATCCTGATCGCCAGCCTGAACCTGGTGGTGGGCTATACCGGGCTGCTGTCCATCGGGCACGTGGGCCTGCTGGCCATCGGCGCCTACACCTTTGCCATCCTGACCGGACACCATGACGTCGGCCCCTGGCTGGCCATGGCGGCGTCGGCCGTGCTGTGCGGGGCCTGCGGGTTTCTGCTGGGCCTGCCCTCGCTTCGCCTGCCGGGTTTCTATTTTGCGATGGCGACCATGGCGTTCGCGCTGATGGTGACGGAATTCTCGCTGGCCCGCGACGATCTTACCGGCGGCGGCGCGGGGATCAGCGTCGCCTCTTTCGACGCGCCCTTCGACAGCCCATCGGGCCTGTACTGGCTGGTGGCCGGCGTGGCGGCCTTCGTCAGTTGGCTGGTATGGAACCTGACGCGTTTTTCCTGGGGCCGCGCCATGATCGCGCTGCGCGACAGCACCGTCACCGCGGCCGCGACGGGCGTGCCGGTTTTCCGCGTGAAGCTGGCAGTATTCACATTCAGCGGCATCACCGCGGGTGTCGCCGGCGCCCTGTTCGCCTCGCTGCAAAGCTACATCACGCCGGAGACCTTTGTCTTCGAACTCAGTCTGTTCTTCTTCGTGTGCATTGTGATCGGCGGACGCGGCGTCATCATGGGGCCGTTCGTCGGCACGATCGTGCTGGCCGCCTTGCCGGAGCTGGTGGCTCCCCTGGCGCGCTGGGGACAGCTGTTTTATGGCGTGCTGCTGCTGCTGGTGGTGCTGCTGGCCCCCGAAGGCATAGGCAGCATCGTGCGGGTGCTGCGCGACAAATTCCGGCCGCGCAAACCCGAACAGCACGTGGTCGCCCCCGACCTGCCCCGCCTGCTGGCCGCCGTGCGCGAAGGACGATCCTCATGAACCAGCTCAGCGCAGACAAGGTCACCAAGCGTTTCGGCAGCGTCGTCGCCGTAGACAGCGTGTCATTGACGCTCGCGGAAGGCGAGATCCACGGGCTGATCGGCCCGAATGGCAGCGGCAAGACGACCCTGCTCAATTTGTTGTCGGGCTACTACCCGGCCGACGCGGGCGCGTTGAGCCTGGACGGCGCGCCGATCACGCAGGCTTCGGTGCAGCGCCGCGCGTTGAGCGGGATTGCGCGCACGTTCCAGAAGCCGCGCCTGCTGGGCAGCCTGAGCGCCTGGCAGAACGTGATGCTGGGCAACTGGAAACACAGCAACGCCGGCTTCCTGCAAACCGCGCTGGCCCTGCCCGGCATGCGCCGCCGCGAGCGCCAGGCGCGCGAGCTCGCCTATGAAATGCTGTGCGGCGTGGGGCTGGAACGCGTGGCCGAACGGCCCGCCAACATGCTGGACCATGCCGAACAGCGCTTTCTGGAAATCGCGCGCGGCCTGGCCATGAAGCCGCGCTTCATCCTGCTGGACGAACCCGCGGGCGGCCTGACCGAGCACGAAATCGAACAGTTGTCGCGCATCGTGGCCACGCTGCGCGAGGCCGGCATCGGCGTGCTGATCGTCGAGCACCATACTGATTTCGTGTTCAGGCTGTGCGACCGGGTCACCACCCTGAACCTGGGCCGCATGATCGCCCACGGCGCTCCGGCCGATGTGCGCGGCAACGCGGAAGTCATTCGTGTCTACCTGGGAGCCTGATGATGCCCAACGATGAACGTACCCACGGTTCGGCGCCCGTCCTGCTGGAGGTGTCCGGGCTTCAAGTCGCCTACGGCAAGGCCCGGGTCGTGCACGGCGTGGACCTGAAAGTGCACCAGGGCGAGTTCGTGGTCATGCTGGGCCGCAATGGCGCCGGCAAGACGTCCATGCTGCACGCGCTGGCCGGCCTGATCCCCAAGCGGGCCGGCAAGGTGACCTTCAAAGGCCAGGACATCACGCTTGCGGATACACGCAAGACGGTGCGCGCCGGCATCAACGTGGTGCTGGAAGGGCACCGCGTTTTCACCGGCCTTACGGTGGAAGACAATCTGCTGCTGGGAACCTACGCCACCCACCGCCACGGCGACCGCAGCCGCCTGCCGCGCATCTACGAACTGTTCCCCGAACTCGCGGAAAAGCGGCTGCAGCCGGCCTCGCGCCTGAGCGGGGGGCAGCAACAGATTCTGGCCGTGGCCCAGGGCGTGATCGCCGAGCCGGCATTATTGATTCTGGACGAGCCTTCCGGCGGGCTGGCCCCGCTGGTGGTAGACCGCATCCTGACCGTGGCCAAGGACCTGACCCGCACCGGCATGGCGGTCTTGCTGGTAGAGCAACTGGTGAAGGAAGCCTTGCGTTTCGCCGACTATTGCTATTTGGTCGAAACCGGCAATATCGGCGGCGCGGGCACGCCGGCGGAGGTACAGGCCGGCGAACTTATCCAACGCATTTACCTGGGCGGCCGCGCCGAGCCGGCCGCCCGCTCCGAAGGAGCCGCAACATGAAGATCACCGCGATCGAACCCATTGTGGTTTCCATTCCCTATCGCCACGATGGCCCTCCCACGGGGTTTGGCGGCACGGTGTGGGCGCAGCTGAATTACCTGCTGGTCAAGGTCAGCACGGACGACGGCCTGGTCGGCTGGGGCGAGGCGTTCGGCTACAACGCCATTCCCGCCACCCGGGCCGCGCTGGAGAATATCGTGGGCCCGCTGGCCTTGGGCAAGGAGGCCGGCGATATCCTGCAATTGATGGAAGACCTGAAGCGCCCGCTGCACATCTTCGGGCGCAACGGGCCGGTCATGTATGCGTTGTCGGGGCTGGACATCGCCCTGTGGGACTTGGCAGGCAAACGCGCCAACCTACCAGTATGCCAAATGCTGGGGGCGGGTTCGCGCCGCTCGATCGCGGCCTATACCAGCCTGATGCGGCTGCACCAGCCCGCCACCGTCGCCACGGCCTGCGAACGCGCGCTGGAACGCGGATTCCGCCGCCTGAAGCTGCACGAGGTCACCGTACCCGCGGTGGCCGCGGCGCGCCAGGCGTTGGGACCAGACGTCGACCTGATGCTGGACGTGAACTGCGCCTGGCCCGCCGACGAGGCGCTGCGCATGGCGCGCCAGCTGGAACCCTACGGCCTGAAGTGGCTGGAAGAGCCCGTGTGGCCGCCGGAGGACGTGGCGGGCATGGCCCGGCTGCAGCGCGAGGCACGCATCCCACTGGCCGCCGGGGAGAACATCGGCAACGCCTGGGCATTCCAGCCGTGGGCCGAGGCCGGCGTGCTGGACTATTTTCAACCCAGCATCACCAAGGTGGGCGGCATCACCGAGTTCCGCGCCGTGGCCGAACTGGCCAGCCGCCACGGCCGCGCCGTAGCGCCGCATTCGCCGTATTTCGGCCCGGGCCTGCTGGCCACCCTGCAGATGGCGGCGCTGTACCCGCACATCGGGGGCGTCGAGCTGTTCGGCGTACAGCTTGAAACCGGCCTGTTCGGCGATGTGGGCCTGCCCGGCCCCGATGGGCAGATCGCCATTCCGCAAGGCCCCGGCCTGGGCTGCGACCCGGACCCCGCCGTGCTGGCCCGCTACCGCGTCTAGGGCCTGTTGCTATGATGCCCGCTTGCGCAAACCCCGACATTCACTCGGGCCGCCCGGCCCGCCACTCGTTCCAGGAACCGCCATGCCCATACTGAATATCCAGATCATGCAAGGCCACAGCGCCGAACAGAAAGCCAGCCTGCTCAACAATTGCTCGCAGGCCGTCGTGGACAGCATCGCCGCGCCGCTGCCCTCGATACGCATCGTGCTGGAAGAAGTGGCGCCCGCGCACGTGATCGTGGCGGGCGAACTGGGCAAACCCATGGCGCTGGTGCTGTCGCGCCTGATCGAAGGCCGCACGCCCGAGAAAAAGGCCGCGCTCATCGCCGCCTTGAGCAAGGCCGTGCATGCCAGCATCGGCATTTCAGAACAGGACATCCGCGTCATCATCAGCGATGTGCCGAAGTCCGACATGGGCGTGGCCGGCGGCATCACCGCGCTGGCCGCGGGGCGCTGAAGCTCCCGCCCGCACTATGGTTTGAATGCCTGGGTAGCCACGTCCAGGAAGTTGCGCACCGCCGCGCTTTCCGTGGAAGGCTTCCAGGCCAGTGAAATGCCGATCGAGGCGCTGGCGGGAAAGTCCGCCAGCTTCTTGTACACCACGTGCCGGCTGTTGAAGCGGCGCGATACCGATGGCACCAGCGCCACCCCGAAACCGGCCTCGACCAGGCTCAGCACCGTCTGCACCTGAATGGCTTCCTGCGTGACGCGCGGCATGAAGCCGCATAGCTGGCAGGCGTGGATGGCCGCGGTGCGCAGCCCGGGGGCGTCCAGGCCCGAATACAGAATGAACCCTTCGTCCGACAGGTCCTTGAGCCTGATGGTGGCGCGCTGAGCCAGCGGATTGTTCCGGGGCACCGCCAGCACGAAGGTCTCGGTAAATAACGTGGCCAGGCGCGTATTCGAACCGAACGCCACGGGCACGCGCACCACGCCGATGTCCAGCGCCTCTTCCTCGATGCTTTGCATGATGCGGATAGAGATCGCCTCGCGCAATTCCAGTTCGACCCCGGGGTACAGTGCATGAAATCGCGGCAGGATGCGCGGCAGCACCTCGTGCGTGGCCGAGCCCACGAAGCCGATGCGCAAAGTGCCCAGGTCGCCGGTGGACGCCGCGCGCGCGGCCTGGCGGAACTGCGCGGCATGGAACAACGCGCGCCGCGCCTCGGCCAGCGCGGCCTCGCCGCTTTCGGTCAGCTTCACGCCATCCTTTCCGCGCGTGAACAGCGTCACGCCCACCTCGGCTTCCAGCTTGCGGATGGACACCGACAGCGGCGGCTGCGCCATGTGCAACTTCTCGGCCGCGCGGCGAAAGTTCAGCGTTTCCGCCAGTGTCAGGAACTGCTGGATATGCTTGAAATCCATGATCGGCCCGTCTCCCCCTGGATGCCGGCCGGCCGCGCGTTGCAGGTTGCCGGCCGGCCGGGCATTGATACTGGATCAGTATCTATTTGTCCCCGCATCATATGGGAATAGTGCGGCTGGGTCGACCGGGCCGGTGGCGGGCTCAAGGCCGCGCGCCCGCCCTATTGCTTGGGAATGCCGGCGCGCTCGGCGGCGGCTGCCCACTTGCGGATCTCGGCGCGCTGGAATTCACCCAGTTCTTGCGGCCCCGCCGGAAAGGCTTCCCAACTGGTGCGCGCCAGGAACGCCTCGGCATCGTCGGTGCGGTAGATATCCACCAAGGTGCGGGACAGCTTCTCGATCACATCCGCCGGCGTCCTGGCGGGTGCGAAGGCCGCTGTCCAGTTCACCATGTAGTAGCCGTCGAAACCGGACTCCTGCAGCGTGGGGGTATCGGGCGCGCTGCGCAGGCGCTCATTGCCGGTGACCGCCAGCAGGCGCATTTTGCCGGCCTGTACGAAGGGAATCACGGCCCCGTAGTCGGCGAACACCAAATCTACCTGGCCGCCCGCCAGGTCGGCCAGCGCGGGCGCGGCCCCCTTGTAGGGCACGTGGGTAGCCTTGATATCGGCCATGGCAAGAAACAATTCAGTGGCGATCTGGTACGAAGCGCTGCCGCTGCCGTAGTTCAGCTTTCCGGGTGCGCGGCGCGCCGCGTCGACCAGGTCGGCAACCGTGCGATACGGCGAATCCGCTTGCACCGCCAATGCCATGGCGCCAAAGCCCAGGCGCGCAACGGGCGCGAAGTCCTGGACGGGATCGTAGGGCAGTTGCTTGAACATGGCGGCATTGGTTGCCACCGGCGAATTGCTGGCCAGCAACAGCGTATAGCCGTCCGGCTCCGCGCCGGCGGCGGCTTGCGCAGCAATGAAGCTGTTGCCGCCGGGCCGGTTTTCCACGGACACCGGAACCCCCAGCCGGGCTTCCATCTGCTGCGCCACGTAGCGTGCATTGCTGTCCGTGCCGCTGCCCGGCGGGAACGACACGATCAGGCGTATGGGTTTGTCGGGATAGGCGGCGTGTGCGGCGGGCAGCAGCAAGGCCGCGCACAATAACGCGGCAAGCCGGAAAAATCGGTTCATGTGTGTCTCCCTGAAGTTATGGCGCGCACCGCCAGGTGCGCGGCCCCCAGGGTAGGCAGGCGCCGCGGGTACGTCTAATACTGATTCTTTAGTTCTCAATACTGATTCGGTATCGCTGCGCCCGACGCCAGCATCGTGTCGCGAAGTTTCAGTACCGGCGCGCAAGAGGTGTCGCGATGCGACACCAGCGACAGCGCCAGCACATCGCGCGCCTCGGCGTCTGCCAGGTCCGCGAAGGCCACGTGCGGCGTCGAGTAGGCGCGGGTCACGCCCGGCACCAGCGCCACGCCCAGGCCGCTGGCCACCAGGCTGACCAGCGTCTGCACCTGGATGGCCTCCTGGCTGATGCGCGGCGAGAATCCCGCCTTGCGGCACAGCGCCTGGGCCACGCCATGCAGGCCCGGCACTTTGCCGGGGGCATACATGACGAAAGGTTCGGCCCGCACCTCCGCCAGGGCCACCGGCCGGCCGGCCAGCGCATGGCCCGCGGGCAGCGCCAGGATCAGGCTGTCGCGTTCCACTACCCAGGCCGACAGCGACGGGTCTTCGGCCAGCGGGCCGCGCACCAGGCCGGCATCCAGGTCGTTGGCGCGCAGCATTTCCGCCAGCCGCACGGTGCTGTCTTCGCGCAATTCCAGTTCGACATCGGGATAGCGGCGGCGGAATTCGGGCAGGCAGCGCGGCAGCAGCATGTAAGTGGCCGACCCGACGAACCCCAGGCGCAGCCGGCCCTGTTCGCCCAATGCCACGCGGCGGGCCGACTGGCGGGCCTGGTCCGCATGGAACAGGGCGCGCCGCGCATCGGCCATCAGGGCCGCCCCCGCGGGCGTCAGCGACACCCCCTTGGCGCCGCGTTCCAGCAGCAGCACGCCCACGCTGTGCTCCAGTTTCTGGATCGACACCGACAAGGCAGGCTGGGCGATGTGCAGGGCTTCGGCCGCGCGGCGGTAGCTGCCCAGTTCCGCGATGGTGACGAACTGGCGCATTTGCCGGAGATCCACAGTCATAACGAATTCCATATCACGCTATACCGACGCCATATTAGACGCTTATGCGCCGGGTGTTTAGGATGCAGCCATGACTTCCCCCCTATCTTCCGCAGGCGGCGCGCTGGCCGGGGTGCGCGTGCTGGACCTGACGTCCATCGTGTTCGGCCCCTATGCGTCGCAGATCCTGGCCGACTACGGCGCCGACGTGATCAAGGTCGAATCGCCGCAGGGCGACTCCACGCGCAACACCGGGCCACAGCAGGAACCGGGACTGTCGGCCATATTCCTGGGCATCAACCGCAACAAGCGCAGCATCGTGCTCGACCTGAAGCAGGCCGCGGCCCGCGATGCGTTGCTGGCCATGGTGGACGGCGCCGATGTGCTGATGCACAGCATGCGCCCCGCCAAGATGGCGCGCCTGGGGCTGGACCCGCAAACCCTGTGCGCACGCAATCCACGTCTGGTGTACGCGGGGCTGTACGGTTTTGGCGAGGGCGGCGCCTATGCGGGCCAGCCCGCTTATGACGACATCGTGCAGGGCTTGTCGGGCGTGGCGGACATCACGCAGCGTCAGGGCGGCACCGCTCGCTACCTGCCCACCATCGCGGCCGACAAGACCTGCGGCCTGGTGGCGGCGCACGCCATCCTGGCCGCCCTGTTCCAGCGCGAACGGACCGGCCAGGGCCAGCAACTGGAAGTGCCGATGTTCGAGGCGATGACATCGTACGTGCTGGTGGAACATTTCTACGGCCGCCATCTGCAGGACAGCCCCGGGCCGGCCGGCTACGCGCGCGTGCTGGCACCCTGGCGGCGCCCTTACCAGACCGCCGACGGGCTGCTGTGCATGATGCCGTACACCGACGGGCACTGGCAGCGATTTTTCACGGAAACCGGCCACGCCGAGCTGGCCGCGGATGCGCGCTACGCCGATATCGGCGCGCGCACCCGGCATATCGACGCGCTGTACGAACAGGTGGGCGCGATCATGGCGGGCCATGACAACGCCCATTGGCTGGCACTGTGCCGGCGCCTGGAAATTCCCGCCGCGCCCGTCAACCGCCTGGAAGACCTGGAACACGACCCACACCTGCGCAGCGTGGATTTCTTCGTTCCCCTGCAAAGCGCCGCCGGGCACCGCTACCGCTTTGCGCGCAGCCCGGTGCGCCTGCAGCGCTCGCATGTGGCGCCGGCCATGCCGCCGCGGCTGGGCGAACACACCTGCCAGTTGCTGGCGCAGGCCGGGCTGGACCCCAGCGCCATCGAGCAGTTGCTGGCCAGCGGCGCCGCGCTCGACCATGCCCACCAGATGACCCCACCCCCATCACAGGAGACACCATGACAGGACAAGACCAGGCCCCGCTGCTGGGCCAAGGCTTTTACTGGCAAGACCTGCGCGTCGGACAGCGCTTTCGCACGTTCCGGCGCACCGTTACCGAAACGGACATCGTCAATTTCATCAGCGTCACCGGCATGCTGGAAACCATTTTCATCGACACCACGTACGAACACGGCGCCATGCGCGGCCGGCCCGCGCCCGGCGGGCTGACCTACGGGCTGATCGAAGGCCTGCTGATGCAGGGCATGGTGCAGGGCACCGGATTGGCGCTGCTGGAAGTGCACAAGAAAATCCTGGCGCCCGTGGTGGCCGGCGATACCGTCTGGGCCGAGGTGGAGGTCACCGGCGTGCGGCCCACATCCAAACACAACCGCGCGGTGGTCGACTCGTCCATCGAGGTGCGCAACCAGCACGGCAACACCGTCATGACCTATACCGCCAGGCGCCTGCTGGCGGGCAGGCCCGAATAGCCGCGGCGGACAGGTCCCGCCGCACCCACAAAGCAACAACAACACAAGGAGACAACATGAACACCCATCTGAAGACCCTGGCGGCGCTGGCGCTTGCCGCGTGTTCCGCCATGGCGGTGCCGGCTCAGGCCGCCTGGCCGGAACGGCCCGTGACCGTCGTGGTGCCCTTCCCGCCCGGCGGCCCCACCGACCTGGTGGCGCGCGTGCTGGCCAAGCAATTGGCGGACCAGACCGGCCAGACCTTCGTGGTGGAAAACAAGGGCGGCGCGAACGGCAACATCGGCATGCAGCACGCCGCGGCCGCCAAGCCCGACGGCTACACCGTGCTGTACAACACATCGTCCATTGCACTCAGCCCCAACCTGTACCGCAACCTGCCGTTCGACCCGGTCAAGGATTTCACCGCGGTCTCATCCACCGCGGTGATCCCGCTGGTACTGCTGACACACCCTTCCGTGCCCGTGAAGAACGTGCAGGAATTCGTCGACTACGCGCGCGCCCATCCGGGCAAGCTGTCCTATGGTTCGGCGGGCGCGGGTAACGTCACCCACCTGGGCGCGCTGCTGTTGCTGCGCTCGGTGGATGTCGAGGCGGTGCACGTGCCCTATCGCGGCAGCGCCCCTGCCATGGCCGACCTGGTCGGCGGGCAGGTGCAGTTCATGACCAATACCCTGAATGACTCACTGGGCTTCGTGCGCGACGGCAAGCTGAAGGCCCTGGCCGTCAGCAGCAAGGCCCGCAGCCCGCAACTGCCCGACACTCCCACGCTGGCGGAAACGGTGGTGCCGGGCTTCGAAATGGGGGCCTGGCAAGGCATGGTGGTGCCCGCCGGCACGCCGCAGGCCATCGTGGATGAATTGAATGCGCAGATCCGCAAGGCGCTGCAATCGCCCGCGGTGCTGAAGCAGCTGGCGGCACAGGGCGCCCAGCCGCTGGGCGCCTCGCCCAAGGAATATGGCGACTACATACGCTCGGAAATCGCCCGCTGGCACGAAGTGGTCAAGGCCGCCAACGTGCGCCTGGACTGAACCCAAGGTAGCCGGCCTTGGGGTCTGGCTCCCGCAGGGTGCCTGACCCCGTCGGGTCGAGCCTGCGCACACATCGGTGTCTGACACCCCTGGCGGGGAGTCAGGCACCCGCGCATAAGCCCGGCCGCCCCTCAGGCGGCCGATTCGGCCTGCGGCGGCTGGGGCTGCGGCTCTTCCGTGCCCGGCTCGACGGACGCGGGCGTCACCAAGTCCACGACCTTCTTGCGCGACAGCATGCCGATGAACTCATCGTCTTCGCCGGTAACGGCCACCGGCTGGTCGCTGTGCACCAGGCGGGCCAGCACTTCATCCAGGCCCGCCGTGGCCGGCACGGAAGCCAGGTCTTCCACGAACGCGGACACGTCGCGCGCGCCGTCATCCACCGCGCGCTGCGCCACGTCTGCGGTCAGCACGCCGGCCAGCCGCTTGCCGTCGAGCACTGGCGCATACTCGAAATTCAGCGCCCGCATGCGGTCCAGCGCGTGCGCGGGCCGCGACCGCATGGTCAGCGTCAGGCGCGGCGGGTTGACCGCGTGCGCCGCATTCAGCACCTTGGTGCGGTTGACGTCCTGCAGGAAGGCCTGCACGTAATCGTTGGCCGGATTCAGCAGAATATCTTCCGGCGTGCCTTCCTGCACCAGTTCGCCGTCCTTCAGGATGGCGATCCGGTTGCCCAGGCGCAGCGCCTCGTCCAGGTCGTGCGTGATGAACACGATGGTCTTGTTCAGCTTGGCCTGCAGCTGCAGCAGGTGGTCCTGCATCTCGCGGCGGATCAACGGGTCCAGCGCCGAGAAGGCCTCATCCATCAGCAGGATTTCGGCGTCGGTCGCCAGCGCGCGCGCCAGGCCCACCCGCTGCTGCATGCCGCCGGAAAGCTGGTGCGGATACTGCGCCTCGAAACCGTTCAACCCCACCTGGTCCAGCCAGTGGCGCGCGCGCTGTTCGCGCTCGGCCTTGGGCATGCCCTGCACGGTCAGGCCATAGGCGGCATTTTCCAGCACGGTGCGGTGCGGAAACAGCCCGAAGCGCTGGAACACCATGCTCATTTTCTTCTGGCGGAAGTTCTCCAGTTCACGCTTGCCCAGGCTGACCACGTCCACGCCGTCCACCAGGATATGGCCCGAGCTGGGCTCGATCAGGCGGTTGAAGTGGCGGATCAGCGTCGACTTGCCCGAACCGGACAAGCCCATGATGACGTAGATGCTGCCTTCTTCGATCGACAGGCTGATGTCGCGCAGGCCCAGCGTGTGGCCGCTCTTGGCCAGCAGGTCTTCCTTGCTGATGCCTTCCTGCGCGGCGGGCAGCCACTTGGCCGAGTGCGGGCCGAAGACCTTGTAGATGTTCTTGACTTCGATCTTGCTCATCGATGGCCTCCTTTACGTACACGGTGCCCGTAGGATTGCGTAATGCGGTCGAACAGCACGGCCAGCACCACAATGCCCAGGCCGGCCAGCAGCCCGCGTCCCACTTCCAGGCGGTTGATGCCCAGCAGCACTTCATAGCCCAGGCCGCGCGCGCCGATCATCGAGGCGATCACCACCATGGACAGGGCCATCATGGTGGTCTGGTTGATGCCAGCCATGATGTTGGGCAGCGCCAGCGGCAGCTGCACGCCGAACAATTGCTGGCGCGGCGTGGCACCGAAGGCGCGCGAGGCTTCCAGCACTTCGCGGTCGACCAGGCGTATGCCCAGGTCGGTCAGGCGGATCAGCGGCGGCACCGCGTAGATCACCGTGGCGATGATGGCGGGAATCTTGCCCAGGCCGAACAACATCACCACCGGGATCAGGTACACGAAGCTGGGCATGGTCTGCATGATGTCCAGCAGCGGCAGCATGATGGACCGCAGCCAGTTGGCGCGCGCCATCAGTATCCCCAGCGGAATACCGATAATGACCGACAGCCCGGCCGCCATGATCATCAGGGCCAGCGTCTGCATGCCGGCGTCCCACAGGCCCAGCAGGCCAATGACGCACAGCAGCGCGCCCATGGCCACGCTCAGGCCGATGCGGCGGCTGACGCCCCAGGCAATGGCGATGGTAACCAGCACCACGATCCACCAGGGTGTGCTGCGCAGCAATTGCTCCAACCACACCAGCACGTGCAGGAACGGCCGCGACATGGCTTCCAGATTGTCGGCGTAGCGGGTGACCAATTGATCGACGAATCCGTCGATGGCGCCGCGCACGGCGCGCGGCGGAATAATTTCAGGGAACATAGGCAACTCCTTGCGAGTGTGCCGCGGGCGATGCGTCCGGACGGATGCCGGCCAGCCGCATTGCCCTGGACACGCAGGGCCCGCGCGACGCGGCAATGGCCGCGCGCGGGGATAAAACCGGGTCTACCGGCGCCGCGCCATGGCAACGGCGCGGCCGGCGGTATGGGTTTACAGCGCGCCCTGGACGCGCGTGGCGACCTCGGCGGGCACCCATTTGCTCCACACGTCGGACTTGTTCTTCAGGAACCATTCGGCGATGGCCGCCGAGTCGTCACCCGTTTCTTCCATGTGGGCCAGCGTTTCGTCCATGACGGGCAGCGGGACGGAAACCTTGGACAGGAACTCGGTCAGCTTGGGCGCCTGCTTCGAGAAATCGGTATTGACGGCGGTGAACACCGGGTTTTCCGGATAAGCGCTGGGTTGCGGATTCTCGCACTTGGGCGCGGTAAGGCACTTGTGCTTTTCCGCGTCGTAGGGCGGCAGTTCCAGCTTGACCAGGTCCATGGAGCCCACCAGGGGCGTGGGGTACCAGTAGTAGAACACCACATCCTGCTTGCGCTTGTAGGCGGAAGTCAGCGCGGCCTTCTGGGCGGCGCCCGTGCCCGGCGAGTACAGGGTGTAGGAATCGCCCAGCTTCAGGGAATGGAACAGATTGGTGCTGACGACTTCGCAGCCCCAGCCCGCCGGACAACCATAGAAGCGGCCCTTCGAGGGCTCTTCCGGATCCGTGAACTCATCCTTGAACTTGGGCAAGTCGGCGGCCGACTTCAGTTCCGGCAGGCGTTCGGCGGTGTAGCGGGGAATGAACCAGGCCTCGCCGCCCATGTAGATATCGCCGATGCGCTTCACTTTGCCGGATTTCTCGGCCTTTTCCCAAGGATCGGCCACGCTGTTCAGCCAGATCTCGGTGTTGATATCCAGGTCGCCACGCTCCAGCGCGGCCAGGGCGGGCAAGGTTTCCGTGGGTAGGGTATCGGTCTTGCAACCGTAGCCCTTCTCCATGATGAAACGCTCGACATCCACGAGCACCAGGTTGGATTCCCAGTTCATGCCGCCGAACTTGACCGGGCGGTCGAGTTCGCACTTGGGCGCATCGGCCGCCTGGGCGGCACCGGCAAACGCAAAAAATACCGCCGCGGCGGCCAGGGTCTTGATAGGGGTGAAACGCATTGGCTTTTGCCTCCATAGGTTCAGGGACACAACGCCAGCAGCAAAGGCTGCGTTGTGCCGTGGAGCTAAGGGGGGTGTGCGGAAGACGGGCAGAACCGCCAATACAAACCGACACTAGCAGCAAGACGCGCAACCGGTGGATGGCGGCGGTCTTGGTCAGACAGCAGCCTGCATATGGCCAAACAAAAAGCCACAAAACAGACTGACAGTGAATTGAACGAAACTGAATGAAGAAGGCAGCATCTTAGCCGATCTTGCCTTTACGGCCAAACGCAGCGAAGTATCATTTAGATACAAACAGGGCAAAAACACCTAGGGAAAGCACTGAGGACCAGAGCTGCAAGCCCCTGTTTGCGCAGTATTGCGCCGCAACATGATAAAGAAATATTTAGTTTCTTATAGTTTCCAACAGACCATATTTGCCCGGCACAGCCCCTGTCTGGCGCGGTGCCGGGCGCCTTCGGATACGTTAGCCGTCGGTGTACATATAAGTGCGCCGCCATGGGTAGGCCAGGTCGGCGGGGTTGTCCAGTTCATCGGAACGGCCCGTCGCCGGGCTGGCGCCCAGAATCTGGTGCAGGGCGATCCAGCCATGCTCGAACGCCATGGCGCAGCCGGCCAGGTACAGCCGGTATGCGCGCAGCGAACGTTCGCCCTGCTCGCCCCGCAGCACCCGGGCGGCCTCGTCCAGCCGGGCCTCCAGCGCATCGCTCCAGGCCCACAGGGTGCGGGCATAGTGCGGGCGCAGGTTCTCGACATCAACGGCTTCCAGGCCGCCGTTGGTCATGGCTTCCATGACGCTGCTGGCGTGGGTCAGTTCCCCCCCCGGGAAGATGTACTTCTCGATGAATTCGCCCATGCCGCTGCCCAGTTCGGCGTTGTACACGCCGGCGGCGGTAATGCCGTGGTTCATGATCAGGCCGCTGGGCTTGACCAGGCGGCGCAGCTTGGCAAAGTAGGCGGGCAGCTGCGCGCGCCCCACGTGTTCGAACATGCCCACCGAAGCCAGCTTGTCGAACGGCTGCGACTCATCCAGGTTGCGATAATCCTGCAGCTCCATGCGCACCCGGCCCGACAAGCCCTTTTCCTGGATCAGCTTGTTGACGTAGGCATGCTGGTTGCGCGACAGGGTAATGCCGGTGGCATCCACGCCATAATTTTCGGCGGCCCACAGCAGCAGCCCGCCCCAGCCCGCCCCCACGTCCAGGAAACGTTCGCCGGGCTGCAGGCGCAGCTTGCGGCATATGTGGTCCAGCTTGGCTTCTTGCGCCTGCGCCAGGGTCATGTCCGGCGTGCGGTAATACGCGCAGGAATACACCCGGCGCGGATCCAGCCACAGCGCGTAAAAATCATCGGACAGGTCATAGTGGAATTCGATCTGCTTGGCGTCGCGCTCTACCGAGTGGCGCCAGACCGAGATCACCTTGCGCACCAGGTCGGTCAGCCAGCCGCCGCGCGCGGCATCTACCGGAGACCCCGGCAGCAAGGCCGCGGCCGCCCGCATCACGTCGCGCATATTGCCTTGTATGTCGATGCGGCCCTCGACATAGTCCTGGCCCAGCACGCCCACGGCGCCTTCGGCCAGGTGCGCCAGCGCGGCCTTGTCGCGGGCCACGAAGCGCACTTGCGGATCGGCGGGGCCGACCACAGTTCCATCGGGCAGTTCCAACTGCACGGCAACCGGCAGGGACTGCAATTTGCGTTCCACCACAGACAGCAAAGGACTCACAGCTTCTCCCCGATACGAAAGAACCCGGCAACTTTATCGGAAAATGCCCGCTGGCTGAATGGCCAGCAGGCCGTGATACAGTCGTCGGCTTGCCCGCCGCTGCGGTCGCAGCCGGCGGCACGGATCCATCCCCTTCATTCATGCTACCGCAATCCTTGTCCCGCAGCCTGCCGGGCTGGCTCGTCCTGATGGGCGTGCTGACCGCCATCGGCCCATTTTCCATCGACATGTACCTGCCGGCGTTCCCGGCCATAGCCGCCGGCCTGGAAGTGCCGCGCGGCGACGTCGAGCGCACGCTGGCCGCATACTTGGTGGGCCTGGCCCTGGCCCAGGTCATCTACGGCCCGCTGGCCGACCGCTACGGACGCAAGAAGCCCATGCTGGCGGGGCTGGCACTGTATGCCGTGGCCTCGCTGGGCTGCGCCCTGGCCGGCAGCATCCAGATGCTGACCCTTTGCCGCGTGCTGCAGGCACTGGGCGGCGCCGCCGGCGTGGTCATCCCGCGCGCCGTCATCCGCGACCACTATGAAACGCAAGACGCGGCGCGCGCCATGTCGCTGCTGATGCTCATCATGGGACTGGCGCCCATTCTGGCGCCGCTGGCAGGCGGACAACTACTGGCCTACGTGGGCTGGCGCAGCCTGTTCTGGCTGATGACGGCGGGCTCGCTCGCCCTGATGGTCGCAACGGCGCTGATCATGAAGGAATCCCTGGCGCCCGAACGCGTGCAGCCGCTCAGCGCGGCCTCGATCGCCCGCAACTACGCGGCGCTGGTGCGCCACCGCGGCTTCATGGCGCACAGCCTGGCGGGCGGAATGGGCCAGGCCGGCATGTTCGCCTACATCGTCAGTTCGCCCCGCCTGTTCATCGAACTGTACGGAGTGGACCCGCAGCATTACGGACTGTTGTTTGGAGCCAACGCTGCCGGCCTGATCATCGGATCGCAGATCAGCGCCCGGCTACTGCGCAGCCACACGCCGCTGCAATTGCAGCGCGGCGCCCTGAACGCACTGGCCGTCGCCAGCCTGGCCGCCCTGGCGCTGGCTCTGGCGGGGCTGATGACGCTGCCGCTGCTGATGGCCTGCCTGGTGGGCTATATGTTCAGCCAAGGTTTCGTGAACCCGAATTCGGCCGCGCTGGCGCTGTCGGAACAGGGTTCGCGGCTGGGCGCGGCGTCGGCGCTGCTGGGTACGCTGCAGCTTTCCTGCGGCGCCATCGCCGGCATGGTGGTCAGTGTGTGGCAAAGCACCGGCCCGCTGCCGCTGGCCACGGTGCTGGCCATCTGCGCCTGCCTGTCCTGGGTGGCGGGGCACGTAGCGCGCGGGGCGGCTTGAGTTCTTGAGTCGCCTCGGCGGCCTCAACACACGGCCAGCTTGCGTTCACAACCCTTTCCGTACTAGAATAGCCAGCTTCGCATGAAGTTTTCCCGTGAGCGGCTACTATGCTTTGTACCGCCACTTTCGACCCCCACCCGTGTATAGGGCGGCAGGCAGCGGGTATAAGCACGGGCAGGCCTATAACACAGGCAGCCCATCCACCTGTCTTTCCTTCCCCATGCGCGGCCAGAATACTTAGAGGTAAAACATGGCACGCGTATGCCAAGTAACTGGCAAAGGCCCGATGACGGGCAACAACGTTTCGCACGCTAACAACAAAACCAAGCGTCGCTTCCTGCCCAACCTGCAATCGCGCCGGTTCTGGGTTGAAAGCGAAAACCGCTGGGTTCGCCTGCGTGTTTCCGCCAAGGCCATCCGCATCATCGACAAGAACGGTATCGACGCCGTGCTGGCCGACCTGCGTGCCCGTGGCGAACTGGCCTGATCCGGCCCTTCCTTACCGACATCTAGGAGCACGACATGGCCAAAGGTATCCGCGAAAAAATCAAGCTCGAGTCCACTGCTGGCACGGGCCACTTCTACACGACCACCAAGAACAAGCGCAACATGCCCGAGAAGATGCTGATCAAGAAGTTTGATCCCGTCGCTCGCAAGCACGTCGACTACAAAGAAACCAAGCTGAAGTAATCCAGCTGGTTTTAGTATAGTTATACGGCCCTGCATATCGCGGGGCCGTTTTTTTTGCCCGTTCCAAACCGCCCGACTTCCTGCCGCCCCTTTGCGGCCCATTCAAGCGCCCTGCCCGACCGCCATGTTCCAAACCCCTTCCCTGTTGCGCATCGCCGCGTTCGCCGCCATGCTGGCCATTCTGCCCCAGGCTCACGCCAGGCAGGACGCGCCCCCCATCCGGATAGGCGAAATCAACAGCTACAAGGCCATCCCCGCCTTCCTGGACCCGTACAAAAAAGGCTGGCAACTGGCGCTGGAACAAGTCAACGCCCAGGGGGGCGTGCTGGGCCGGCCGCTGCAGGTCATCTGGCGCGACGACAACGGCAACCCGGGCGACTCGGTGCGCGCCGCCCAGGAACTGCTGACGCGCGAAAAAGTCGACCTGCTGTTCGGCGGCTTTCTTTCCCACACCGGCCTGGCCCTGGCGGACTTCGCCAAACAGCGCAAGGTTTTCTTCCTGGCCGCCGAGCCGCTGACCGACAAGATCACCTGGCAGGACGGCAACCGCTATACCTACCGCCTGCGCCCGTCCACCTGGATGCACGTGGCCGCGCTGGCTCCCAAGGCCCTGGCGCTGCGCAAGAAACGCTGGGCATTGGTATACCCCAACTATGAATACGGCCAGTCCGCCGTGGCCACCTTCAAGGCCATGATGACCTCGTTCCAGCCCGACATCGAATTCGTGGCCGAACAGGCAGTGCCGCTGGGCAAGGTCGACGCCGGCGCGGTGGTCCAGGCCCTGGCCGACGCCAAACCCGACGCCATCTTCAACGTGCTGTTCGCCGCCGACCTGACCCGCTTCGTGCGCGAAGGCAACACCCGCGGGCTGTTCGAGAACCGTTCGGTGGTGTCCGTCCTGACCGGCGAGCCCGAATACCTGGAACCCCTGGGCGCCGACAGTCCCACCGGATGGATCGTGACCGGCTACCCCTGGTATGCCATCGATACTCCGGCCCACCAAGCCTTTGCCGACGCCTATCGCCAGCGCTACAACGAAACGCCGAAAGTCGGCTCGGTGGTGGGCTACGCCTCGCTGATGTCGCTGGCGGCGGGCATCAAGAAGGCAGGCGGCACCGACACCGAAAAACTGGTCGACGCCTTCGCAGGGCTGCCGGTGGACACCCCCTTCGGCCCCATCACTTATCGCGCGCTCGACCACCAGTCCACCATGGGCGTGTACGTGGGCGTAACGGCCGTGCAGGACGGCCAGGGCATCATGAAAGACTTCACCTATCTGGACGGCAGCCGCCTGCAGCCGCCCGACCAATACGTGCGCCAACTGCGTCCCGCGCCCTGATGAACCTGACCGGGCTGCTGCTGCAGCTGCTCAATGGGCTGGCCGAAGCCAGCGCGCTGTTCCTGGTGGCCGCCGGGCTGTCGCTGATCTTCGGCGTTACCCGCATCGTCAATTTCGCGCACGGGTCTTTCTACATGCTGGGGGTTTACCTGGCATGGACGTTCACGCAATGGCTGGGCGGCTCCGCGCTGGGCTACTGGCTGGCGCTGCCGCTGGCGGCGGCGGCCGTGGGCGTGCTGGGCGCCGCCATCGAAATGCTGGTGCTGCGGCGCATTTACCGCGCTCCCGAACTGTTCCAGTTGCTGGCCACCTTCGCGCTGGTGCTGATCATCGGCGATGCCGCCCTGGCCTTCTGGGGCCCCACTGACTTATTCGCCGCACGCGCGCCGGGGCTGGACGGCGCCGTCCAGATCCTGGGACGACGCTTTCCCGAATACGACCTGCTGCTGATCGCGCTGGGCCCCATCGTGCTGGGGCTGCTGTGGCTGTTGCTGATGCGCACCCGCTGGGGCCGGCTGCTGCGTGCCGCCGCCGAAAACCGCACCATGCTGGCTGCGCTGGGCGTCAACCAAGCCTGGCTGTTCACCTCGGCTTTCGCGCTGGGCGCCTTCCTGGCCGGGCTGGGCGGGGCCATGGCGGCGCCGCGCATACCCGCCACACTGGGCCTGGACCTGGAAATCATCGCCAGCGCGTTTGTCGTCGTCGTCGTGGGCGGCCTGGGATCCATCCCGGGTGCGTTCCTCGCGGCCTTGCTGATCTGCCTGGCCAAGGCCGTGTTTGTCTACGCCGGGCAAACGCAGATCGGCCCCTGGGCATTCAACCTGTCCAAGCTGACGCTGGTCGCGGAATTCGCCATCATGGCCCTGGTGCTGGTATTGCGCCCCTGGGGCCTGCTGGGCAAGCCCCCCGAGCCCTCCGGCGCCGCCGTTGCGACGGCACGGCCGCTGGCGCCGGCCTCGCGCCGGGTGCGCATCGCCTATGCCCTGTTGCTCCTGGCACTGCTGGCGCTGCCCCTGGCCGATGCCGCCTGGCCTTACCTGACGGTACTGTTTACCGAAATCCTGATCGCCGCGCTGTTCGCGGCCAGCCTGCATTTCCTGATCGGCCCGGCCGGCATGACGTCGTTCGGCCATGCCGCCTGGTTCGGCCTGGGTGCGTACGGATCCGCCCTGCTGCTGAAGCTGGCTTCGCTGCCCATGGAAGCGGCGCTGCTGGCGGGCCCCCTGGTGGCGGGCTTCGGCGCCCTGCTGTTCGGCTGGTTCTGCGTGCGATTGTCCGGCGTGTACCTGGCCATGCTGACCCTGGCCTGCGCCCAGATTCTCTGGGCCCTGGTCTACCAATGGGATGACGTCACCGGCGGCAGCAACGGGCTGATCGGCCTGTGGCCCTCGGATTGGCTGTCGAGTGCGCCGGCCTACTATTACGCCAGCCTGGCATTGTGCGTGGCGGGGGTCGTCTGGTTGCGGCGCCTGGTGTTCTCGCCACTGGGATACGCCTTGCGCGGCGCGCGCGATTCCACCCTGCGCGCCCAGGCCATCGGCATGAACGTACAGCGCGTGCAGTGGGCCGGCTTTACCGCAGCCGCCCTGGTGGCCGGGTTGGCGGGTTCGCTGTATGCCTACTCCAAGGGCAGCATCGCGCCCGATGTCCTGGGGGTGGGGCGTTCGGTGGATGGGCTGGTGATGGTGCTGTTGGGCGGCGTGCAGGCCCTGGTGGGCCCGCTTGCCGGCGCGGCCGCGTACACCTGGCTGCAGGATACAGCCGCCCGCCTCACCGAATATTGGCATGCGGCGCTGGGCCTGGCCATGCTGGCGCTGATCATGGCCCGGCCCGACGGGCTGGCCGGCCTGGCATGGCGCAGGGGGACAACCCGATGACCGCACCGCTGCTGCAGGTGCAGGGCCTGCGCAAATCATTTGGCGGCATCCATGCCTTGGACGATGTGTCGTTCACGCTGCAGGCGGGCCATATGCTGGCGCTGATCGGCCCCAACGGGGCGGGCAAGTCCACGTGCTTCAACGCGCTCAGCGGCCAGATGCGCCCGGACGCCGGCTCCGTCCGCTTCGACGGCCGTGAACTGGTCGGCCTGCCTCCCGAAAAAATCTGGCGCCATGGCGTGGGCCGCAGTTTCCAGACCGCCGCCACCTTCCGTTCGATGAGCGCGCAGGAAAATGTGCAGGTCGCCTTGCTCGCGCGCGACCGGAGGTTGTTCAACAGCTGGCGCCGCGCCGACCGTTACGGCGCCGACGAAGCCCTGGCCCTGCTGCGCCAGGTGGACATGGCCGACCAGGCTGGCCGCACCTGCGGCGAACTGGCTTATGGCGACATCAAGCGCGTGGAACTGGCCATGGCCCTGGCCCATGCGCCGCGCCTGCTGCTGATGGACGAGCCCACCGCCGGCATGGCCGCCAGCGAACGCCATGCCCTGATGCGCCTGGTGCGCGGCCTGGCCGACACGCGCGGCATGGCGGTGCTGTTCACCGAACACAGCCTGGACGTCGTATTCCAGCACGCCGACCGCATCGTGGTGCTGGTGCGCGGCCAGGTATTGGCGGAAGGGCCGCCCGCCGCCATTGCCGGGGACAGCGCGGTCAAGGCCGCCTACCTGGGCACCGAAGCGCCGCCCGGGTTATAGCGGGGCGGCCCGATCGTCCGCCCTGGCCGGCGGGACGCACTCGCCTTCCGTGGCGCTGTGCCCTTGCCCCGGTTGCCCCGCCGTTCCCAACGGCCCGCACTCGCGGAAAATGCGGGCGGTGCAGCCCGCGCAGATCTCCGGATCCAGCCGCGCATAAATGTCGGCAATGGCCGTGCGCTTGTCCGGAAAAATATGGTCTTCGCCCAGCCGGTCGACGAACCCCAGGCGGCGCCAGGTGCGCATCACCTCGGGACGGGGCCGGTGGAAATACAGATCGCCGCCGGCCTCGCGGCGTTTGAGCAGTTCGTCTTCCCATACCATGGCACCCGCATGGTCGATGAAGTTCATGCTCTTGGCCATGACCAGCAGGTGCCGGGGCGCGTCCGGCTGGGCGCGCAAGGCCTGCAGCCGGTCGGCCACATGCGCCACCGCGCCGAAATATACCGAGCCTTCCATGCGCATCAGTTTCAGTTGCGGACACTCCGGCAGCTCATCCGGGCGGCCCTCCAGCACTGCGAAATGGCGATCCGGATCCGTGGCGTCGAACCCCATGGTGCGCATGGCCGGATGCGAGGTGCGGTGCAGGTACACCATCAGCGACAGCAATGTGCCCAGCAGAATGGCGATTTCCATGCGGATGGTCACGGTGGCCACCAGGGTGGCGAAAGCAATGATGGCCTCGTTGCGCTGCACGCGCGCCACGAAGCGCCAGCGCGGCAGTTCCAGCAGGTTCCAGGCCACCAGCATCAGCAGGCCCGCGATCGCGGCGTGCGGAATCATGGCCAGCAGCGGCGCGCTGATCATTACCAGCGCGATCAGCAGCGCCGCGGCAAACACGGCCGCCAGGGGGGTGCGCGCCCCCGCCTCGTAGTTGGGAATCGACCGGTTCAGCGACCCACAGGACAAATACGAGGAAAAGAACCCGCCCACGATATTCGACAGGCCCTGCCCGATGAACTCGCGGTTGGCGTCGATAGCCTGCCCCGAACGCGCCGCCACGGCCTTGGCAATAGAAATGGACTGCGCCAAGGCCACGATGGACAGCGCGAAGGCCAGCGCCAGCAAGTCGGGCAATTTGCCCCAATCGATATCGGGCACGTGGAAAGGAGGCCAGGGCTGCGCCAGGGCGCCCAGCACGGAAATCGGCTGCCCCGCGGGTTCGAACACCCAGGCATTCAAACCCGCGGCCAGCGCCGTGCCGGCCGCCAGGCCCACCAGCATATGCGGCTTGCGGCGGTCCCAGCGGCGCATCAGCAGCGAGGCCGCGATGGTCGCCGCCGCCACCAGCAACGCCCCCCAATGCGTGTCGCCCAGGCCTTGCGCCACGTCCGCCAGCACGGCGCCGGCAGCATGCGCATGGATTTCCAGGCCCAGCGCATCCTTCAGCGCATGCACGGCAATCAACAGCGCCGCGCCGCTGGTGAAGCCGAACAGGGCCGATGGGGATATGAAATTCGCCAGCGAGCCCAGGCGCAGCATGCCCACCAGCCATTGCAGAATGCCCACCAGGATCGTGACGGCCAAGGCCATTTGTACATAGGCCGGGCTGCCCGCCGCGGCCAGTGGCACCAGCACCGCGTACAAGGCCAGCGAATTGGCGTTAGTCGGGCCCGACATGACGTGGCGGCTAGACCCGAACAGGGCCGCCACCACACAGGGGACAATGGCCGAATACAGGCCGTATTCGGGGGGCAAACCGGCCAGCGTGGCAAATGCCACGCCCTGCGGCAATACCAGCAGGGCTCCCAACAGGCCCGCCAAGGCATCCGCGCGCAAAGTCTGCGGCCCGATCTCGTGAACCCACGATCCGAATAATCTGCTGGCGGCCTTGCCCACTTGCTGCGTCGTCCCTGGTTGTCATTAGTATGCCGGGCTGCCGTGCGGGCCCGCACCATCGGCGCAACAGCGGCGCTCCGGCGGCGCGCTCTAGGGTAATCGCTGCCCAGGCCAAGCGCAAATGGTTCCGCCCGCACGCTTGCCATGCGAAACCGCGAATTCCAGCCGGGCAATAACCGGCTTTGCATCCGGGCAAAAAAGATAAATCGCCAATTGCATGGCAAGACGCCCCTGCCCGGCGCGTCTTTGCTGTAGAAGTTTGACATAATGTTAGTAAATCGCGCGTACTCGTCGGCCGACTACTCCTTGCGCGCGCCAACGGCCATTCATGAATACTTCGCCGCCTGCCGCGCCAGCAGTCACGCTTGCGAACTGCGATAGCGAACCCATCCACATCCCGGGCGCCATCCAGCCGCACGGCGCCCTGCTGGCGTTCGACGCCGGGCTTGGCCTGCGCTATGCCAGCGCCAATGCCGCGGTAGCACTGGGAATGGCATTGCCGCTGGACGGCTCCTGCACGCCCGCCGACCTGCCGCCGAACCTGGCCGACGGGCTCGCCTTCCACCCCGCCGACCCCGACCCCGCGCCCGAGTCCTTCGTGGCCACGCTGCATGGGATGCGCTACGACGTCATCACACACCGCAATGACCACGGCTACCGTATCGTTGAACTCGAGCGCTGCCAGGACGACCCGGCCGCGCTGAACTCCGCCCTGAACCGCGTTTACCGCAGCGCCGAACCGCTGCGGCGCCAGCGCACGGTCGAGGGACTGCTGGCCATGGCGGTGCGCGAAGTGCGCCAGGCCACCGGATTCGACCGCGTCATGGCCTATCGATTCCACCCGGACGACAGCGGCGAAATCGTCTGCGAGGCGCGCCGCGCCGACCTGGAAAATTGGGAGGGCCGCCGCTACCCCGCCGCCGACATTCCCGTCCAGGCGCGGCGCCTGTACATCATCAACACCCTGCGCCTGATCGCCGACGCCACCTACACTCCGGTGCCTTTGCTGGCCAGCCAGCCGGCGGGCGAACCTCTGGACCTCAGCCACAGTGTGCTGCGCAGCGTCTCGCCCGTGCACCTGGAATACATGGCCAATATGGGGGTGCGGGCCTCAATGAGCCTGTCCCTGGTCATCGACGGCCGGCTATGGGGCATGATCGCCTGCCATCACCTGGCCCCCCGCCATGTGCCCTATAGCGTGCGCATGGCCTGCGAAATACTCACCCAGGTACTGTCGGCCTCCATCGCCAGTTGCGAAGGCGCCCACCGAGCCACCACGGCCTCGCGCAACGCGGCGCTGGTCAGCCGCCTGGGCAGCCGCGCCACTTCCCAGGAAAACATGCATTCCGCCCTGGCGGCCGGGCCCGAAACACCGGCCGAACTGCTGCCCGCCGACGCGGCCCTATGTCTCTGGAGCAACAGCGTTACGGTATTCAGCGGCATCGCCCCGCGCGGCACGCTTACCGGCATTCTGGCAACGCTCGACCAGACAGGCCAGCGGCTGGTGCACACGCAATCCATCCTGCAAGACTTCCCCAACCTGCATACCGATCTGGTCCCTTATGCGGGGCTGCTGGCCTGCAAGTTCGATCCGCTGAATAACGGCTGGCTGGTCTGGCTGCGCAAAGAACAGATGGAAACCGTGGTCTGGGGCGGCAAGCCCGAAAAACAGTACACCGTCGGCGCGATGGGTGTCCGCCTGACGCCGCGCGGCTCGTTCGACGCCTGGCGCGAAGTCGTGCGCGACACCAGCACACCGTGGCTTGCCGCCGAAATCGAAGCGGCGGACAACCTGCGCGACGAGCTTTCCCACATCGCCACCACGCGCGCGGTCGATATCGACCGGGCCCGCACCGCGCTGCTGGCCATGCTGGGACACGACCTGCGCGACCCGCTGCAATCCATTTCCATGGCGGCCACCCTGCTGTCGCGCACCGATAGCGGCGCCAAGATGGGCGAACGCATCCGCTCGTCCAGCGGCCGCATGCAACGGCTGATTTCGCAAGTGCTCGACCTGTCGCGCCTGCAGAGCGGGCTGGGCCTGGGTGTCACCCTCAAGGAAATCGACCTCGCCGCCTTGGCCCGCGACCTGATCGACGAAAAACGCCAGGCGTATCCGGGCCTGCAGATCGATGCGGCATTCGACCCCGATCTGCGCGTGCAGGCTGATATCGATCGCATCGCACAGGTCCTGACCAACCTGCTCAGCAATGCGCGGCATCACGGCACGCCGCGCTACCCCATCAGCGTCGAGGCGCGCCGCACCGGCGGCCGGGTGACCGTCAGGGTCGTCAACCATGGCCAGCCCATCCCCGAAGAAGTCATGCCTCACCTGTTCATGCCGTTCAAGCCGGAATCGGTGGGCCAGGCCCGCAACCGCAGCGGCCTGGGGCTGGGACTGTACATTGCCGACCAGATCGTGGCCGAGCACGGCGGCACGCTCTGCGTACACTGCGCCGACGGCCTGGTGGCGTTCACCTTCACTATTCCCACCGGCACGGCCGGCTAATCCACAGGAGTACACCGCTTGATACCCACGCGAGCCCGACGCGTTCTGCTCGTCGACGATAACGAAATGGCAGCAGAGCTGCTGGCAGAATTCCTGGCGCTTTCCGACATCGAGGTGCAGATCGCCGGCACCGGCGCCGATGCGCTCGAACGCAGCGCGGCCTTCGAACCCGACGCCATCATCCTCGACATACTGCTGCCCGACACCAACGGCTACGACCTGGCGGCCCGGCTGCGCGCGCAGCATCCACGGGCGCCGCGCCTCATTGCCCTGAGCGGCCTGCCGCGTGGCCAGCATGGCGGCGACGCCAGCGTTTTCGATGGCTGGGTCGAAAAACCGGCCGACCCCGACGCATTGACGGCGTTGCTGCTGAACGACTGAGACCTTCCATGGCACCGCATTCCGCCCCCATCGGCCCGGTTTCCGGCGTGCAATTCAAAGTGCTGGCCCAGGTGTTCGCGGTGCTGCGCCATGAAGCTCTCGCGCCCATTTCCAGCGCATCGCTGTCGGTTGCCATGTTGCGCCAGACGCCGGCAACCGCCCCGGCAGACCGCGAACGGCGCCAGGACGACCTGCTGTCCTGCCTGGATGGCATGCTGGAAGACAGTGCCGCCGAACTGCGGCGGATGGACAGTTGGTTCGATGATGCGGGCCACCGCGTGCCGCTGCACGACCTGCTCAAGGCCTGCCGTACCCTGCTGTTTTCACAACTGCTGCGCAGCGGCAAGCAGATCCTGCTGCCCGAATCCATTCCAGAGATCCTGCTGTCCGAACATGCGGCGCGCTATGTCGTCCTGGCGTGGCTGCTGTGCCTGATCGAATCCCTGCCCGAAGGCGCCCGGGTGCGCCTGGAGCTGGGCACGGACGACCAGTTGTGGGCCCAGCCGGAAGATCCGGCCGGCGCATCGGCCGGACCGCCCTGCGCTTCCAGTATCTCCCTGGACGAATGCCAGTCCATCGCCCGGCACTACGGCTGGCAGTGCCGGCGCCAGGGCAGCACCTGGATATTGCACCTGCCGCCCACGCCCGTACGCGCAGCCAGCCATGCCGCCCATGATTCGGTCCACGCCTGGCTGCGCGCCGGCACGGCGGAACGCCACGCCCGGCTGGACCAGAACCTGGCCCTGGCCCAACCCCACGCCGGGCTGTCCGAATACCTGGCGCACCTGCAGGCCTTATATGCCTGGTTGCAGCCGCTGGAGGCGCTGCTATGGGAACTGCCCTGGCCGGACACGCTGTGCGCGGCGGAAAGGCGCGACAAATCCGGCTGGATCGCCAGCGATCTGGCCCACGCCGGCCTGCCCCCCCCGGACGAGCGCTGCACTGACCTTCCCGTTCCACGCGCGCCCGATGCCTATGCCTTGGGCGTGGCCTACGTCATCGAGGGATCCCAGCTGGGCGGGCGAATACTGGCCCGCCAACTGGCCGAGCGCATGCCCGGCGCGTCCGGTTCGCCGCTGCGTTATCTGAACGGCTACGGCCCGCGCCTGGGCCCGTTGTGGCAAGTTTTCCTGACACATCTGAATGCCGAGCTGCACGATGCCGACACCCGCGCCCAGGCCCTGGCCGGCGCCTGCGATGCGTTCGACACCCTGACGCGCTGGTTCCAGAGCCGGGATGTCCTGCGCCAGGCATAGGGCCTGAAAACTAGGCGGCTCCGCCCCGGCGGGCCCGCATGGCCTGGCCAATGTCGCCCAGTGCCTGGTCGCTCAGCAGCCTGGCGGCCATGGGCAGCAGCTCTTCTTCTTCACGCTGGATGTGCGTGGCGTACAGGGCGCAAAAAGCGTCCACCTGCGCCGCGTCCAGCTCGGCGGAGCGGCCGTCCTCCACCGCCTGCAGGGGCCCATGCAGGCGGCGCCAGGCGGCCTCGAGCTGGCGATGTTCCCGCGTCAGTCCGTCTACCAATGCATGTAGGCACACTGCATCAGACCCGGCCATGGATTCGATCAGGGCCGGGAAAAGGTCTTCCTCTTCGTCGCTATGGTGATGCACGGCGGCGGTATCGAAATACCGCAACACACTGGCCGCGGCCGTTTGCGCCGCGGCGTCGGCGCCATGCGCGGCCACGTGGGCCGCCAGCCGTTTCAGCGTGGCGCATTGGCGCCCCATGCGTTCATGGCACGCCGACAACAAGTCCAGCGGCGCGTCCGGCCCTGCGGCCGGCGAGGAAAACCCGGGAAAGTTCACAGCCATCTTCGTGTCTGCCAAGATGGGGGCCTGTCACCCCATGTTCTGCCGCCACCAAAGCCGCACCGAATCCCAGGTACGGCCCACCAGCCCGGCCTGCGGCACCGCATCCAGCGCCACCACGGGCCATTGCATCATCGGCTTGCCATCCACCAGCACCTGCAGCGCGCCAACCTGGTCGTTGGCGGCAATGGGCGCCACCAGCGGCTGCTGGCTGGTTACCACCGGCTTGACCTGGGCGGCAACAGGCACGGTGATATACGCATCGCGCGCCACGCCTATGGGCACGGAGTCGCGCTGGCCTTTCCACACCTGCGGCGTTTCCAGTGCCTGGCCACCAGCATACAGCTTAATGGTCTTGAAGCCGGCGAAGCCCCAGTTCAGCAGCACGCGGCTTTCTTCGGTACGCACGCGGTCCGAGGCGGTGCCCAGCACCACGGAAATCAGCCGCCGGCGCGCGCCCCCGTCTGGACGTTCGGCCGAGGCAATCAGGCAATACCCGGCCGCGTCGGTGTGCCCGGTCTTCAGGCCATCCACGCTGGGGTCCAGCCACAGCAGGCGATTGCGGTTCGACTGCGAGATATTGTTGTAGGTGAAGGTGCGCACCGAATCGTAGTGCTTGTACAAGGCCGGGAAATCGCGCACCAGGCGTTGCGCCAACACGGAAAGATCGCGCGCCGTGGAATACGTGCCGGGGTCGGAAAGCCCATGCGGGCTGGCAAACCGCGTATTGTTCAGCCCCATCTGGCCGGCCTGGTCGTTCATGCGCTGCACGAATGCTTCCACCGACCCCGACACCGCCTCGGCCAAGGCGATGGCGGCATCGTTGCCCGATTGCACCATCAGGCCGAAGAGCAGGTCATCGATCGACACGCGCTGCCCCGGCTCCAGGAACATCTTGGAACTGCCCGCCGCCACTTTCCAGGCCCGGGTCGACACCGTGACCTGTTGCTGCGCCGACAGTTGCCCGTCGCGCAAGGCCTGGAACACCACATAGGCGGTCATCACCTTGGTCAGCGACGCGGGCTCGACACGCGTGCCTGCATTGGACGATGCGATTTCCTGGCCGCTGGTGGCGTCCAGCAACAGCCAGGCCCTGGCGGTCAGGGGCGGCGGCACGACTTGCGCTTGCGCGCTCGCCAGGCAGGCGGCGGCAAGCAGCAGGCCGGCGCAGATTTTCTTGATCAAGGGATCTCCTACGGAATATCGATGGGACGCCGGCGCGGCGCGCGCCAGCGGAAATAGGCCGTGCGCTCGCGTTCGTCGCGCAAGCGCGCGGCCCGCACACGCAGCAGGTCTTTGCGGCCCACCAGCCCCACCAGGCGTCCGGTGGATCGCTCGACGATGGGCACGCGGCCCACGCCCGTCAGCGCCATGCGGTCGGCCACCTGGCTGGCCAGTTCGTCCGGATACGCGAGAAAAAGTTCGCGTCCAGCCAGCATTTCGCCCAGCGGCCTGGCATTATCCTCGTCTTCAAGTGTCCACGCCAGGCTATCGGCCCGCGTCATTTCCCCCACTACCACGCCCTGTTCGTCCACTACCGGATAAGCCGTGTGGCGCCGTTCCAGGGTGGTGAAGTGCGCAACCGCGTCGGCCACCCGCAGCGATGCAGGCAGGGTCTGGACATCGGTGGTCATCACGGCCTGCACACGCACCAGATCGAACGGGTCGACGTGATATTCGCGGGTGACATGGTGCCCGCGGCGCGCGATTTTCTCGGTCAGGATAGACCGCTTCAACAGCAGCACGGTCAGGCCGTAGGCAAATGCGCAAGCTGTCAGCACGGGCAGCAGCACACTGAAATTGCCGGTCAGCTCCACCGCGAACAATGTGGCGGTCAGGGGCGCGCGCATGGTGCCCCCCATCATCGCCGCCATCCCCAGCAGCGCCCAGAAGCCCGGATCGGCCTGCGGCAGCAGCGGCGCGGCCAAGGCACCCAGCGCTCCGCCGAAAATCAGCAACGGCGCCAGCACGCCACCCGACGTGCCCGACCCCAGGGCCACCGACCAGATCACCACTTTCACGATCAACAACAGCAGCACCGCCTGCACGGCCAGCCTGCCGGCCAGCAGATCGACGATGTTGTCGTACCCCACGCCCAGCGCGGCGGGCTCCACCAGCCCGCCCAACCCGATCACCAGGCCGCCTATGGCCGGCCACCACATCCAGTGGATCGGCAGTTTCTCGAACAGGTCTTCCGCCGCGTACACCATCGAGGTCAATACGCCCGACCCCAGGCCCGCCAGCACTCCCACGCCGGCCCACGCCACCATATGCGGCAGCGACGGCTCACCCACGCCCGCGTATGGGAAGATCGGCGCGGCGTCCAGCAACAGGGGGCGCGTGGCGGCCGCCACCACGGCCGCCACGGCCACCGGCAGGAAGCTGCGCGGTTTCCATTCGAACAGCAGCAACTCCACCGCCAGCAGAATGGCGGCCACCGGGGTGCCGAACACGGCGGTCATGCCGGCCGCGGCGCCGGCCACCAGCAGGGTTTTGCGTTCGCCGGAGCTCACGTGCACCATCTGTGCCAGCAACGATCCGATGGCGCCGCCGGTCATGATGATGGGCCCTTCCGCACCAAAGGGGCCGCCAGTGCCGATGGACACGGCCGACGACACCGGCTTTAGCACCGCCACCTTCGGCTGGATGCGGCTCTTGCCGATCAGGATCGCTTCCATGGCCTCGGGAATGCCATGGCCGCGGATTTTCTCCGAACCGTAGCGGGCCATCAGCCCGATGATCAGGCATCCGACCACCGGCACGGCCACGGCCGCCCAACCCAGGGTGTTGCCGGCAATGGGCAGGTCCTCCAGGGAAAAGCGTCCGTAGTAGGCCAGGTTGGTGCATAGCGTGATCAGGCGCAGCAGCACCCAGGCAGCGGCCACGCCGGCCAGCCCGACCACCGCGGCCAGCAGCATCAGCAGCAGCACGCGGCGATCGGTCGTGAAGTCGCCCAGGCGGGCAGTGCCCGGCGCGCGGGCGGCAGGAAAAGAGGCAGGGGAAGCCATATAAGGAAGACGGACAAAAAGAAACAGGACCGGCCACATGGCGGTCCTGGCAAGAAATATATCGTACAACGATATAAATTACAGACGCCTGACGCCTCGCTGCCGGTCCGGGTGTCCGCGCGTCATCCAACTCGCCACGCATGCGAACCGCGCGCATCGAACGCGGCACCGAGCCATAACGCCGCATTGTCGGAAAACAACATGTTTTAGGGCATCAAAACGCAGAAATACTCGCAGGAATGCGAAGTTCCGCTATCATCGGGCGCGAGGTGCCAAGTGCCGATCTTCGGTGCCGCGCTATCTCGTGTCCTCAACATACGGATTTCGACCATGGCTACCAAAGCAAAAGCTCCCGCCAAGAAAGTCACTAAAACGGCCGCCAAGGCCCCCGCCAAGAAGGCTCCGGCCAAAAAGGCAACCGCTGCCAAGACTGCCGTGAAGAAAGCGGCCGCCCCGGCTCCCCGCGCCATCAAGCAAGCGCTGAACAAATCGCAACTGGTTGCTCACCTGGTCGAACAGACTGGTGTCGAAGCCAAATCGGTGAAGGCCGTTCTGGCTAGCCTGGAAGGCGCCGTGCTGGGTTCGGTCGACAAAAAGGGCGCTGGCGAATTCTCGCTGCCCGGCCTGTTCAAAGTCACCGTGCAGAAGGTTCCCGCCAAGGCCAAGCGCTTCGGCAAAGATCCTTTCACCGGCGTAGAGCGCTGGTTCCCGGCCAAGCCCGCTTCGGTCAAGGTCAAGGTTCGCCCGCTCAAGAAGCTGAAAGACGCCGCCCAATAAGCGCTCGTCCCCGCAGTTTCATCGGCAAGGCCCGTCTCGCAAGAGGCGGGCCTTGCCGTTTCCGGCCCCCCTGATTTGACACGGCCCGGCTTGGCAATTATCTTTACGTCAAAATACTTGATATAAAGATATATGCGCGACCACGTCGACTTCGTCATTTCACAGTGGCACGAGCAGTGCCCGGACCTGGACGTTGCCCCCATGGCGGTCTTCAGCCGCCTGTTCCGCCTGCATACGCTGGCGGTGCGCGAGGTGGACGCCACTTTCCGCAAGCATGACCTGCACCAGGGCGAGTTCGACGTGCTGGCCACGCTGTACCGGGCCGGCCCGCCGCATGCGCTGAATCCGCAGGCGCTGGTCAGCGCCCTGCTGCTGTCGTCGGGCGCCATGACCAACCGGCTGGACCGCCTCGAAACAGCGGGCCTGCTGGTCCGCGAACCCAATCCAGGCGATCGCCGCAGCGTCGTGGTGTCGCTCACGCCGCCGGGCCTGCGGCTCATCAAGGCCGCGCTCGGCGACTATCTGCAAGAACTCGAGCAATTGCTTGCCCCCCTGCCTGCCGCCGACCGTAAACGCCTGGCGCTGCTGCTGCGCCGGTTGCTGTCCGCGCACGATCGGCGCACGCCCGGCGCCATCCGCGCCAGCGCCAGGCCCTGACCCACGCCGGACACTCTCTATCCCCGCAGCGCTTTCCATGCCTCTCGAATCCCCCCAGCCCACCCCGGCACCGCCCCTGACCACGCCCATCATCCTGCTGATGTCGGCGGCCACGGGCTTGATCGTGGCCAGCAACTACTACATGCAGCCGCTGCTGCACACCATCGGCCAGCATTTCCATTTATCCGAGACCGCCGCCGGCGGCATCGTCACCACCGCCCAGCTGGCCTACGCGGCCGGCCTCATCCTGCTGGTTCCCCTGGGCGACATGCTGGAGCGGCGCAGCCTCATCGTGGCAATGACCGTGCTGGCGGCGGCAGGCCTGCTGGTCTCGGCCTGCTCGAACAGCATCGCCATGCTGATGGCAGGCACCGCCCTCACCGCCTTCCTGTCGGTGGTGGCGCAAGTCCTGGTGCCCTTCGCGGCCACGCTGGCCGCGCCCCGGCAGCGCGGCAAGGCCGTGGGCACGGTCATGAGCGGCCTGCTTCTCGGCATTCTGCTGGCGCGCACTTTTGCCGGGGTGCTGGCCGAACTGGGCAGCTGGCGCACGGTGTACTGGGTGGCCGCGCTGCTCATGCTGGGCATGGCTGGCGCCCTGTGGCGCGTGCTGCCGCGCTACAAAAGCCCCATCGACCTGGATTATCGCGGCCTGCTGGGGTCCATTTTCCACCTGTATGCCAGCGAGCCCCTGTTCCGCGCCCGCTCGCTGCTGGGCGCGCTGATCTTCGCGGCGTTCAGCATGCTGTGGACACCGCTGACCTTCCTGCTGGCCAATCCGCCCTATTCCTATGGCGACAGCACGATCGGCCTGTTCGGGCTGGCGGGCGCCGCCGGCGCCATTGCCGCCAACCGGTTCGGCCGCATCAGCGACCGCGGCCGCGGCAACCAGGCCACCTACGCGGGCCTGGCCCTGCTGCTGGGTTCCTGGGCGCTGCTGGCGCTGGGCGGGCATTCGCTGGCCGCGCTGCTGGCCGGCGTGGTGGTGCTGGACATGGCCATCCAGGGGGTACATGTCACCAACCAGAGCACCCTGTACCGCCTGAGGCCCGACGCCCGCAGCCGGCTCACCGCCGGTTACATGACGTCGTATTTCCTGGGCGGAGCGGCCGGCTCGCTGGCCTCATCCGCGCTGTACGCCCATGCAGGGTGGCCGGGCGTCACCGCCGGCGGCGCCCTGGTCTGCGCGATCGCGCTGGCCTATGCGGCCCGTTCGCCCTCGGCGCGCATCCCCGAAACCCCGCCCGGGCCTGTTCGGACATAGCTACACCTATAATTAGGGGTTTGACCGCCGCGCATCTGCGGCGGCGGCCCACCTACCACCAGAAACGCGCACGAGTCCATGCAGGAACGCTACAGCCCCACCGCCGTCGAAGCAGCCGCCCACCAAGACTGGCAGGCCCGCGACGCCTATCGCGTCACCGAACACGCCCTGAACGCCGATGGTTCCGAAAGGCCCAAGTTCTACGCGTGCTCCATGCTGCCGTATCCCAGCGGCAAACTGCATATGGGCCACGTGCGCAACTACACCATCAACGACATGATGGCGCGGCAGCTTCGCATGCGCGGCTACAACGTGCTCATGCCCATGGGCTGGGACGCCTTCGGCATGCCGGCCGAAAATGCCGCCATCAAGTCCAAGGTGCCCCCGGCCAAATGGACATACGACAACATCGCCTACATGAAGAAGCAAATGAAGGCGATGGGCCTGGCCATCGACTGGTCGCGCGAAATGTGCGCCTGCGATCCCAAGTACTACAAATGGAACCAGTGGCTGTTCCTGAAGATGCTTGAAAAAGGCATCGCCTACCGCAAAACCCAGGTGGTCAACTGGGACCCGGTCGACCACACCGTGCTGGCCAACGAACAAGTCATCGACGGCCGCGGCTGGCGCTCCGGCGCCCCGGTGGAAAAACGCGAGATCCCCGGATACTACCTGCGCATTACCGACTATGCCGACGAACTGCTGGAACAGGTGCGCTCCGGCCTGCCCGGCTGGCCCGAACGCGTGCGCGTCATGCAGGAAAACTGGATAGGCAAGTCGGAAGGCGTGCGCTTTGCCTTCCCGCACACCATTTCCGACGCCGGCGGCCAGCTCATCCAGGACGGCAAGCTGTACGTCTTCACCACCCGCGCCGACACCATCATGGGTGTCACATTCTGCGCCGTGGCGCCCGAACACCCGCTGGCCACGCATGCGGCCGCGTCCAACCCCGAACTGGCCGACTTCATCGAACAATGCAAGCTGGGCGGCACCACCGAAGCCGAGATCGCCACGCGCGATAAGGCCGGCATGCGCACCGGCCTTGCCGTCACGCACCCGCTCACGGGCGACCAGGTCGAGGTCTGGGTGGGCAACTACGTGCTCATGAGCTACGGCGACGGCGCCGTCATGGGCGTGCCCGCGCACGACGAGCGCGACTTCGCCTTCGCCAAGAAGTACCAGTTGGCCATCCAGCCCGTGGTGGCCGTGCAGGACAAGGCCTATTCCACCGACGCCTGGCAAGAATGGTACGGCGACAAGCAAGGCGGCCGCACCGTGAATTCCGGCAAATACGACGGCCTGGCCTATGCCGAAGCCGTGGACGCCATCGCCGCCGATCTGGCCGCTCAAGGCCTGGGCGAAAAACAGACCACCTGGCGCCTGCGCGACTGGGGCATCTCGCGCCAGCGCTACTGGGGCACGCCCATCCCCATCATCCATTGCCCTGATTGCGGCCCCGTGCCGGTGCCCGAACAAGACCTGCCGGTGGTGCTGCCCGAAGACCTCATTCCCGATGGCAGCGGCAACCCGCTGGCCAAGCACGAGGCCTTCCTGTCGTGCGCCTGCCCCAGCTGCGGCAAGCCGGCGCGCCGCGAAACCGACACGATGGACACCTTCGTGGACTCGTCGTGGTATTTCATGCGCTACACCTCGCCGGGCAACGACAATGCCATGGTCGATGCCCGCAACGATTACTGGATGCCCATGGACCAGTACATCGGCGGCATCGAGCACGCGGTGCTGCACCTGCTGTATGCCCGCTTCTGGACGCGCGTCATGCGCGACCTCGGACTGCTGAACTTCGACGAGCCCTTCACCAAGCTGCTATGCCAGGGCATGGTGCTGAACCATATCTACTCGCGCAAGAACGCCCAGGGCGGCATCGAGTATTTCTGGCCCGAAGAAGTCGAGAACACCTACGACGCCAAGGGCGCCATCACCGGCGCCAGGCTCAAGTCCGACGGCTCCGGCATCACCTATGGCGGCGTGGGCACCATGTCCAAGTCCAAGAACAACGGCGTCGATCCGCAAGCCCTGATCGACACGCTGGGCGCCGACACTGCCCGCCTGTTCGTCATGTTCGCCAGCCCGCCGGAACAGACGCTCGAATGGTCCGATTCCGGCGTGGACGGCGCCAACCGCTTCCTGCGCCGCCTGTGGTCGCACTGCCACGCGCAGCACGCGGCGGTGGCGCGCGGCCTGGCCGCCGGTGCCGACTGGGCCCAGGCCCCCGCCGCCGTCAAAGACCTGCGCCGCGAAGTCTACGGCCTGCTCAAGCAGGCCGATTACGACTACCAGCGCATCCAGTACAACACGGTGGTGTCGGCATCCATGAAAATGCTCAACGCCATCGACGACGCCCAACTGCCCGACGGCGCGCATGCCGATGCCGCCCGGGCCGAAACCGTGGGCATCCTGCTGCGCGTGCTGTACCCCGTGGTGCCGCATGTCACCTGGCATCTGTGGCGCGACCTGGGCTATGCCGATTCCATGGGCGACCTGCTCGACGCGCCCTGGCCGCACGTGGACGAAGCCGCCCTGGTGGCCGAGGAAATCGAACTGATGCTGCAGGTCAATGGCAAGCTGCGCGGCTCCATCCGCGTGTCGGCCAAGGCCGCCAAGGAAGACATCGAAAAACTGGCCGCCGGCCAGGACGAAGTGGCCCGCTTTCTCGAGGGGCGTCCGCCCAAGCGGGTGATCGTCGTGCCGGGCAAGCTGGTCAACGTCGTAGGCTAAGAGGTTCTTCATGCATTTCGCCCCGCATCGCCTGCCATTCCTACGATCGCGCTGGCTGCTGCGCGGCGCCAGCCTGGCGGCCGTGCTGCTGCTGGCGGCGTGCGGCTTCGCATTGCGCGGCGTCACGCCCCTGCCGTTCGAGTCCCTGTATGTCGGCATTCCCGACAACACCCGCTTCGGCGCCGACGTGCGTCGCGCCCTGCGCGCGGCCTCGCCCGACACTCGCCTGGTCGGCCAGCCCGAAGACGCCCAGGCCGTCCTGCAAATGGTGCGCAACGACCGCTCGCTGCGCGAGGTGTCGCTGAACGCCCAGGGCCGGGTCGAAGAATACGAACTGGGCATCGTCTTCACTTTCCGCCTGGTCAGCAACAAGGGCGTGGCCATCCTGCCCGACACCACCCTGACCGTGTACCGCGAAATGCCGTACGACGACCAAGTGGTGCAGGCCAAGCAAGGCCAGATCGAAAGCCTGTACGAATCCATGCAGCAATCCCTGGTCAGCCGGCTGCTGCGGCGCCTGACGGCCCCCGACGTACGTGCCGCGGCCGCCGCGGCGCAGGGCGAACCCGCTGCCGACGCACCCGTGTTCGATCCCAACGCCACGCAGCCCAACGGGCGGCCCGAGACCTGGCGCACCCCCGGTTCCCCCGGTACCGGCCGCTGGTAAGCCATGGCACAGGCGCTCGATGCCGAACGGCTGGCCGACCACCTGCAGCGCGCGGGGCAGCGCCTGGCGCCCCTGTATACGTTGTCGGGCGACGAGCCCCTGCTGGTGACCGAAGCCATCGACGCCATACGGGCGGCCGCGCGCGCCGCCGGATACACCGACCGCACCAGCCTGGTCATGGATGCCCGCAGCGACTGGAGCGCGGTCGTGGCGGCCACGCAAAGCGTCTCGCTGTTCGGCGACAGGCGCGTCCTCGAGATCAAGCTGCCCACCGGCAAACCCGGCAAGGCGGGGGCCGACACCCTGGCGCGGCTGGCCGCCCAGGCGGCCGCGCAGCCCGATCCCGACACACTGATCCTGGTCGGACTGCCGCGCCTGGACAAGGCCACGCGCGATTCGAAATGGGCGCAGGCCCTGGCCCAGGGCGGCATCATGGTCGACCTGCCCACCATCGAACGCGGCCGCCTGCCGGCCTGGATCGGCGCGCGCCTGGCCCGCCAGAACCAGCGCGCCGACAATGCCACGCTGCAATGGATGGCCGACAAAGTCGAAGGCAATCTGCTGGCGGCCCACCAGGAAATCCAGAAACTCGGCCTGCTGTACCCAGAAGGCCAACTGGCCGCCGAAGATGTCGAGCGCGCCGTGCTCAACGTGGCCCGCTACGATGTTTTCGGCCTGCGCGATGCCATGCTGGCGGGCGACGCGCCGCGCACCGTGCGCATGATCTCCGGCTTGCGCGCCGAAGGCGAAGCCCTGCCCCTGGTGCTGTGGGCCGTCGGCGACGAAATCCGCCTGCTGGCGCGCGTGGCC
>NZ_JAJMLX010000089.1 GCF_020991325.1 Bordetella petrii | reverse complement strand
GTCGTGCGGCTCGGCGAATCGCCGATCACCATGAGCCACGGCGGGCCCGCGATGGCGGCGCTGCTCGCGCAGTGGCCGGACACCGATGCCGTGATGTGCGTCAGCGACATGTCGGCATTCGGCGCGATCATGGAATGCCACCGGCGCGGCCTGTCCGTGCCCGCGGACATCGCAGTGGCCGGCTTCGGGAATTTCGAAGTGGCCGCATGCTGCCACCCTGCCATCACGACCGTATCGGTCGACGCATACGGCACCGGGCAGCGTGGCGCTACTGCCGGTAAGCAAGACCTTCGGCCCGGAAGCGGTGCGCGCGGCGGCCGCGCTGGGCTTCCAGCGCTTCGGCGAGAACAAGACCCAGGAGATCCGCCAGAAGCTCGAGCCCCTGGCGGACCTGGGTATCCAATGGGTGCTGATCGGCCACCTGCAAACCAACAAGGCCAAAGACGCCGCGCGCGATGCGGCCGAAGTGCAGTCGCTGGACCGCCCCGAACTGGCCCAGGCCCTGCAGCGCCGCCTGGACGCCGAAGCCCGCACGCTGGATGTGCTGGTGCAGGTGAAAACCTCGCCCGAACCCAGCAAACACGGCATGGAGCCGGACGCGGTGGCCGGTTTCCTGCGCTGGGTGGCGCGCGAATGCCCGGCGCTGCGGGTACAGGGGCTGATGACGCTGGCGGTGCAATCGGACGACCCCGAAGCCGTGCGCGCCTGCTTTCGCGCCTTGCGCGAACTGCGCGACCGGCTGCGAGCCGAAGACATCGACGGCGTGCGGCTGGACCGCCTGTCGATGGGCATGAGCGGCGATTTCGAGACCGCCATCGAAGAAGGCGCCACCGAGGTGCGCATCGGCAGCGCGATTTTCGGGGCGCGGGACTACGCGTAGGCAGGAATCAGTGCTTCATGTGCATGGTGTGCCCGCCGCCCGGGTTGTGGCCGATGGGCATGACCTTGAACTTCACGGCGACTTCGCCGGCGTTCTGGAACTTCAGCGTGGCCGGCACTTCTGCGCCTTCGGTGAAGGGCTGCTTCAGCTTCATGAACATGACGTGGTAGCCGCCGGGCGCCAGCTTGACTTCGCCATCGGCCGGCACGGGCACGCCATCGGGCAGGTGGCGCATGCGGGCCACGCCGTTTTCGTTCTGCACCGCATGCAGTTCGACGCGCTCGGCGGCATCGGACGTGACGGACACCAGGCGATCGGCCGCCTTGGCATCGTTGTCGATGTCCATGTAACCCGCGCCGTTGGCCTGGCCCGGCGCCGAGGCGCGCACCCAGACGTCGTCGATCTCGACCTGGCCGACCTTGTAGTCGCGCGCCCAGGCCGACGTGGCCGTGCACAGACCCAGCGCGGCAAGCAGCGCCCATTGACGGATTTTCATGAAAGACACCTCCGTGATGCTGCCGGCCCGCGGTCGAGCGCGGCGGGTTAACGCCGCCGGACCAAGGTGCCGGCGGCCGCCAGGACCGATTGGGTCAAGGCTTCCATAGCCTGCGAGTTTACCCGCCAGTGCTGCCAGTACAGCGGCACGTCTTCGGTGGCGCGCGCCCGCAGGGGCACCAGGCGGCCGGATTCCAGGTCGTCGCGGATCATGGGCAGCGGGTTCATTGTCCAGCCCAGGCCGTCCAGTGTGGCCTGCACGAAGGCCCGCGACGAAGGCAGCCACCATACCGGCGGCTGCCAGGGCGCCTTGCCCATGACCTTGCGCGCGAAGCGTGCCTGCAGCGCGTCTTTGCGGTTGAACACCAGCACCGGCGCGGCGGCCAGGCTGCGCGCATTGACCCCTTGGGCGAAATGCCGGGCATGGAAGGCCGGCGTGCAGGTGGCCACGTAGCGCATGCTGCCCAGCGGGTGAATGCGGCAGCCCTGCACCGGATCGGCCAGGGCCGTCACGGCGCCCAGCACCGAGCCATTGCGCAGCAGCGCGACGGTGTGGTCCTGGTCTTCGGACTGCAGGTCTAGCGTGGCTCGGCTGCGTTCGGCGAACAGCCGGGCCGCGTCCATGAACCAGGTTTCCAGGCTGTCGTGGTTGACCGCCACGGCAATGCTGGCGTGCGGCACGGCGTCGCCTTCCAGGCCCAGGCGGTCGAGCGCGTCGTGTTCCAGCAGGGCGGCCTGCTCCGCCAACTGCACCAGCACCTGGCCGTCTGGCGTGGCAACGGCGGGCACGGTGCGCTGCACCAGCAGGCGGCCGATGCGCGCTTCCAGTGCCTTGACCCGCTGCGACACCGCCGAGGGCGTGACGCTGAGCGCGGCGGCCGCGCGTTCGAAGCTGCCCTCGCGCACCACCGCGGCCAGGGCGCGCAGATTGCCGTGGTCGATTTTCATTGGTTTAGTATTACTTAATCAGGTTAAAGAAAATTAGCTGTATTTCATCCGCCAGGCAAGCCAGAATGCAGCCCTGGCCGCGGCATATCGCCGCGGCGCTGCATTTCCGGACCACCTGTTCATGTTCACGCTTGCTTCGTTTCCCGCATTGTTCACCGCCTGGGCCAGCGGCACCGCCACCGGGCTGGGCCTGTTTGCCGTGGTGGGCGCGCAAAGTGCCTTCATCCTGCGGCAGGGCCTGATGCGCGCGCATCTGCTCAGCGTGCTGGTGCTGTGCGCGGCGATCGACGCGGTGTTCATCTTCGCCAGCGTCTGGGGGCTGCAAGCGGTGGCGGAATGGTTTCCCTGGCTGACGCAGGCCATTCTCTGGTTCGGGGTGGCGTTCCTGGGCTGGTACGCGGCGCTGCTGGCGGCCACCGGCTTCACGCTGCTGAACCCTCATTTCTGGCTGGACATGATGGTGGTGGGGTCTCTGGCGCACGGCTTCGACCAGGCGCGTCTGGCCTTCGCCGCCGGCGCCCTTACGGCCAGCATCGTGTGGCTGGCCGTACTGGGCATCGGGTCGCGGCTGTTCGCGCCGTGGTTCGAAGATGCCCGCGCCTGGCGGGTGCTGGACGGCGCCATCGCGCTGGTCATGGCGGCGCTGGCGGCCAAGCTGGCGTATAACGGGCTGGCCTGAAGGGCAACGGCTTCATGCCGTGCCCGACACAGACGGTGTCTGGCACCTGCGGAGCCAGACACCCGGCGATAAGCTGCCGCGTCGAGTTTTCGCCGGCACTACCAGGTGTCTGGCTCCCGTCAGGGTGCCAGACACCGTCCAACTAAGACTGTCGTGGCGCACAGCGGTGCCAGACACCCGGCAAACCACGGCGGCTTAAGCTCCTTTAGCGTCCGTTACCAGGCTCACTATTCATACGACCGCACGTCGTCGATGACCTTGCCGTCGTTGGGCAGGCTGCCCGCGTCCATCCATTGCACATCCGCGCGCAGTTTGGTCACGTCGCGAACCGATTCGGCGATGCGTTCGGACAGGGCTTCCGACTGGTCGCGCGATTCCGCCTGCAGCACCATGCGGTCGGTGCCCATGCGCCCGCTGACCACCAGGCGGGCGCGGACGATTTCGGGGTGGCGGGCCAGCACATCGGCTACCTGCGAGGGATGCACGAACATGCCGCGCACCTTGGTGGTCTGGTCGGCGCGGCCCATCCAGCCCTTGATGCGGATATTGGTGCGCCCGCAGGGCGAAGCGCCGGGCAGGATGGCCGACAGGTCGCCCGTGCCGAAGCGCATCAGCGGGTAGTCCGGATTCAGGGTGGTGACCACCACCTCGCCCACTTCGCCGTCGGGCACCGGCGTGCCGGTGCCGGGACGCACGATTTCCAGGATGATGTCCTCGCCCACCACCAACCCTTCGCGCGCTTCGGTCTCGAAAGCGATCATGCCCAGGTCGGCGCTGCCGTAGGCCTGGTAGCCGTCGATGCCCCGCGCGGCCAGCCAGTCGCGCAGCGAGGGCGGAAACGCTTCGCCGGATACCAGGGCGCGCCGCAGCGAAGGCAGTTGCACGCCCAGCTCGTCGGCTTTCTCCAGGATGATCTTCAGGAAGCTGGGGGTGCCGGTATAGCCGCTGGGCGCCAGGTCCAGGATGGCGCGCACCTGTTGTTCGGTTTGCCCGGTGCCCCCCGGGAACACCGTGCAGCCCACGGCATGCGCGGCGGTTTCCATCATGGAACCGGCGGGCGTGAAATGGTACGAAAAGCAGTTGTAGGCCAGTTCGCCACGGCGGAAACCGGCGGCATACAAGGCGCGGGCGAAGCGCCAGTAGTCGGCGCGCCCGCTTTCCGGCTCGTAGATGGGGCCTGGCGAGGCGAACGCACGCAGCGCCTGTCCCCAGCCTATGGTGGAGAACCCGCCGAACGCCTTCGCGGCGCCGGTCGGCCCGGAAGCGGCCCGATTGTGTTGTTGCTGGTGCAGCAGCTCGTGCTTGCGCAGCACAGGCAGGCGGGCCAGCGCCTGGCGCGAGTTCACGCCGCGCGGATCGATGCCGTGCAATTGCTCGGCAATGGCCGGCGCGCCCGCCATGGCGCGTTCTACCGCCTCCGGCAGCGCCGCCATCAGGTCGCGTTCGCGCTGCTCGGGCGCGCGGGTTTCCAGTGCATCAAAAAACGCAGGCATGGGATCGCACTCTTCGGGATACCGGTTGGGCGGATGAAAAACGCCGGAATCAGGCCAGCCAGCGCTTGCGGCGCCGGTAGAACTTGTGGTCGCGGAAGCTCTTGCGCTCGCCGCTGGCAATACCCAGGTAAAACTCTTTCACGTCCTCGTTGCGCGCCAGGTCACCGGCCGCTCCGTCCATCATGACGCGGCCGTTTTCCAGGATGTAGCCGTAATCGGCATATCGCAGCGCGATGTTGGTGTTCTGCTCGGCCAGCAGGAAGCTGACGCGCTCGCGCTGGTTCAGGTCGCGCACGATCTCGAAGATTTCCTCGACGATCTGCGGCGCCAGGCCCATGGACGGTTCGTCCAGCAGAATCATGTTGGGGTTGGCCATCAGCGCGCGGCCGATGGCGGTCATTTGCTGTTCACCGCCCGAGGTATAGCCAGCCTGGCTGGCGCGCCGCTGCTTCAGCCGCGGGAAATACTGGTACACCCGTTCCAGGGCCGCCGTGGTGTCGCCGCGGTTCAGGTCGCGGGTATAGGCGCCGGTCAGCAGGTTTTCTTCGATGGTCAGGTGCGCGAAGCAGTGGCGGCCCTCCATCACCTGCACCACGCCGCGCCGCACCAGTTCGGCCGGCGACAGTTTTTCGATGCGCTGGCCGCGGTACTGGATATAGCCCTTGGTCACATCGCCCCGTTCGCCTTTCAGCAAGTTCGACACCGCGCGCAGCGTGGTGGTCTTGCCCGCGCCATTGGCCCCCAGCAGTGCCACGATGCGGCCTTCCGGCACTTGCAGCGACACACCCTTGAGCACCAGGATGACGTGGTTGTAGATGACCTCGATGCCGTTCACGTCGAGCAGCGTCTTGTCGGGAGGGGCAGCGGTTGCAGCGGTCATGGCAATTCCTGCACAGGTGGCCGCCGGCGCACACGGCGCCGGCGGCCGGTTCACATCAGCCTTCGCACTTGCGCGGGGTGATGTTCTTCTCTTTGGCATACTTCGCCGCGGCTTCCTTCACCAGCGGTCCGGTCATGGTCTTGTCGGCCTGGTACCAGTCGGACGCCACCTTGAACTCCTTGCCGTCCCACTGGACGATGCGGGCCCAGTCGTCGCCCATGTGGTTGCTGCAAGAGGTCTTGACCGGGCGCATGATGTCGCCGAAGCCCAGCTCGTTCAGGCGTTCCTGGGTGAGGTTCAAGTTCTCGAAACCCCAACGCACCTGCTCGGGCGTCATGTGCTTGCCCTTGCCGTACTTCTCCTGCGCGGTACGGATGGCTTCCACCTGCAGCATGGAGATCATCATGCCGCGCGTGTGCGCAATGGTGTTCAGCGTATTGCTGGCGGACGAATCGCTGCCCTGGCCCTTGTCGTACACATACTTCTTGAGGTCTTCGTAGACCTTGCCGGTGGCCGCGCTGTTGTGGATGGTGATGGCGTTATAGCCCTTGGCCACGCTGCCCAGGTCTTTGACGTCGCCCTCCGAGCCCGCCCACCAGATGGCATACATCTTGTCGCGCGGATAGCCGCTGGCCTGCGCCTCGCGGATGGCGGTGGGCGTCATGATGCCGGCGCTCCACAGCAGCACGTACGCGGGGCGCGCCTGGCGGATCTGCAGCCAGGTGGATTTCTGTTCCACGCCGGGCGCGGTCACCGGGTACAGCAGCAGTTCGAAACCCTGCGCCGCGGCGCGCTTCTGCAACAGCGGAATGGGCTCTTTGCCGTACGGCGAATCGTGATACACCAGGGCGATCTTCTTGCCCTTGAGTTTGTCCATGCCGCCTTCTTTCTTGGCGATGTCCTGGATCATCACGTCGGCGGCGGTCCAGTAGGTGCCCAGCAGCGGGAAGTTCCATTCGAACACGCTGCCATCCACCGATTGCGACAGGCCGTAACCCATGGTCTCGACCGACACCCCGTCGGCCATGGCCTTGTCGGTCACGGCGAAGGTGATGCCGGTGGACTGCGTGTCGAAGCCCGACGCGCCGCCGCCTTTGGACTTCAGGCGCTCGTAGCATTCCACGCCGCGGTCGGTGGCATAGGCGGTTTCACATTCTTCATAAGTGATCTTCACGCCGTTGACGCCACCGTCGCGCGCATTGACCAGCTTCAGGTAATCCAGCTTGCCGTCGGCCCACGGTATGCCCAGCGGCGCGAACGAGCCAGTGCGGTACACCAAGAGCGGAACGAACTGCTCTTCGGCTGCCAGTGCCGGCGCGGCGATTGCGGTCAACGCGCCGCTTGCGGCGACCATGGCCGCCGCCCACTTCAGGTTAAGACGCTTCATCTCCATTTACCTCCTGCTTGGTGTGTTTGACACCAGGATTGGCCCGGTCTGAAGCCGGGTAGTCGAAATGGCCGCCGCGCCGCTCATGCCGGCACGGCGGCCGGATATCAATGCGGGAAAGGCCAGATGCGCAACTTTTCCTTGCCGATGGTCCACAGCCGCGCCAGCCCGTGCGGCTCGGCGATCAGGAAGAACACGATCAGCGCGCCGAACACCATGTGCTCGATGTGCGCCGCCGTATCCACCGATAGCGACAGCCCCAGCAGATGCGGCACGTTGGTCAGCGCCACCGGCACCAGCACGATGAATGCGGCGCCGAAGAAGCTGCCCATGATGGACCCCAGGCCGCCGATGATCACCATGAACAGCAGCTGGAAGGAACGCGCCAGGTCGAAGGCCAGCGGTTCCCATGAACCCAGGTGGATATAGCCCCACAGCGCGCCGGCCACGCCCACGATGAACGAACTGACGGCAAAGGCGGTAAGTTTGGCGTACATGGGCCGGATGCCGATCACGGCGGCGGCCACGTCCATGTCGCGGATAGCCATCCATTGGCGACCAATGGCGCCGCGCACCAGGTTCTTGGCCAGCAGCGTGAACACCACCACGATCAGCAGCACGAACAGATAGCGCTGCGTGGACGTCTGCACCGGCAGGCCGAAGGCCGTCAGGGCCGGCACCGACACGCTGCCGGACGAGGAGTAATTGGTGAAGAACGGAATGCGTAGAAAGGCCCAGTCCACGAAGAACTGCGCGGCCAGGGTGGCCACGGCCAAATACAGCCCGCGGATGCGCAGGCTGGGGATGCCGAACAGCACGCCCACCAGCGTGGCGAAGCAGCCGCCCAGCAATAGCTGCAGCACCAGCGGCATGCCCGGGAAGCGCACGCCGAAATTCCAGGCCGCATAGGCGCCCACCGCCATGAACGCGCCGGTGCCCAGCGAGATCTGGCCGCAGTACCCCACCAGGATGTTCAAGCCCACGGCGGCCAGCGCCAGGATCAGGAAGGGAATCAGGATGGCCCGCAACAGGTAGTCGCTGGCCAGCAGCGGCACCGCCACGAAGGCCACGGCCAGCAGCAGGCCCATGAAAATGCGGTCCTGGCGGATCGGGAAGATCTGCTGGTCGGCGCGATAGCCGGTCTTGAATTGGCCGTTTTCGCGATAGAACATATAGCTTTCCTCAGACCCGGTCGATGATTTTCTCGCCGAACAGCCCTTGCGGGCGGAACAGCAGGAACACGAGCGCCAGCACGTAGGCGAACCAGATTTCAATGCCGCCGCCCACCAGCGAACCCAGGTAGACTTCCGACAGTTTCTCGCCCACGCCGATAATCAGGCCGCCGATGATGGCGCCCGGCACCGACGTCAGGCCGCCCAGGATCACCACCGGCAAGGCGCGCAGCGCCGCCGTCGACAGGGTGAACTGCACGCCGAACTTCGACCCCCAGATAATGCCGGCCACCAGCGCCACCAGGCCGGCCACGCTCCACACGATGACCCAGATGCGGTTCAGCGGAATGCCGATGGATTGCGCCGCCTGGTGATCGTCGGCCACGGCGCGCAACGCGCGCCCGGTGCTGGTGTACTGGAAGAACAGCGCCAGCGCCGCCACCAGCAGGGCGGCCACCACGGCGGCGGTCAGGTCTTCCAGGTTGATGAGCACCCCGCCTTCGAACATGGATTCCAGAATGAAGGCGGGCTCTTTCGGCATGCCCACGTCGATGCTGTACACCGAACTGCCGAAGGCGATCTGGCCCAGGCCGTCAAGAAAGTAGCTGATGCCCAGCGTGGCCATGAGCAAGGTGGTGGCCTCCTGGTTGACCAAGTGCCGCAGCACATAGCGTTCCACGGCCACCGCCAGCAGGAACATCAGTACGGCGCTGAAGATGAAGGCCAGCACATTGGCCAGCAGCAGGTTCTCGAAACCCAGCCAGGCGGGAATCCATTCCGAAAAGCGCGCCATCGACAGCGCCGCCACCAGCACCATCGCGCCCTGCGCGAAATTGAACACGCCCGATGCCTTGAAGATCAGCACGAAGCCCAGGCCGATCAGCGCATACAGCATGCCGCTCATCAGGCCGCCAAACACGGTTTCCAGGAAAAATCCCATGTCTTTGCCTTGTTAATGCGAAACGCCCAGGTAGGCCTGGATGACCGCCTCGTTGGCCCGGACTTCGTCGGGCTTGCCGTCGCCGATTTTCTTGCCGTAGTCCAGCACCACCACGCGGTCGGAGATATCCATGACCACGCCCATGTCGTGTTCGATGAGCACGATGGTGGTGCCGAACTCATCGTTCACATCCAGAATGAAGCGGCTCATGTCCTGCTTTTCTTCGATGTTCATGCCCGCCATGGGCTCGTCCAGCAGCAGCAGGCGCGGCTCCATGGCCAGCGCGCGGCCCAGGTCCACGCGCTTTTGCAGGCCGTAGGGCAGGCGGCCCACGGGCGTCTTGCGATGGGCCTGGATTTCCAGGAAGTCGATGATGTTCTCGACGAATTCGCGGTGGCGGATTTCCTCGCGTTCGGCCGGGCCCCAGCGCAGCGCCTGCGACAGCAGGCCGCATTTCATGCGCAGGTTGCGGCCCGTCATGATGTTGTCCAGCACGCTCATGCCCTTGAACAGGGCCAGGTTCTGGAAGGTGCGGGCAATGCCCATCTCGGCGACGCGGCGCGGATTCATGCGCGTATAGCGCCGGGCCTCGAATTCGATGCCACCCTTTTGCGGCGTGTACACACCGTTGATGACGTTCAGCATCGAGCTCTTGCCGGCGCCATTGGGGCCGATAATGGCGCGGATCTCGTGTTCGCGCACATTGAACGAAATATCGGTCAGCGCCTTCACGCCGCCGAACGCCAGCGAGATATTCTGCAGGTCGAGCATGACCTTGCCGATGCGCTGCTCGCGGTCTGGTTGGCTCATGTCTACGCGGCCTGGGCGGTAATGGAAGGGAAGGTCTTGACCGGGCGGATTTTCAGGTCGGCGGCGATCTTGCCGGTGCGGCCGTCCTCGAACTTCACCTCGGTCTCGATGTACTGCGTGTCCTGGCCGGCGAACAGCGCATCGACCAGGACACCATATTTCTGGGCGATGAAAGCGCGCCGCACCTTGCGCGTGCGGGTCAGCTCGTCGTCGTCGGGGTCCAGTTCTTTGTGCAGGATAAGGAAGCGCGAAATCTGCGAGGTGGACAACTTCGGATCGCCCGCCAGGTCGGCGTTGGTCTTCTCGATGCATTCGCCCACCAGCTGGTACACCTCGTCCTTGCCGGCCAGGTCGGTGTAGCCGGCATAAGGCAGGCCGCGCCGCTCGGCCCAGTTGCCCACGGCTTCCAGGTCGATGTTGACGAACGCGCACACGTGGTCGCGCCCGGCTCCAAAGGCCACGGCTTCCTTGATGTGCGGGAAGAACTTGAGCTTGTTTTCCAGGTACTTGGGAGCGAACAGGCTGCCATCGGCCAGCTTGCCCACGTCTTTGGCGCGGTCGATGATCTTCAGCTGGCCGTCGGTATCCAGGTAGCCCGCATCGCCAGTGTGGAACCAGCCTTCGGCATCGCGCGCCTCGGCGGTGGCCTGCGGATTGCGGTAATACTCTTTGAACAGGCCCGGGCTTTTGACCAGGATTTCGCCATTTTCGGCCACGCGGATCTCCACCCCGCTGACGGGCGCGCCCACGGTGTCGTCGCGCACCTGGCCATCGGGCTGCACGCACACGAACACCGAGGTCTCGGTAGACCCGTACAACTGCTTCAGGTTGATGCCGATGGACCGGTAGAACACGAACAGATCGGGCCCGATGGCCTCGCCCGCCGTGTAGGCCACCCGCACGCGGCTCATGCCCAGCGCGTTGCGCAGCGGCCCGTACACCAGCACATTGCCCAGCGCGTAGCGCAGACGGTCCCACGCGCCGACCGGCTCGCCGTCCAGGATACGCACCCCGACACGCCGCGCCAGGTTCATGCAGGCACGGAACAGCGAGCGCTTGATGCGGCCGGCATCTTCCATGCGGATCATGACGTGCGTCAGCAGCTCTTCCAGTACACGCGGCGGCGCGAAATAGTACGTGGGGCCGATATCGCGCATGTCGATCGACACGGTCTCGGGCGATTCCGGATGGTTCACCGTAAAGCCGCTGACCAGCAGTTGGGTGTACGAGAACATGTTCTGCCCGATCCAGGCCGGCGGCAGGTAGGCCAGTACATCTTCCCGGTCGGTGAGTTGTTCCATCTGGGCCACCGCGCGGGCCCGGTCGATCAGGGCATGATGGGTCAGCACCACGCCCTTGGGCTTGCCCGTGGTGCCCGAGGTATAGAACATGGCGGCGGCGTCATGCGGCTGCACGGCGGCGGCGGCCTGGTCGAAAAAGCCCGCATTGGCATCGGCATGCTCGCGGCCGACGGCCTCCAGCTGTTCATACGAACGCAGCATGGGGTCGGCGTAGTTGCGCATGCCGCGCGGGTCGTCGTAGATGACGTGGGCCAGGTCGGGGCACTGGCCGCGCACGTCCAGCATCTTGTCGACCTGTTCCTGGTCTTCCACCACCACCACGCTGACGCTGGCATCTTGCAGCACGTAGACCATTTCCTGGGCCACGGCGTCCTGGTACAGCGGCACCGGAATCGCGCCCAGCGCCTGCGCGGCCATCATGGCTATATACAGGCGCGGACGGTTCTCGCCGATGACGGCGACGTGCATGCCGGGGGAAATGCCCAGCGCGGCCAGGCCATGCGCGGCCAGCCTGACGTGATGAGCGACATCGCTCCAGGTCAGGGTTTGCCAGATGCCCAGGTCTTTCTCGCGTATGGCGGGCCGCGACCCGCGTACGCCGGCATGCTGCAGCAGCAGGCCGGGAAAGGTGCCGGGCGCGGCCGGCGTAGTGCCGGTTGCAGGCTGTACTTGCGCCACGTTGTCTCCTCCGGTTTGGGGGCCGCCCCTGTTGGCATTCAAGCTGGCGGCATGAACACCGGGGCGGCACTTGACCAGTTCTATCGATATACGGCAGTAGTTAAGGTATAAGCTTGGGTTCCCGCCGACTGTCACGATTGCGACATTCCAAGAACATTTAGGGTATTCCCGATGCAGCTAGCCGATTCCCTGCACCTTGCCGCGGCCTGGTTCCGCGTCTTGACCGACGAGCAGCAAGCGCGCGTGGAACGGGATATTGCAGTGCAGCCGGCACAGGCTGGCACGATCATAGAACGCAAAGGCGAGCTTGCGCAGGCCTGGATCGGCGTGCTGGCCGGCCTGGTAAAGGTATCCGTGGGCAATGCCGAAGGCAAGGTGGCATCGCTGACGGGCGTGCCCGCCGGGGGCTGGATAGGCGAAGGGTCGCTACTGAAGCGCGAAGTGCGCAAGTACGACGTGGTGGCATTGCGCGATTCGGTGGTGGCGCGCCTGCCGGCGGCCACCTTCGATTGGCTGCTGGACACCAGCATCCCGTTCAACCGTTATTTGCTGCATCAGTTGAACGAACGCGTGGCGCAGTTCATCGGCAAGGCCGAATACGACCGCCTGCTGGACCCGGACGCTCGCGTGGCGCGCTGCCTGGCCGAGCTGTTCAACCCTTTGTTGTACCCCGGCATGGGCATGCGGCTGGCCATTACCCAGGAAGAAGTGGGCTACCTGGCGCGGGTATCGCGGCAGCGGGCCAACCAGGCGCTGGGCAAGCTGGAAGAAGCCGGCCTGCTGCAGGTGGAATACGGCGCGGTGCGGGTGCTGGACCTGGAAGGACTGAAACACTATGGGGCAGACACCACCCATGTTCACTGAGGCACAGGCCGACCCGACACTGTCGAAGGAAGAATTCGAAACCCAGGAAGCGCGGCTGCGTGCCGCCTTGCTGAAAGCCCAGTACAACATGCTGGAACGCGCCGACCGCGCACTGCTGATCGTGGTGGCCGGCATCGACGGCGCCGGCAAGGGCGCGGCCATCAATCTGCTGAACGAATGGATGGACCCGCGCCACATCCACACCCTGGGTTTCGGCGCGCCCGAGGCCGATGAACTGGAACGCCCTCCCCTGTGGCGTTACTGGAACGAAATGCCGGCCAAGGGCAAAACCGGCATCGTGTTCGGGTCCTGGTACGTGCCGCTGCTGCGCGAAGCCGTGCGCAAGAAACCGCGCCAGCGCCGCATCGAAGCGCATGCCGAGGCCATACGCCGGTTCGAGGCCATGCTGGCCGCCGACGGCGTGCAGGTCGTCAAGCTCTGGTATCACCTGTCGGCGAAGGCGCAGGCGGCGCGCACCAAACGCCTGCTGGCCAGCCCCGAGACCGCCTGGCAGGTGACGCGCGACGACCGCCGGGTGCAGAAGAAATTCGACCGGGTCTGCGATGCCGGCCGCCTGGCCATCGACCTGACCCACGGCGCGCATGCGCCCTGGACCATCATTCCCAGCGCCGACGAAGCGCTGCGCGCGGTGCGCACCAGCGAAACCGTGCTGGCCGCGCTGCGCCAGCGCAGCATTCCGCGCGTGCCGCCCGAATTCGTCGAGCCCGCCACCAGGCCGCCACGCCAGGTGCGCCGGCTGGACGACGTCGACTATGAATCGCACCTGGACAAAACCGAGTACGAGGCCGAACTGGGCTTGCTGCAGGGGCGGCTGGCCCGGGCGGTTCGGTCGGATGCCTTTCGCAAGCGCACGCTGGTGCTGGTATTCGAAGGCCAGGACGCCGCCGGCAAGGGCGGCACCATCCGGCGCGTGACACGCGCCCTGGACGCGCGGCAGTTCGACATCAGCCCCATCGGCGCGCCGCAGCCGCATGAACTGGCGCGGCCTTATTTATGGCGTTTCTGGCGCCGGCTGCCGCGGCAGGGGCGCATCGCCATTTTCGACAGATCCTGGTACGGGCGCGTGCTGGTCGAACGCGTGGAACGCCTGGCCGCCCCCACTGCCTGGCGCCGTGCCTACGGCGAGATCAACGACTTCGAGCGCCAGCTGGCCGACCACGGCGCCGTGGTGCTGAAATTCTGGCTGGCCGTCACGGCCGACGAACAGTTGCGCCGCTTCCGCGAACGGGAACGTTCGCCGTTCAAGCATTTCAAGATCACCGCCGAAGACTGGCGCAACCGCAAGCAATGGAACGCCTATGCCGCCGCGGTCAACGACATGCTGGCGCGCACCGATACCCAGCGGGCGCCCTGGCATGTCGTGCCATCCAATGACAAGCGTTATGCTCGTATCCAGGTGCTGCGCCATATCGTCGCCGCGCTCGAAGACGCCCTTTGACCCTGACACCCGAAACGCCATGACATCCTCCGCCAGGCAGCCCGCCGACATCCGCCCCGTTACCCAGGCCAACTTCGACGTGTGGCTGCCCCTATGGAAGGGGTACCAGGCCTTCTACAACGTCGACATCGCCGACGCTGTCACCCGCACTACCTGGGAACGCTTCCTGGATCCGGCCGAGCCCATGCATGCGGCGCTGGCCTTTGACAACGGCCGGGCCGTGGGCATGGTGCATTGGGTGCTGCACCGCTCGTGCTGGACGGCGGGCGACTACTGTTACCTGCAAGACCTGTTCGTGGCGCCCGACGTGCGCGGCGGCGGCCACGGCCGCGCCCTGATCGAACACGTGTACGCCCAGGCCCGTGCCGTGAATGCCGCGCGGGTGTACTGGCTGACGCATGAAACCAATCACAATGCCATGCAGCTGTACGACCGCATCGCCGATCGTCCGGGCTTCATCCAGTACCGGAAAACGCTGTGAGCGCGCGCGACCCCGACTGCCCGCTGTGCCGTGAAGACGGTGGCACCCTGCTATGGCGTGGCACGCATCTGCGCGTCATTGAAGTGGACGATGCCGACTACCCCGGTTTCACGCGGGTGGTGTGGAATGGCCACTTGCCGGAAATGACCAGCCTGTCCACCCATGGGCGCGACATGCTGATGCGCGCCGTGTACACCATCGAACAGGCGCAGCGCGACATTCTGGGGCCCGACAAGGTCAACCTGGCGTCGTTGGGCAATATGGTGCCGCACCTGCACTGGCACGTGATTCCGCGCTTTCGCGGCGACCGCCACTTCCCCGACGCCATCTGGGCGCCGCCGCGCGTGGCGGCCGGCACCGAATCGGACGACTGGCACGCGCGGCAGGCCCGCATCCAGCAACTGCTGCCGCGCTACCGGAATCGGGTGGGCGAGGCCATGAACGCGCTGCTGTGGCAGTAAGGGGCTGATTTCGGTGTAGTACTTATGGCGTCGGCGCGGGCCGGCGATTTCCGCCGCCCACCGCGGCGAAAATCGCCATTCGCGCGGCGGCTGGCTGAGGTCATTGACTGGCATGTCATGGGGTACTGTGATTCCAGGGGTCTGGCACTCATGGCACTACCTTAAGCTGCCGCGGCGAGTTTTTGCGGGCACTACCAGGTGTCCGGCTCCCGTCAGGGTGCCGGACACCGTACAACTGAGACTGTCGTGGTACACGACGGTGTCTGGCACCCTGGCGGGAGCCAGACCCCCCCGCGCCACTTCCCACAAGGCTTTGCCCCCATCAGCCACCAACCGAATGCCTTTTCCCGGCGATGAGGGAACGATCAACATTGCCCGCCCCGCGGCGCCAGAAGAAAAAAGACCCACCGCTTTCCAGAACCGCCACGCCATCTGCCAAACCCGAATCCGGGCCCCTTACCACTGGTACCCGACTCCCACGGCCCCTCCCACGTCGCCGCGCGATGAACCGTTGGCGGCGGCCTTCATCACCCAGCCGCCGCCGGAGGACACCCGCGATAGTCCCAGGGCGTAGCCCGATTCGCCATTCCAGGTGCCGCCGGCCAGCGACACCATGTTGCGGCCCGGCAGGTAGGCTTGCGGCAGGCCGGCGGTGGCCATGGCGGCGGCCACGCCGGCGCGCAGTTCGCGGTTCATGCTGCGCACGTCCGAACGCAGGCGCGACAGGCCCTGCTCGGCGCCCTGGGTGGCGGCGCGCAGTT
>NZ_JAJMLX010000088.1 GCF_020991325.1 Bordetella petrii | reverse complement strand
CCAGGCGGGCGCGGGCCTGTCGGCGCGCGGCGCGCACATCGTGGACGAGGCCTCGGCCTCGCCGTATCAGTGGGGCGCTTTCATGCCCGGGGTGCCCGACGTTACCGAGTTCCCGCACAAGAAGTTCGGCCGCATTGTCAGCGGGCTATGGCGCAATCCCACGCCAGACATGCTGACCTACTCCTACGGGGGCGGGCTGCCGGCCCTGCGCGAGGCCCTGGCCCAGCACCTGGCCGTCACGCGCTCGATCGATTGCGAACCCGACCAGATCATCATCGTGGAAGGCTCGCACCAGGCCATCGACCTGACCACGCGCATCCTGGGCGACGCCGGCGACGTGGCGTGGGTGGAAAACCCCGGCTACTGGGGCGCTCGCACAGTGCTGGCCGCCAATGGCATCCGCATCGAGCACCAGCCGGTGGACGAAGAGGGCATGCAGTTGCCCACGCACATCGACGGGCCGCCGCCGCGCTTCGTGTTCGTGACGCCTTCGCACCAGTATCCGTTGGGGCCGGTGATGTCGCTGGCCCGGCGCCGCCAGTTGCTGGCCATGGCGCGCAACTGGCGCAGCTGGATCATCGAAGACGACTACGACAGCGAATTCCGCTTCTCGGGCCGGCCGATCGCGTCGCTGCAGGGCCTGGAGCCCGATGCGCCGGTCATTTACCTGGGCACTTTCAGCAAGACGCTATACCCCGGCCTGCGCGTGGGTTACCTGGTGCTGCCCAAGGCCCTGACGGCGGCGTTCCAGGCGGCCCATGCCGAACTGTACCGGGAAGGCCACCTGATGACGCACGCGGCGCTGGCCGCTTTTATTTCCGAGGGCCATTACGCGGCCCACATCCGCCGCATGCGCATGTTGTACGCGCGGCGGCGCGCCATGCTGGTGAACCTGATCGAACGCCGCCTGGGCGCCGGCTGGCTGCATCGCGATTCCAGCGACGCGGGCCTGCACCTGGTGCTGAACCTGCCGCCTGGCATGGATGACGCGCGGGTGGTGGAAGTGGCGCGCTCGCGCGGCGTGCTGACCCGGCCCCTGTCGCGCTATTACGCCGCGGGCACCGCGGCCCGGCCCGGCCTGCTGCTGGGCTACGCCTGTGTGCCGGAAAGCGATATCGCGCGCAAGTTCGAGATCGTGCTGGACAGCCTGGCGCAAGTGGCGCGGCGAACCGCTACATGATCCCCATGCGGTATTCCAGGTTCTTCACCAGCGCATGCAGGCGCGGGCCCAGGGTTTTCTCGACATACGCGCGATCCATGTCGTGCGCCGAAATGGTGATGTTGAAGGCCAGCGGCAGGTCGTTCGACCGGTAGCGCATCGGGCAGGCGATGCCGCACAAGTCGGGCTGCCAGTCGCCGTTGACGACGCAGAATCCCAGCCTGTCGATCTCTTCGAACGACTTCGCCAGCGACGGCGAAAAGCGTTCCCACTCGTCGGGAAATTCCTGCGCCAGGCGGCCGCAGATCAATTCGCGTTCTTCCGGCGTTTGCGCGTAAAGCAGCGAGCGGCCGATGCCCGTGCGCAGCAGCGGACGGGTCGACCCGATGTCCGGGCGCGTCCGGTTCGAATGCCCGTCCTGCACGGTTTCCACGTACACCACCTGCAGGCGGTCGCGGGTGCCCAGCGTGACGGGGCCGCGGGCAAAGCGCGCCAGTTCGACCATGTCGTGCGAGGCCAGCTGGCGCAAGGTCAGGTGGACCAGCAGCGGATACCCCAGCGACAGCACGGCCGGCCCCAGGGTGTATTTGCCGGTATGCGCATCGCGGCGCAGGTAGCCCAGCCCCACCAGCGTGAAGGTCAGCCGCGACACGGTGGGCCGCGTCAGCCCGAGCTTCTCGGCCAGTTCCTTGTTGCCCAGCAGCGGCTGGGCCGGCGAAAAGCAGCGCAGTACGTCCAGCCCGTGGGAAAGCGTAGAAGCGAACTGCGGGTGGGACTGCAGCGCATCGCGAGGCTCGAGTTCGTAGTGGGCGGGAATCTTGGTGTGCATGCCAGCTCAGGGATAGACGGTATTGACATTGTACTCGCGGCCGAAATATAAACTTTAATACTGATTATTAGATATGAATTCCATTAAATGGAATTGATGGGAGTTTCGATGTCCGATACCGTCTTGCGCCAGCCCCGGGGCCGGCACTTGTTCAGCTTTGCCGTGGTGGCCGATACGCACGTCAACGAATCGGAGGACACCTGCACGTCGCCGTTCGCCACCAACGCGCGGGCCAATGCGCGCGCCCGCTATGTGTTCCAGGACATCGCGGCCCTGCAGCCGGCGCCCGCCTTCGTGATTCACCTGGGCGACATCGTGCACCCCGTACCCAGCCAGGCGTCGTTCGACGAGGCGGCGCGCCGCTTCAAGAGCATGACGCGGGTACTGGAAATGCCGCTGCACCTGGTGCCGGGCAACCACGACGTGGGCGACAAATGCATAGACTGGATGCCGGCCGACATTGTTTGCGACGACTATCTACAGAAGTACCGCGCCACGTTCGGGCCTGATTACTACGCGTTCGACCACGGCGGGGTGAGGTTCCTGATTGTCAACGCGCTGTTGTTCAATTCGAAGCTGGCCGCCGACCAGGCGCAACGCGACTGGATAGACGAGCAGTTGGCCGGCGCTGGGGGCCGCGTGTTCGTGTCCCTGCACTATCCGCCGTACCTGCTGGATGCCGGCGAAAAGGGTTCGTACGACAACATCGACGAACCGGGCCGCAGCTGGCTGCTGTCGCGCCTGCAGCACCCCGGCGTCGAGGGTGTGCTGGCCGGCCATGTGCACAATTTCTGGTATGACGTGGTGGGAAACGCCGAGTTGTACATGCTGCCGTCCACGGCCTTCCTGCGCCATGACTTTTCCGAGTTCTACCGGGTGGATCCGGCCGACGAATTCGGCCGGGGCGACGTCGAGAAGTTCGGCTACTTCATCGTCGACGTGCATGAGCACGGCCACGTAGCCAAGCTGATCCGCACGCATGGCGAGATGCGGGGCGAAGCCGCGGCGCCCGCGTCCGCCCCGCAGCGGCTGCCGCCGGTGCACAGCAAGACGGCCGTGAACGACAAATTCGCGGTGGAAATGCGGCACCCCTGGGCCGAGGTGGTCGAAGTGCCGTGCACGGGCGGCGTGCAGGAATTCGGCCGGAAGCTGGCCCGCAACGATTACCCGTTGATGGCGATCTGGGAAATGGGCCTGCGCGTATTGAAGATTCCCGCGCAGGACCTGGCCAACCCCGTCACGAACCGGCGCGCGCGCATGATGAGCGACGTGGGGCACTCGTTCATCGTCACCTCGCTCGGCCTGCCCGACCCCGCCCTGCTGGAACAGGCGGCATCGCAAGGGGTGCGCGTGCGCGCCGTCGAAATCAACCTGACGCGGCAACGCCTGCAAGAGGCCGTGCCCGGCCTGCGCCGCCTGCGCGCGCAGACCGGGGTCCAGCTGTTTTTTTCCATGGTGCGCACCGGGGAAGACGATGCGCACTTCGATGGCAAGCACTACAGCCACTTCGTCAATACCGGCATGCGCATCGGCGAGCTTGACGCGGCGCACGCCTGGCTGGCGCCGCTGCTGCGCGATGGCCTGCTGGACGGCGCCACGGTGCGGCTGGACTGGGGAAGCGACCTGTTGGATGCGCACCAGGCGCTGGCGGCGCAGGCCGGGCAGTGGGGCTGCACTCTGTTGGCGGGCGTGAAGCTGGCAGACCGGCTGGCGGCAGCCAATACCGACGACTACGCCATTGCGCGCGCGGCCAGCCTGGCCTTTGTCGCGGGCCGCACCGGCGACGCCGTGCAGTACGCCTTCGACACGTTCATGGACGTAGACCGCGGCTACTTCCCCCGCAACGGGTTCATCGACCGCCGCTACGACCCGCGCCCCGCCGCGCTTGCGCTGGCCGCATTGAATGCCGCGCTGCCGGAGCACGGGCAGGCCAGCGTGGCGCGGCTGGTGCAATCGTCCGACCTGAGCGTGACCGGCATTGCCATGGGCGGCGCCAATTACCAATTGATCGCGGGACGGGCCGCGCCGGCCTGGAGGCATATCGCCGAGCAGGCGCGGGCGCGCCGCGTGGTGGACCTGTTGCGCGGCTACCGCGCGGGCGGGCCGCCTGCTCCGGAAGCAGCCGATGAGCGAGTGCTGTTGCTCGTCGAGCCGTAGTCATTCTTTCATCAGGGAGAAGTGCCATGGTGCGAATCAACAGGAAATGGCTGGCAATGCTGGCCTTGTCATGGTTGCCGGCGTGGTGTGCGGCCGGGGCTTTCCCCGATAAGCCCGTTCGCTTGATCGTGGCCTACACCCCGGGCGGCGCCACCGATGTCATTGCCCGCGTGCTGGCGGCGCAATTGACCAAGAAGTGGAACCAGCAGGTGGTGGTGGAGAACAAGGCGGGCGCGGGCGGCATGATAGGCGCCGACCAGGTGGTGCAGGCGGCGCCGGACGGCTACACCCTGCTGCTGGCCTACACGCCGGAAGTTTCTATCAACAAGCTGATCTACAAACAGATGCGGTACGACCCGTTGAAAGACCTGCAGCCGATCGCCCGCGTGGCCCAGGCGCCGCTGGTGCTGGTCAGCGGGCCGAAGCTGCCCGTGCGTAGCTACCAGGAATTGCTGGACCAGGGCCGGGGCCGCCAGGTGTCGTTCGGCTCGCCCGGAACCGGCGGCCAGCAGCACCTGGCGGGCGAACTGCTGAAACTGCGCTCGGGCATGAACCTGCTGCACATCCCGTACCGTGGCACTTCCGCGGCGGTAGCCGACCTGGTGGGCGGGCAGATCGATATTTTCTTTGCCACGGCCCCCGCCATCATCGGGCATATCCGCAGCGGCAAGCTGCATCCGCTATTGGTGGCGGGGCCCACGCGGGAAGGCATTCTGCCGGACACGCCAACCGCGGCGCAAGTGGGCCTGGACGACTTCGAAATTTCGAACTGGTTCGGGCTGTTCGGACCGGCCGGCATGGATCCTGCCCTGGTATCGCGGATGTCGGATGACGTGGCGCAGATATTGCAGCAGGCTGACACGGCCAAGTCCCTGACCGACCAGGGCCTGACGGTGGCCTACCGCGACCCGGCCCAGTTCAGCACTTTCATCGATGCCGAAATGAAGAAGTACGCGGCGATCATCAAGGCCACCGGCGTACCGCAACAATAAGCGCGCGGCGCTCAGGCGCTGCGCAGCGCGGCCGCCAGCCCCGCCGCATTGCGCATGCCCTGGTCCTGGTAGTTGGTGTTCAGCACGGCATGCGCCTGGCGCACGCGTTCGGCCAGGCGCTTGAGCCGTTCGGCCAGTTCCGCCAGCTCGGCGGGCGAATACTCGTACTGGAAGCGGCCGGACGACGCGCCCGACATGTTGTTCCAGGCGGCGGCGTTGCGCCCATGCAGGCGCAGCAGGGCCAGGTCGGAGTGCGTGGTTTCCCATATCGCGGGCACGGTGTTGTCGTAGCCTTGCGGGGCATCCACCACCGTGTGCACGACCCGAAGCTCGCGTTGCAAGGCCAGGGTCGAGGCGGTGGCGGCTTGCGTATCGAACCAGCTGCGATGGCGGAATTCCGCCGACATCAGGTGTTCGTCCATGTGGCGCGCGCAATCCCGCAACAAGGCCGCGCCGCGCGCGTCGCGCTTGACCCAGGGCGCGAACTGGAAATGCACCAGGCCCAGCTTGCCGGCCATGCGCAAGGGTTCCAGCGCGATCAGGAAGCGCCGCCACAGTTCGGCCCGCAGTTCGGACGGCACCTGGTTATAGAAGACCGCCGGGCCTTGGCGCTGCGTCAGCGGGTGGCGCGATGGCGGGGCGTCGAGGGCGTCGTCGTCCGGCCCCGCCAGTTCGCGCCGGATGTCGGCGGGCAGGGCGCGCAAGCCGGCCGGATGGCCGGTGAACAGGCGGAAGGCCTTGATGTTGAACACGAAATCGTCCGGCGTGCGGCTGGCCCACAGATGCGCCATGTGGCCGCTGGGCATGCCGTAATAGGTGGCGTCCACTTCGGCCAGCCCGAACCGGCTGGCGTAATGGCGCAGCCGGCCTTCGGGGCTGCGCAGCCCGGCGGGGTAGAAGCGGCCGCAGGCCAGCAGGGTGGGGTCGGTCCAGGAGGCGGTGCCGGTCAGGATGGGCATGGCGGCGTAGCCTGCCGCGGCCGCAGGGGCGGCGCGGCGCACGACAGCGGGGGGCGAGTTCCGTTATAGTCTGTATGAATATACAGTATTCGCGACCCCGCCTGTTTCATGTCCACGCCTGCCGATTCCACTCCCGCTGACCCCTTGTCCGACCTGAACCCGGCCCAGCGCGCCGCCGCCGAGTTCGGCGTGGGCCAGCCGGATGCCCCGGCGCTGCTGGTCATCGCCGGCGCCGGGTCCGGCAAGACCAGCACCCTGGCGCACCGGGTGGCCCACCTGATCCTGAACGGCGCCGATCCCCAGCGCATGCTGCTGCTGACGTTTTCGCGCCGCGCCGCGCAGGAAATGGAGCGCCGCGTGGGCACGGTGCTGCGGCGCGTGATGAAGCTGCATTCTACCCAGCAGGCGCCGACGCTGCCCTGGGCGGGCACGTTTCACAGCATCGGGGCGCGCCTGCTGCGCGAATGCGCCGGCCGCATCGGCCTGTCGGAAAGCTTCACCATCCACGATCGCGGCGATGCCGAAGACCTGATGGGCATGGTGCGCCATGAACTGGGGTTCTCGTCCACCAGCGAGCGTTTCCCGCTGAAGGGCACCTGCCTGGCCATTTATTCGCGCGTGATCAACAGCCAGGCCCCGGTGGGCGATGTGCTGAAGCAGGCATTCCCCTGGTGCGCCCAATGGGAAGACGCCCTGAAGAAATTGTTCGCGGCGTATGTGCAGGCCAAGCAGGACCAGCAGGTGCTCGACTACGACGACCTGCTGCTGTACTGGTCGGAAATGATGGGCGACGAGGTGCTGGCGGGCGATGTGGGCGCGCGCTTCGACCACGTGCTGGTGGACGAATACCAGGACACCAACCGCCTGCAGGCGGCCATTCTGCTGGCCATGAAGCCGGACGGCCGCGGCCTGACGGTAGTGGGCGACGATGCCCAGTCCATTTATTCGTTCCGGGCCGCCACGGTGCGTAATATCCTGGATTTCCCAGGGCAGTTCGCACGGCCGGCCCACGTCATTACGCTGGAACGCAATTACCGATCCACCCAGCCCATCCTGGACGCGTCCAATGCCGTCATCGGCCTGGCCAGCGAACGGTATACCAAGAACCTCTGGACCGATCGCGCATCGTCGAACCGCCCCGCGCTGGTCACGGTAAGCGACGAAGGCGGCCAGGCGCGCTGGGTGGCCGACCAGGTGCTGGCGCAGCGGGAACAGGGCGCCACCCTGAAATCGCAGGCCGCCCTGTTCCGCGCATCGAACCACAGCGCGGCGCTGGAACTGGAACTGACCCGGCGCAATATCCCCTTCGTGAAGTTCGGCGGCCTGCGCTTTCTTGAAGCGGCGCATATCAAGGACGTGCTGTCGCTGCTGCGCTGGGCCGAGAATCCGCGTGGGCGGCTGGCGGGCTTCCGGGTGGCGCAATTGCTGCCCGGCATCGGGCCGGGCATCGCGGGCCGCCTGATGGACACCCTGGCCGGCGCGTCCGACCCCCAGGCCGCGCTGCGCGCGTTCAAGCCGGGCTCGGCGGCCAAGGCCGACTGGGAGGCATTCGTGGAAATCTACGCCGCCCTGCGCGCGCCGGGCCTGCAATGGCCGGCGGACCTGGACCTGGCCTTGCGCTGGTATGGCCCGCAGCTAGAACGCCTGTACGAAGACGCCCGGGTGCGCAAGGCCGACCTCGACCAACTGGGGCGCATCGGAGCCGGCTATGCCAGCCGCGAACGCTTCCTGACGGAACTCACGCTGGACCCGCCCGACGCCACCAGCGCCGAATCGGGGCCGCCGCTGCGCGACGAAGACTACATGATCCTGTCCACCATCCATTCGGCCAAGGGGCAGGAATGGAAGTCGGTGTATGTGTTGAACGCGGTGGACGGCTGTATTCCGTCGGACATGAGCACCGGTACCGCCGACGAAATCGAAGAAGAGCGGCGCCTGCTGTATGTGGCAATGACGCGGGCCAAGGAACAGTTGCAGCTGATCATGCCGCAGCGGTTTTATGTGCACCAGCAAACCGGCCTGGGCGACCGCCACGTGTACGGCTCGCGCACGCGCTTCATTCCCGAGCCCTTGCTGCCCTTGTTCGACATGCTGCCCAAGCCGCCCGAACTGCCGTTCGGGCGCGGCCGGCCCGGCGCCGAGTCCGCGCCGCGCATCGACGTGGCGCAGCGGGTGCGCAAGCTGTTTTCGTAATTCGTGCCTATGTGTCGTCGCGCCCGCGCCGTTCGACGCGTATGGCAATGACCGCGCCCACGATCACCATCGCCGCCAGGGCGAACCAGGTAATGGCATAGGAAAGGTGATTGTTCGGAAAATCGATTACCGTCAGGCCCGGTATCGGGGCCACGGCAGGGTCGGACGCCTGGCCTGGCCCTTTTTCCACATCGATGAAATAGGGCGCGACGTCGCCCAGGCCGCGCGCCGCCGCAATGGCGCCGGTATCGCGCGAATACCAGATATTGCGGGCCGGGTCGTTGGTGCGCAGGAAAGTCTCGGGTTCGGACATCCGCAACAAGCCGGCCACGCTGATTTCGCCGGCCGCAGGGTCTGGATGGGGCCGCTTGCGCCAAGCCGGCAGCACGAAGCCGCGGTTGATCAGCACGGTACCGCCGTCGCTCAATTGCAGCGGCGTCATCACCCAATAGCCGCTGCCGTAGTCGGTGGTGGCCTGGACCAGGGTTTCCTGGTCATGGCGCGGCGTGCCGCGGGCCTGTACATGCCGGTATTCGTCGCCGCCGCGGCTAAGGGAAGGCCATTGGGCCGGCAGCGGCGCGGGGACGACGGGTTGATGCACGCGCTGGTCCACCTGGGAAATCAGCTCGAGCTTCCAGGCGCGGCGCTGCACCTGCCAGGCGCCCAGCGAGCAGAATACGGCAAACAGTACGGCTGCCAGTACACACAGGACGATGATCCTGGCGGTGCGGCGGGGTGGGGATGGGGGCTGTGTGGAAGGCTGGGCGGTCACGGCATGTTTCGCATGTCGTATGGCGACATGGGCATCATATTGTGATCCAGATGGTACATGATCCAGATCGAGCCGCTCAGCGCGATGACCACCAGCACCAGGGTGAACACGATGGAAAGCATGTTCCAGCCTTCCTCGGCCTGGAAGTCGACGTGCAGGAAATAAATGACGTGAACCACGATCTGCACGATGGCGATGGCCAGGATCACCATGCCGGTGACCCGTGAACTGGAAAAGACATTGGCCATGACAATGAAGAACGGGATGGCCGTCAGGATGGCCGCCAGCACGAAGCCCAGCAGATAGCCATGCAGCGAGGCGTGGGCCAGGGGATCTTCTTCGTGGTCGTGGCCGTTGTTGGGGGAGGCGGGTTGGCTCATGGCAGGACTCCCATCAGGTAGACCACGGTGAAGACGCCGATCCAGACCACGTCCAGGAAGTGCCAGAACATCGACAGGCACATCAGTCGTCGTTTGTTGGGAATGATCAGGCCGTGCATGCGGATCTGCGCCATCAGCACCACCAGCCAGACGATGCCGAACATGACATGCAATCCGTGGGTGCCGACCAGCGCGAAGAATGCCGACAGGAAGGCGCTGCGCTGCGGACCCGCGCCTTCCGAGATCAGGTGCGTGAACTCATAGATTTCCAGGCCCAGGAAACCCACGCCCAGCAGGCCCGTGACCGCCAGCCAGCCCAGCAGCGAGCCCGTCCGGCCCTTGCGCCCCTGCAGCAGCGCAAAGCCGTAGGTGATGGAGGACATCAGCAGCAGCGCCGTATTCAGGGCCACCAGCGGCAGGTCGAAGAGATCGGCGCCGGTCGGGCCGCCATCGTAGTTGCGGCCCAGCACCGCGTAAGTGGCGAACAGGCACGCGAAGATCAGGCAGTCGCTCATCACGTACACCCAGAACCCCAGCAAGGTGCCGTTCTTTACATGGTGTTCTTCCGTCAGGTAGAACTGGGGCGCGTCGTCGCCCGGCAGGGTGGCGGTGTGTTCAGACATGGCTGGCCAGCAGTCGGGTGCGATCGTCTTCGCTGCGGGCGACGTCATCGGCCGGCAGGTAGTAATCGCGTTGGTAGTTGAAAGTATGGAAAATCGCCACGCCGATCACGGCGGCGAAGCTCAGGATGGCCAGCGGCCACATGCGCCAGATCAGCGCGAAGCCCATTATCAGTGAAATGCCCGCCAGCACAATGCCCGCCCAGGTATTGGCCGGCATGTGGATGGGGATGAAGCCGCTCAGCGGCCGCGTGTAGCCCAGTTGTTTCATTTGCCACCAGGCGTCGCGCTCGTGCACCAGCGGCGTGAAGGCAAAATTGTAGGCGGGCGGCGGCGACGAAGTGGACCACTCCAGGGTACGGGCGTTCCAGGGGTCGCCGGTGTGGTCGCGCAATGCCTCGCGCCGCTTGAAGCTGACGTACAGCTGGATCAGGAAGCACGCGATGCCGCCGGCGATCAGCAGCGCGCCCACGGCGGCGATCTGGAACCAGATCTGCAGCGAAGCGTCGTCGAAGCGGTTCATGCGCCGCGTCACTCCCAACAGTCCCAGCACATACAGCGGCATGAAGGCCACATAGAAGCCCACCAGCCACAGCCAGAACGACCACTTGCCCCAGAACGGATCCAGGCGGTAGCCGAAGGCCTTGGGGAACCAGTAGGTGATTCCTGCGAACAGGCCGAACACCACGCCTCCGATGATGACATTGTGGAAATGCGCGATGAGGAACAGGCTGTTGTGCAGGGCGAAGTCGGCGGGAGGCACCGCCAGCAGCACACCGGTCATGCCGCCTATCACGAAGGTGACCATGAAACCCACCGTCCAGAGCATCGGCACTTCGAAGCGGATGCGGCCGCGGAACATGGTGAACAGCCAGTTGAACACCTTGGCCCCGGTGGGGATGGAGATGATCATGGTGGTGATGCCGAAGAACGAATTGACGCTGGCGCCGGACCCCATCGTGAAGAAGTGGTGCAGCCAGACCAGGTAAGACAGCACGGTGATCACCACCGTGGCATACACCATCGATGCGTAGCCGAACAGCCGCTTGCGGCAGAAGGTGGGCACGATCTCGGAAAATATGCCGAAGACCGGCAGCACCAGGATATAGACCTCGGGATGGCCCCAGATCCAGATCAGGTTCACGTACATCATGGCGTTGCCGCCGCCGTCGGCCGTGAAGAAATTGGTGCCCACGTAGCGGTCCATGGCCAGCAGTGCCAGCGCGGCGGTCAGTACCGGGAACGACACGACGATCAGCACGTTGGTGCACAGCGCGGTCCAGGTGAAAATGGGCATGCGCATCATGTGCATGCCCGGGGCGCGCATCTTGATGATGGTGACCAGCAGGTTCACGCCCGACAGCAGCGTGCCTACCCCCGCTATCTGCAATGCCCAGATGTAATAGTCCACGCCCACATCCGGACTGTTCAAGATGCCGGATAGCGGTGGATACGCCAGCCAGCCCGTGCGCGCGAATTCGCCCACGAACAGCGACAGCATCACCAGCACGGCGCCGACGACGGTCATCCAGAAGCTGAAGTTGTTCAGGAACGGAAAGGCCACGTCGCGCGCGCCGATCTGCAGCGGCACCACGTAGTTCATCAGGCCGGTGACCAGCGGCATGGCCACGAAGAAAATCATGATCACGCCATGGGCGGTGAAGATCTGGTCGTAGTGGTGCGGCGGCAGGTAGCCCGCGCTGTCGCCGAAGGCAATGGCCTGCTGGGCGCGCATCATCAGGGCGTCGGCGAAGCCGCGCAGCAGCATGATCAGCCCCAGCACCACGTACATGATGCCGATTTTCTTGTGGTCGATGCTGGTGAACCATTCGCGCCACAGGTAGCCCCACAGCCGGAAGTAAGTAATGGCGCCCAGCACCGCGGCGGCGCCCAGCGCCACGCCGATGAACGTGATCACCAGGATGGGCTCGTGCAGGGGAATGGCGTCCCAGCTCAGGCGTCCGAACAACAGGCTTTCGGTGGCGGAATGGTCTGGCATGGTCGGTGTTCCTGCAAGATTCGTTCGTCTGGCTGGGGCTGGGTCGGGCGCCTGGCTACATGGCGGGGCGGGGGGCCAGTTGCGGCGGTAATTCCAGGCCGGCCTGGCGGGGCGCCCGGCAGATCGAGCCGGCCATATCCAAGGGGCAATCGGCGCCGGGCCGCACGCAGCGGCCCAGGATCGCGTCGTACAGACCGGCGTCTACCGTGGCGAAGCGCTGCACGGGCGCGGCCACGCTGGGTTGTTCCAGCTGCAGATAGGCGGCGCGGTCCAGCGCGGCGCCGGAAGCCTTGCCGGCCTGCACCCATTGGTCGAAGGCGTCCTGCGACAGGCCATGGAACTTGAAGCGCATCTGGGAAAAACCCTCGCCGCTGTAGTTGGCCGAAAAACCGTCGTACTCGCCGGGATGGTTGATGACGGCATGCAGGCGGGTCTGCATGCCCGGCATGGCGTAGATCTGCCCGGCCAGCGCCGGGATGTAGAACGAGTTCATCACGCTGGACGACGTGATCTTGAACTCGATGGGGCGGTCGACCGGCGCGGCCAGTTCATTGACCGTGGCGATGCCTTGTTCGGGATACAGGAACAGCCATTTCCAGTCCAGCGCCACCACCTGGACCTCCAGCGGCTGGACGCCAGCGGGCACGGGGCGGTCGGCATCGATGCGGGAAAGCGGACGATAGGGATCCAGTTGATGGGTGCTGACCCAGGTCAGCGCGCTGAGCGCCACGATGATCAGCAGCGGCGCCGACCATATCAGCAGCTCGAGGATGGTGGAGTGGTCCCAGTCGGGTTTGTAGGTGGCTTCGGTATTGCTTTCGCGGTAGCGCCACGCAAACCACAGGGTGGCGGCAATGACCGGCACGATGATCAGCAGCATCAGGCCGGTGGAAACGAGGATGATGTCGCGCAGTTGCCAGGCGACGTCGCCGGACGGCGACAGCAGCACAGCCTTGCTGCAGCCGCCAAGCGCGCCGAGTACGGGAAGGATCAGTGCGGCTTTTGGCGTTCTGAAAAACGGCACGGACATGCAACCCCCTTAAGGATATGGATGGCCCACCCTCAAAGAATATTTGCAACCCTACTCTGGAAGCTTTGAAAAATCTAGAGTAAAAAGGAAGTCAGTTCGATTCGTGGAGCGGCCGGCAACCCCGTCGTCGCCTGATCGGGGCAGTCTGTTTCCCAGCACAGACGGAGCGAGTCATCGTATGTCCAGTACCGCGATGCAGTATCCCCAATCCACCCAGGATTCCAGCCACGGCAACGTCGCGCCCGGAGAAATCGCGGTCGGCGTGATCATCGGCCGGGCTTCTGAATACTTCGACTTCTTCGTTTTCGGCATCGCGTGTGTTGCCGTTTTTCCACACGTTTTTTTCCCGTTCGAGCCCCCGCTGTACGGCACGCTGTGGTCGTTCGCGATCTTTTCCTTTGCCTTCATATGCCGGCCGTTCGGCACCGCCATTTTCATGGCGGTGCAGCGCCGCTGGGGGCGGGGCACCAAATTGACGGTGGCCCTGTTCCTGCTGGGCACCGCTACCGTGGGCATGGCGTTCCTGCCGGGCTACGAGGCCATCGGGCCGATGGCGATCGCGCTGCTGTCGGTGTTCCGCTGCCTGCAAGGCATTGCCCTGGGCGGTTCGTGGGACGGGCTGCCTTCGCTGCTGGCGCTGAACGCGCCGCGCGCCCGGCGTGGCTGGTATGCCATGCTGGGCCAGTTGGGGGCGCCGGTGGGTTTCATGCTGGCCAGCGCCATCTTTCTGTACCTGTTCAGTACGCTCAGCACGCAAGACCTGCTGGAATGGGGCTGGCGCTATCCTTTCTTCGTGGCGTTCGCCATCAATGTGGTGGCGCTGTTTGCGCGGCTGCGGCTGGTGCTTACCGAGGAATACACCCGCCTGCTCGACGAACGCGAGCTTTCGCCGATTCCCGTTTCCAAGGTCATCGATGAACAGGCCTACAACGTCTTCATCGGCGCCTTCGCGGCCCTGGCAAGCTATGCGTTGTTCCACCTGGTAAGCATTTTCCCGCTGTCATGGATCAGCCTGCATGGCGAGCGCTCGCTGGTCAGTGTATTGAGCGTGCAGATCGTGGGCGCGGCCCTGAGCTTCGTGGCCACCATCGCTTCAGGCTGGATCGCCGACCATTTCGGCCGCCGCCGGACACTGGGCACGCTGGCGGCGCTGATCGGCCTGTTCGCGCTTGCCGCGCCGTGGCTGCTGGCCGGCGGCGCGCTGGGCGAGAACACCTTCATCCTGTGCGGTTTCGTGCTGCTGGGCCTGTCGTATGGGCAGGCCTCGGGCACCGTGACGTCGAATTTCTCGATGCATTTCCGCTATACCGGGGCCGCGCTCACCACCGACATGGCCTGGCTGTTCGGCGCGGCATTCGCGCCCCTGGTCGCGCTGGGGCTGTCCATGAAGTTCGGGCTGGTCGCCACCAGCGTCTATCTCATTTCCGGCGCCGTCTGCACGCTGCTGGCGCTGCGCATCAACCGGTTGATCGAAGCCAACTGAGCTATCATGCCCCGATCGTCCGGCGCCCCGTGCCGGACGCGATTCAAGCGGAGGCGTGCATGCCGCAAGATCAACCCGTTGCGCCGCAGCCGGAAACCGAGGTAGTGGCGTCGGTGGCGTATGTGCAGGGCCAACGGTCGCACGACGTGGCGCTCGAAGACATCAAGTCGTACACCTGCCAGGATGAAAACCTGCTGTGGATCGGGCTGCGCAACCCTCGCGGTGAACTGCTGCAGCGGGTGGCCGACGACCTGGGCATCCGCCCCAAGACGCGCGACGAAATGCTGGAATCGCATCGCCGGCCCAAGATCATCGATTTCGGCCATTGCGTGCTGGTGGTGGCCATCACCGTCGAGGTCGACCAGGGCCGGCCCGTGTTCGGCGAAACCCAGATCCTGATCGGGCGCGGCTTCCTGGTAACCGTGCGGCGCGGCGCCACTGCCAGCCACAGCTCGCTGCGCGAGCGCCTGGAATCGGCGCCCGACCTGCTGCGCCGGGGCAGCGACTACGTGGCATCGGAACTGCTGGACCTGCTCATCGACCGCTATGTGGCGGCCGCGGCCCAGCTGGAAAGCGTGGTGGAATCGGCCGAGCAAAAGCTGTTGATCCGCGGCGCCAAGGATTCCGACATACGCAAGCTGTATCGCCAGCGCCGCGACCTGCTGCGCATTCACACCGTGATCGCGCCGCTGGCCGAGATATGCCGGCGCCTGGCCAGCATGGACATGTCCGCCGTGGATGCCAACGCGCGCCCGTATTTCGCCGTGGTGGCCGACCGCGTGCTGCGGGTCGACGAACTGATCAATGCCCTGCGCGAAGCCCTGGCGTTCGCTTTCGAGGCCAGCCTGATGATCGCCCAGTCGCAGCAAAGCGACATCACCCGCCGGCTGGCCTCATGGGCCGCCATCCTGGCCGTGCCCACCGCGGTTGCCGGCATCTATGGCATGAATTTCGAATTCATGCCCGAACTCAAGTCCGTCTGGGGGTATCCGGTGACCCTGCTGGGCATCGCCACGGTGTGCTCGGTGCTGTACTGGCGGTTCCGCAAGGCCGGATGGCTGTAGCGGGCTTGTCGCGCGCCGGGTGTGCCTGGCGCCGATCCATGGCAAACTCCACGCCATTCTTCTATTTCCCGGAAACGCTTCCATCTTGCGCAGGTTCTCATTTGGCCGTCTGGGCCGCAGGCTGGGCGGTGTATTGGGCGTGGCCCTGGCCGCCGCGCTGGTGCACTGGTTCCAGGGCGGCCGCGGCGACGCGCCCACCCCATCGGCCGGGCAGTCGGCGTCC
>NZ_JAJMLX010000087.1 GCF_020991325.1 Bordetella petrii | reverse complement strand
CGCGCGCGCTGCCGTATGTCCAGGCCGCCGGGCTGTCCACGGCCGGGCGTTCATACGTGGTGCGCATCAGGCCGCAGCCGCCCAGCGCCAGCGGCAGGGCCAGCAGGCACGAGGCCAGGCAGCGGGGGGCGCGTGCAAAAAACGTAGTCATTCTCTGGCCAGTGATTCCACGGGGTCGAGCCGCGCGGCATTGCGCGCCGGCAGGTAACCGAAGCCCACGCCAATCAGCGTGGAGCACACGAAGGCGGCCACCATCGAGGCGCCGGAGTAAATCAGGCGGAAGCTGCCGCCGGAAAGCTGCGCCACCAGCACGCCCAGACCCAGCGACAGCAGGATGCCCAGCATGCCGCCGATCAGGCACACCAGTACGGCTTCTATCAGGAACTGCTGCATGATGTCGCTGCGGCGCGCGCCCACGGCCATGCGCACGCCGATCTCGCGGGTGCGCTCGGTAACCGACACCAGCATGATGTTCATCACGCCGATGCCGCCCACCACCAGTGAAATGATGGCGATGGCCGATACCAGCAGCGTCATCGTGGCCGTGGTGCGCTCGATGGTCTGGCGGATGGTGTCGGTGTTGAAGACGAAGAAATCCTTGGTGCCGTGCCGCTGTGTCATCAGCCGCGTAATGGCCTGTTCGGCGGCCTTGGTGGGCATGGCGTCGCTGACCCGCACGGTGATGCTGCGCAGGTGCTGCTGGCCCAGCAGGCGGCTGAGCGCGGTGGTGTAGGGGATCCAGGCATTCAGTGTCTGTCCGTCGCCGAACATGCTTTCCTTGCGTACCGTCACGCCGATGACGCGCGCCGGCATGGTGCCCAGGAAAATCACCTGTCCTATCGGTTCGGTGTGGTTGCCGAACAAGGCCTTGCGGGTGTTCTCGTCGATGACCACTTCCTGGGCGCGGCGGGTAACGGCTTCGGCGTCGAAGAACTTGCCCTGGGCCACTTTCAGGCCGCGCACGCGGAAGAACTGCTCGCCCACGCCCTGGATGGAACCGTTGACCGACACGTTGCGGTAGCGCAGCGACGCCGTGGTGGATGCCTGTGGCGTGACGCTGTCCACGTACAGCTGGCGCGCCAGGGCGGCCGCGTCGGCGGGCACCAGGGTGCGGATGGTGCTGGCCTTTTCGTCGCCGAAATCCTTGCCCGGGTAGATGTCCACGGTGTTGGTGCCGATTTCGCTGATGTCGGCCAGGATCTTCTGCCGCGAGCCCTCGCCCAGGGCCACCACCGACACTACCGCCGCGATGCCGATCACGATGCCCAGCATGGTCAGGAAGGTGCGCAGCCGGTGCGCGTTCATGGCCAACAGCGCCATGTGCAGCGATTCGTTGGCGCGTTCCAGCATGGCCAGCCAGGGGCGTTCGCGTTCCCGCACGGGCTCGGCGCGTACCGGGTCGCCGGGCGGCGCGGTGGGCAGGGGCGCGGCCTGGTCATGGCGGCGGTCGGCCACGATCTCGCCGTCGCTGATCTCGATGATGCGGCGCGCGTGCTGCGCCACGTTCATGTCGTGCGTGACGATCACCACCGTATGGCCGGCGGCGTTCAGTTCTTCCAGGATGCGCAGCACCTCCTGGCCGGTGTGGGTGTCCAGCGCGCCGGTGGGTTCGTCGGCCAGGATGATGCGCCCGCCGTTCATCAGCGCGCGCGCAATACTGACGCGCTGCTGCTGGCCGCCGGACAACTGGCCGGGCCGGTAGTCCAGGCGGTGGTCCAGCCCCAGGCGGCGCAGCAGGGCCTGGGCCCGCTCGCGCCGCGCGCCGCGCGGCGTGGCAGCATAGATGGCCGGCATTTCCACGTTGCCGCGGGCGGTCAGGTCGGCCAGCAGGTGGTAGCGCTGGAAGATGAAGCCGAAGTGCTCGCGCCGCAGTTCGGCCAGTTCGTCCGGATCCATGGCGTCGGTGGCGCGGCCGTCTACTTCGTACACGCCGCGGCTGGGGCGGTCCAGGCAGCCCAGGATGTTCATCAGCGTGGACTTGCCCGAACCGGACGCGCCCACGATGGCCACCATTTCGCCGGACTCGATCTGCAGGTTTACGTCGCGCAGCACCGCCACCACCTGGTCGCCGGCGGAGAATTCGCGCCACACGCCGCGCAGGCTGATCAGCGCGCCGCTTGCCGAAGGGGCAGGCACGGCTTGTTGCGTCATTGGGGCGCCGCGGGGTCGGCAGCTTCCGCCGACACCACTTTCTCGCCAGCGTCCAGGCCTTCCAGCACCTGGGCATTGACGTTGTTGTTCATGCCCACCTTGATCTGGCGCTCGGCCGGCACGTTGTCGGGGCCCACCACGCGCACGGTGTAGTGGCCGTCCTCGCCGCGCTTGCCCAGCGCCGACGAGGGAATGACCAGGGTCTGTTTCGCCTCGCCCAGCACGATGAACACCTGTGCCGTCATGGAAATGCGCAAGGTTTCGTCGGGGTTGGGCACGTCGAACAGGCCGTTGTAGTACACGGCCGCGCTGGTTCCGCTGGACGTGGTGCTGGCGCCGGTCAGGGCGCTGGTGCTTTCGTCGCGCTGGATGGAGTCGGGCGCCGGCTCGATGGCACGCAGGGTGCCGTAATGGCGCTTGTCGGGTTCGCCCAGAATGGTGAAGTACACCTTCTGCCCCGGCCGCACGCGCGTGACGTCGGCTTCCGAAATCTGCGCCTTCACCGTCATGGTGTCCACCTGCGCCACCTTGATGATGGTGGGCGCGGTCTGGATCGAGTTCACCGTCTGGCCTTCTTTGGTGACGATGGCCACCACCTTGCCGTCCATGGGTGAAGAAATGCGGGTGTAGCCCAGGTTGACGCGCGCGGTGTCTACCTCGATCTCGGCCTGGGCGATCTGTGCGTCCAGCGAGGCGATCTCGGCGCGCGTGACTTTCAGGTTGGCCTCGGCCTGTTCGAAATCTTCGCGGGAACTGGCATCGCGCGCCAGCATCTGGCGCTGGCGCGCGTAGGCCAGTTCGGCCTGTTTCAGCGTGGCCAGCTTGGCCTGGCGTTCGGCCTTGCGGGTGGCCAGCGCGGCCTGCGCGTTGCGCAGGTCGTTCTGCTGCGTCATGTCGTCGATTTCGGCCACCAGTTGGCCTTGCCGCACTTCGTCGCCCAGTTCCACCTTCAGCGACTTGAGCTGGCCCGACACCTGGGCCCCCACGCTGACTTGCCGCACGGCTTCCAGCGTGCCCGAAGCGAGCACGCTGTCTTCCATGTCGGCCAGCTTGGCCTCGGCGGTGGCGAAATCGGGCTTGGGCGGGGCGCCGAAGAACAGCATCTTGCCCAGCAGCAGAATGGCCAGCACGGCCACGGCGATCCAGATATAGCGCTTCTTCCGGCTTTTACCTGGGGGCTTCGCGGCGGGATTGGGCATGCGATGTGCTTGAAACAGTGGAATACGCGGGCGGAGAGGGCAGCCGACGCCGGGGCGTGGCGGCCGCCGCGCTATGGTACCGAATATGGTGTGACGTTGCGCGGCGCGCGGCGTTCAGCCGTCGGAAGCCGGCTTGGCGGCGGCCCGCACGGCAAACACCGCATTGGCTTTCAGCATGACGGCCCCGTCGACCTTCAGCAGGCAGGTTGCGTACAGCAGCCGCCTGCCTTGCTTGTCGATGTGCACGTGGGCTTCCAGCCAGTCGCCGGGCTTGACGGCGCTTAGATATTCCACCGACATCTGCACCGTCACCACCGACACCTTGGCTTCCTGCACGATGCAGTAGCCCAGCGCGCTGTCGGCCAGCGTGGCCAGCAGGCCGCCATGCGCGATATTGTGCATATTGCTGTGCGCCGTGCCGATGCGCATGGCCAGCACGTTGCTGTCGGTGCGCCGGTAGAAGGCGCCCAGGTCGGCCAGATGGGCCATGAAGGGGCTGCTGGGATGCCAGGGCTCGAAGCCTTCGGGTACGGGTTGATTCATGTAGCTCGATTACGTTAGGCCGGCGCGGACTGCGCGTGGAACAGGGCTGAGTATAGAAAACCCAGGCCACTGCCTCTGATCTTTCTCAAGTGCATTGCTGCCCGGCGACAGAATTTCGTTATATAGTTCGGTACATAACGAAATCTGAACTTACCTGGATCCATCATGTCCGTCTCGCGTTTTGCTTTGCTGGCGGCGGCCGCCGCCGCGCTGTCCGTTTCCGCCGCCGCCACCGCCGGCGAAGTGCAAGTTGCCGTGGCCGCCAATTTCACGGCCCCCATGCAGGCCATTGCCCAGCAGTTCGAGCAGGATACCGGGCACAAGGCCATGGCCGCCTTCGGGGCCACGGGCCAGTTCTACGCGCAGATCAAGAACGGCGCGCCGTTCGAGGTATTCCTGGCCGCTGACGATACTCGCCCGGCGCGGCTGGAAACCGAAGGGCAAACCGTGCCCGGTTCGCGCTTCACCTATGCGGTGGGTTCGCTGGCCCTGTGGTCGGCCCAGCCGGGCTACGTGGATGAACAAGGCGCCGTGCTGAAGAAAAACGCCTTCCGCCACCTGGCCATCGCCAACCCCAAGACCGCCCCCTACGGGCTGGCCGCCACGCAGGTACTGGACAAGCTGGGCCTGGCCGATGCGCTGAAACTCAAGATCGTGGAAGGGCAAAGCATTGCCCAGGCGCAGCAGTTCGTGGCCACCGGCAACGCCGAACTGGGCTTCGTGGCCTTGTCACAGGTTTATAAAGACGGCAAGCTGACGTCGGGTTCGGCCTGGCTGGTGCCGGCTTCGATGCACGACGCCATCAAGCAGGACGCCGTCATCCTGGCCAAGGGCAAAGGCAACCCTGCCGCCCAGGCTTTCGTGGATTACCTGAAAGGCCCCCAGGCCGCCGCCATCATCAAGTCGTACGGCTACCAGGTGTCCGCGCCCTGACCACGACACGCTACGGAGCCGCGCCACCGCATGCACCTGGATTCTTCCGACCTGGCCGCCATCTGGCTGACCATCCAGCTGGCGTCGCTGACCACCCTGGTGCTGTTGGTCATTGGCACGCCCATCGCCTGGTGGCTGGCGCGTACGCGGTCGCGCCTGAAAGGCCCGATCGGGGCGGTGGTGGCGTTACCGCTGGTGCTGCCGCCCACCGTGCTGGGTTTCTATCTGCTGGTGCTGATGGGCCCCAACGGGCCGGTGGGGCAGGCGACCCAGTCGCTGGGGCTGGGCGTGCTGCCGTTCACTTTTGCCGGGCTGGTGGTGGGCTCGGTGGTGTATTCATTGCCGTTCGTGGTGCAGCCCCTGCAGAACGCCTTCGAAGCCGTCGGCACCCGGCCGCTGGAAGCCGCCGCCACGCTGCGCGCCAGCCCGCGCGACTGTTTTTTCTCGGTGGTGCTGCCGCTGGCGCGGCCGGGTTTCATCACCGCCGGCATCCTGGGTTTTGCGCACACCGTGGGCGAATTCGGCGTGGTGCTGATGATAGGCGGCAATATCGAAGGAGTGACCCGGGTGGTGTCGGTGCAGATCTACGACCATGTCGAAGCGCTGGAATATGCGCAGGCGCATTGGCTGGCGGGCGGCATGGTGGTGTTCTCGTTCGTGGTGCTGTTGTTGCTGTACACGCGGCGGCGCGTGGCGCGCGTGTGGTAGCGCCATGCCGGACGTAAGCAAGAACCCGCGCCAGGCCGGCGAGGCCGTCGATATCGAAGCCCGCTTCCGCGTGGACTACGGCGATTTTTCGCTGGACCTGGACCTGCGCCTGCCGGGCAGGGGCGTGACCGCGCTGTATGGGCATTCCGGGTCGGGCAAGACCACCTGCCTGCGCTGCATGGCGGGGCTGGAGCCCGCCGCGCAAGGATATCTGCGCGTGAACGGCGAGGTCTGGCTGGACACGGCGGCCGGTGTGTCGGTGCCCACGCACCAGCGTCCCTTGGGGTACGTGTTCCAGGAAGCCAGCCTGTTTCCGCACTTGTCGGTGCTGCGCAACCTGCAGTTCGGCCTGAAACGCGTGCCCTGGCGGCAACGGCGAGTGGACCTGGACCAAGCGGTGGACCTATTAGGCATTGGCCACCTGCTGCCGCGCATGCCCACGGGCCTGTCCGGCGGCGAGCGCCAGCGCGTGGGCATGGCGCGCGCCTTGCTGACCAGCCCGCGCCTGTTGTTGATGGACGAACCGCTGGCCGCACTGGACACCGCGCGCAAGCAGGAAATCTTGCCCTACCTTGAACGCTTGCACGACGAGCTGGATATTCCGGTGCTGTATGTCAGCCATGCGTCGCAGGAAGTCGCGCGGCTGGCCGATTACCTGGTGCTGCTGGAAAACGGCCGCGCCACGGCCAGCGGGCCGATCGCGCAGATGCTGACGCGCCTGGATCTGCCGCTGGCGGCGGACGATGACGCCTGGGTGGTGGTGGAAGGCACGGTGGCGCACTTCGATGCCGCCTACCGGCTGATGTCGGTGCAACTGCCCGGCAGCACGGCCTGCCTGCGCGTGGTGCACGATGCCTTGCCGCCCGGGCGTCCGGCGCGGCTGGCGGTCAAGGCGCGCGATGTCAGCCTGGCGCTTGAACAACCGCAAGGCAGCAGCATCGTCAACATGATTCCGGTGCGCGTGCTGGACATGACGCCGGCGGGCAACCCGGACCACATCCTGGTGCGGCTGGACGCCGATGGCACCGGCCTGTTGGCGCGCATCACGCGCTATTCGCGCGACCAGTTGAAACTGGCGCCGGGCTCGCACGCCTGGGCGCAGATCAAGGGCGTGTCGGTGCTGGGTTAGCCCGCCGCCCGCAAGCGCGGGTTCAGGCGAACAGCCGCCGCATGTCCAGTTCGCGGATGATGGCGGCGGTGGCCTCCACCAGCGGCGGCAGGGGCTGGCGCGCCGGCGTGGCCAGCGTCAGGTTGTTCATGATGACGGGGTCGATGATTTCCGAGCAGGTCAGGTGGTCTTGCCCTTGCATGTCGTTCAGCGCCGAGCGCGGCAGGATGGCGTACAGGCTGTCCTGCGTCATGGTTTCCAGAATGGTGTGCACCACGTCCACTTCGGCCGCGATGTCCAGCGCTACGTTCAAGTCGCGGCAGGTGTTGTCCACCAGCGCGCGGATGGTGTTCGGCGCGCTGGGCAGCACCAGCGGGTAGTTGCCCAGGTCGCGGGCGCGCACGCGCGGCGGCGGCACTGGCCAGTTGGACTTGCGATAGGCCAGCACCAGGTCTTCGCGGTACACCGACTCGTAGCGCACCAGGGTGGACGGGGGCGGGTCGTACAGCAAAGCCACGTCCACCCGGTCTTTTACCAGCCATTCATTCATTTCCGAGCTCAGCCCCTCGGCCAGGGTCAGGGCCGCGGTGGGGTGCAGGCGGCGGAAGGCCTGCACGATCTGCGGGGCCAGCCGGCGCGCCACGCGGTGCGGCATGCCCAGCCGCACCTTGTCTTGCAGGGTGGAGCCGAACGCGCGCATGTCCTGGCGCGCCTGCAGGGCCAGGGCGTCCAGGGCCTTGGCATGCGCCAGGAAACGCAGCCCGGCCGGCGTGGGCTCTACGCCGCGTCCGGTGCGGGTGAGCAGGTGGTGGCGCAATTCGGATTCCAGCAACTGGATCTGCCGGCTGAGCGAGGGTTGCGACAGGCCCAATACCTGGGCGGCGCGGGACAGGCTGTGCATTTCGCAAGCCATGATGAAGTAGCGGATTTGCTTGAGATCCATGGCCGCAATGGTATACGTTTTTTCTATATCAGAAGTCAGCCTGGCGATATTGCCGGGGCCGGCCGGCCTGCGCATCATGCGGGGTTCACGACACTTTCCTGGTTCTCATGCCCGATTGCGCCGCCCCCCTAGACTCGGTCACGCCCCCCAGCGGCGCGCTGCCCGCGCACGCCTGCGATAGCCACTTCCACATTTTCGGCCCGGCGGATGCGTTCCCGTACGCGGACAACCGCCCCTACACGCCGCCCGACGCCCCATTCGAAAAACTGCGGAACCTGCACCGGCAACTGGGCTTCAGCCGCGGCGTGATCGTGCAGCCGGGCTGCCATGGCTACGACATGTCGGCCACGCTGGACGCGCTGGACCGGGGGGCCGGGCAGTACCGTGCCGTGGGCCTGCTGGCGCCGGATGCCACGGAAGCATCCATTGCCGAACTGGACCGCCGCGGTGTGCGCGGCGTGCGCTACAACTTCGTGGCGCACCTGGCCAATGCCGGGTGGGACGAGTTGGCCGCCATGGCGCCGCGCATCGCGCCCTTCGGCTGGCATGTGTGCGTGCATTCCGACCAGGCCTCGCTGCCCGGGCTGCTGGAACGCCTGCCGCAACTGCCGGTGCCTTTCGTCATCGACCACATGGGCCGCGCCGCCGCCGGGCAGGGCACTGGCAGCGCCGCTTTCCAGGCCCTACTGGGCCTGCGCGGGCATCCGCAAGCCTGGGTGAAGGTGTCCGGCGTGGACCGCGTGTCCAGCACCGGCCGGCGCCCGTTCACCGATGGCGAGCCCCTGGTGTCGGCCTTGCTGGACGCCATGCCCGACCAGTTGCTGTGGGGCACCGACTGGCCGCATCCCAACGTGACGGGCGACATGCCCGACGACGGCGAACTGCTGAATACCTTTCTGCGCCTGTGTCCCGACGCCGCCGTGCGGCAGCGGATCCTGGTGGACAACCCGCAAGCGTTGTACCGATTTGGCCCCTGAATTGGCCCCTGAAATCTTTTAGCGAGCACAACAAGCATGGAACAAATGCTGATCAAATTCCCGGAAGAGACTGTCGCCCCCGCCGCCATCCTGGCGCTGCCCGGCCTGGGGCAGGGCGAGCCGGCTGTATATGCTGCCGCCGACCACACCGAAACCTATGCTTTGCTGGCCGCGCCCGCCGACCGCGGCGCGGTGCTGGCGGCGCTGCGCACGCAATATCCGCGCGCGCAGGCAGTGGCACTGGCACCGACCACCGACCTGGCGGGCCAGGCCGCCGGCCAGTCCGCCCCGTGGTTCTACATCGTCGAGACCGACATCAAACCGGGCGCCGAAGCCGATTTCGACCGCTGGTATGAAGAAGAGCACTTGCCCGGGCTGGCCGCGGTGCCCGGCACGGTGCGCGCGCGCCGCTACCTGGCGGCCGATGCCTCGCCACGCTACTACGCCTGCTATGAACTGGCCAGCCGCGAGACTTTCGGCTCGCCCGCCTGGCTGGCCGTGCGCGCCACCGACTGGAGCAGCCGCGTGCGCCCCCATTTCATCAACACCAAGCGCACCATGTTCCGCCGGGTGCCCGCCAACCAAGGGGACTGACCATGCCCAGACTGCAACCGCCCGATGTATCCGCCATGTCGGCCCACCAGCGCCGCGTGTACGAGGCCATTGCATCCGGTCCGCGCGGCAGGGTGCGCGGCCCGCTGGCGGTGTGGCTGCACCGGCCCGGCCTGGCCGAGCATGCACAGGCCCTGGGCCAGTATTGCCGCTATGACTCCAGCCTGAGCCCGCGGCTGTCCGAGCTGGCCATTTTGACGATGGCGGCCTGGTGGGAAGCGCCCTTCGAATGGTGGGCGCACCAGCCCATCGCCGTGCAGGCCGGCCTGGATGCCGCAGTGGCCGAGCAGATCCGCACCGGCGCCACGCCGGTTTTCCAGCAGGCCGATGAGTCGGTCGTATACCGCTTCGTGCGCGAATTGCTGGAATCGCGCCGCGTGTCCGACGCGCTGTACCAGCAAGCCGTGCAGGTGCTGGGCACCGAAAGCGTGGTCGACCTGACGGGCATCGCCGGGTACTACACGCTGATCTCGATGACCATCAATGTCTTCGACATCCAGCCGCCCGACGGCAGCACCGTCAGCTTCGGCCCTTCGGCCGCTTGACCATTCAGCTTGAGCATTCAATTCCAGGAGAGAGACACCATGACAGGCCGACTACAGGACAAGGTCGTGATCGTTACCGGCGCGGGCAGCGTGGGCCCCGGCTGGGGCAATGGCCGCGCCATTGCCTACCGTTTTGCCCAGGAAGGAGCCCGCGTCTTCGCGGTGGACCTGGACCTTGCCGCCCTGGAAGAAACCGTGGCCCGCGTCAACGAGGCGGGCGGCGACATCGCCACCTGGCAGGCCGACGTCACCTCGTCGCAAGCGGTGCAGGCCATGGTGGACGCCTGCGTGGACAAGTGGGGCCGGGTCGACATCCTGGTCAACAACGTGGGCGGGTCGCGCAAGGGCGGCCCGGCCAATCTGGATGAATCGAGCTGGGACAAGCAGATCGATTTCAACCTGAAGAGTGTCTACCTGGGATGCCGCCACGTCCTGCCCTTGATGGAAAAGCAGGGCGGGGGCGCCATCGTCAATATCGCTTCCACGTCCGGCATCCGCTGGACGGGGTCGGCCCAGGTGGGCTATGCCAGCGCCAAGGCCGGCGTCATCCAGCTGTCGCGCGTGGTGGCGGTGGAATACGCCAAGAAGAACATCCGCTGCAATACCGTGGTGCCGGGCCAGATGCACACGCCCATGGTTGAAGTGCGGCTGGCGGGCCAGCGTGCCGGCGGCAATGTCGACCAGTTGCTGGCCGAGCGGCAGTCGCGCATTCCGCTGCCCTTCATGGGCGACGGCCTGGATACCGCCAACGCGGCGCTGTTCCTGGCCTCGGACGAGGCGCGCTTCATTACCGCCACCGAGATCGTGGTCGACGGAGGCATGAGTGCGCGCTGCGACTGACCCCGGACGCTACCCGGACCCGGCAGTCATCGCGCTGGACCCGCGCTTCGAGAAACTGGTGCTGCCGCTGGCCGCCGTCGAACGCCTGGCCACGGGCAGCCGCTGGGCCGAAGGCCCGGTATGGTTTGGCGACGGCCGTTATCTGTTGTGGAGTGACGTGCCCAATGACCGCATCATGCGCTGGGACGAAGTCAGCCAGCAAACCCATGTATGGCGCCATGCCGCCAACCATGCCAATGGCAATACCCGCGATCTGCAGGGCCGCCTGATCACCTGCGAGCACCTGGGCCGCCGCGTCACGCGCACCGAACACGACGGGCGCCTGACGGTGCTGGCCGACAGCTACCAGGGCAAGCGCCTGAACTCGCCGAATGATGTGGTGGTGAAGTCGGACGGATCCATCTGGTTCACCGATCCGCCGTTCGGCATCGTGGGTTATTACCAGGGCGAGAAGGCCCCGCAGGAATTGCCTGCCGGCATCTACCGCATCGACCCGCACGATGGCTCCGTGGCCTTGATGTGCGACACGGTAAACGGGCCCAACGGCCTGGCTTTTTCGCCCGACGAGCAGCGCCTGTACGTGATCGAATCGCGTGCGCGGCCGCGCAATATCCTGGTGTTCGATGTGGCCGGCGACGGCCGCGCGTTGAGCGCCGCGCGGGTGCTGTTCGACGCGGCCGATGGCACGCCGGACGGTTTTCGCGTCGATGTCGAAGGCAACCTGTGGTGCGGCTGGGGCATGGGCACGCCCGAACTCGACGGCGTGCGCGTGTATTCGCCGCAAGGCGAATTACTGGGCCGCATTGCCCTGCCCGAACGCTGCGCCAACCTGTGCTTCGGCGGCAAGCACCGCAACCGCCTGTTCATGGCGTCCTGCACGTCCATTTATTCCTTGTTCGTCAACACCCAGGGGGCGCCATGCCCCTGAGCACTACCCAGATCCATACACCTACATAAGCACAGAGGAGAAAACCATGTCCTATACCCGGATCCTGAAACACCTTGCCATCGGCCTGCTGGGCCTGGCGGCCGCCGGCGCGCAGGCGCAGTCCAGCACCAACCTGGTGGTGGCCTTTCCGGCCGGCGGCCCGGCGGACTCGCTGGCCCGCGTGGTGGCCGCGCAGCTGGAAAAAGAACTGAAGCATCCCGTCGTGGTCGAGAACAAGCCCGGCGGCAACGGCGCCATCGCCGCTACCTACGTGGGCCGCGCGAAGCCCGACGGCAATACGCTGTTCCTGAGTTCGGTGGGCGCTATTTCCATCAACCCCTCGCTGTATCCCAAGCTGATCTACGACCCCCTGAACGACTTCGTGCCGGTGTCGCTGCTGGTGTCGGTGCCCGAGGTGCTGGTGGTGGGCCCCAACAGCCCCGACAAGGACGCCAAGGCCTTCGTGGCCCGCGCCAAGGGCGAGGGGTTGTCGATGGCGTCATCGGGCGTGGGCAGCATGCCGCACATGGCGATCGCCCAGCTGAAACTGGCCACCGGCGCCAACATCCTGCACGTGCCCTACAAGGGAGCGGCGCCCGCCATTACCGATACCATCGGCGGCCAGGTGGGCGGCTTCATCGGCGACGTATCGGGCCTGATGCCGCACATCAAGTCGGGCAAGGCCAGGGCCCTGGCCATTGCCGCGCCCAAGCGCTCGCCGGTGTTGCCGGACGTGCCCACGTTCGATGAACTGGGCGTGCCCAATGTGTACGCCAACAACTGGTATGGCGTGTTTGCCCCCAAGGGTACGCCGGCCGACACGGTGGCCAGCCTGAACCAGGTGCTGGGCAAGGTGCTGGCCTCGGCCGAACTGAAGGAATACGCGGATGCCACCGGCGTGGAACTGTCGCCCACCACGCCCGGGAAGTTCGGTGAAATCGTGCGCGACGACGCCAAGAAATGGGGCGACCTGATCCGCGCCGAAGGCATCACTGTCAATAACTGATGCCGTTGGGTGTCTGGCTCCCGCAAGGGTGCCAGACACCGTCGTGTCGAGTTGACTCACACATCGGTATCTGACACCCCTGACGGGGAGTCAGATACCAGGTGGCAGCATGCGCCGGGAAAAATCTGTTCCTCCTGCCGGGCTTCTTGGCTAAACTCCCGCCTCACTGCCATCACCCTGCCAAGGCGTACCCATGACGCGCCTGATTCCGAACCCGGTCATCCTGGTTGCCCCTGCTACGCTGGGCGAGCACGATGCCGCGAACCCCTGCCTGAATTGCGGCGCCTGCTGCGCGCATTTCCGCGTGTCTTTCTATTGCGGCGAAGTCGCCGGCGAGAACGGCGGCACCGTGCCGCTGGAACTGGTGCGGCCCATCGGCCCACTGCGCGTCTGCATGAGCGGCACCGAACAGGGCGGGGGTCGCTGCGTGGCCCTGCGCGGTGAACTGGGGCAGCCGGGCATCCATTGCGCCATCTACCCGCTGCGTCCCACCCCATGCCGTGAATTCCAGGTGTGGCAGCCCGACGGTTCGGTCAACCCCGACTGCCAGCGCCTGCGCGCCGCCCTGGGCCTGCCGCCGCTGTCGCCGCGCCCCGACGCCGAGAACGACCCGCAGGGGCCCGACAACCCCCAGCCAGCCGCCGCCTGACGCCGCCACGCCGCCGTAGTAGCATCGGCAGATTGCCAGCCCGGGAGGCCTCCCACATGACCGTGCGTACCGATTTCCAGGACGGCCTGGCGCGCTGCGCCTGGGTCGACGATTCCACCGGCTACCAGCGCTACCACGACGACGAATGGGGCCGCCCGGTGGCCGACGACCGTAGCCTGTTCGAACAGTTGTGCCTGGAAGGCTTCCAGTCGGGCCTGAGCTGGCGCACCATCCTGGACAAGCGCGACGGCTTTCGCCGGGCGTTTGCCGACTTCGACATCGACAAGGTGGCGCGCTATACCCCGGCGCGCGTTGATAAGCTGGTGCTGGACGCCGGCATCGTGCGCCATCGGGGCAAGATCGAAGCCGTCATCAACAATGCCCAGCGGGCCCGCGAAATGCGCGGCCAGCATGGTTCGCTGGGGGCGTTCTTCTGGCGCTACGAGGCCCAGGCCGGCAAGCGGCCCGCGCAACCGGTGTCCGTGTCCGAGCAATCCCAGGCACTGTCCAAAGACTTGAAGAAGCTGGGTTGGAAGTTCGTGGGCCCCACCACCGTCTACGCCTTCATGCAGTCGGTGGGCATGGTCAACGACCATCATCCCGCCTGCCATCACCATGCCGCGTGCGAAACCGCCCGGGCACGCTTTGTGCGTCCCGCCTGACAACGAACGGCGCCGCCGGGTGGATTTTGAAAGATCCGCACACATTCTTTGGCATTGATTCCCGGCTCCGCCTATAACCTGGAAACCAGGCTGGGCGGCGGGAGGCGGGCCCGGCAAAGGAACAACGGGTCATGACGCGTACGAAGAAAGTACTGATCGGGGTGGGTGCGGCCATTGTCATTCTGCTGGCGGCCCTGGTGCTGTTGATTGCGCTGTTCAACTGGAACCAGCTCAAGCCCACCATCAATGAGCGCGTCTCCGCGGCCATCGGCCGGCCTTTCGCCATCAACGGCGACCTGACCGTGCAATGGCGGCGCCCGGTAGAGCAGCCGGGCTGGCGCGGCTGGGTGCCCTGGCCGCACATCGCCATGGACGACATCACCCTGGGCAACCCCGACTGGGCCGAAGACCCCAACATGGCCACGCTGAAGCGCGCCGAGTTCAGCCTGTCGTTGCTGCCGCTGCTGGCCAGGCATGTGGTCATCCGGGAAATCCAGCTGACAGGTCCGGCGGCCAGCCTGCAGCGCCTGAAAGACGGGCGCGCCAATTGGGAATTCACCATGCCCGACAGCGGCGAGCCTTCGCCGTGGGTCATGGACATCGACAAAATCGGCTTTGACCAGGGCAACGTGGTGTTTCGCGATGAAACGCTGCGCGCCGACATCGAAGCGCAGATCGACCCCCTGGGCAAGCCCATTCCTTTTGCCGAAATCGCTGGCAAGCCGTCCGCGCCCGAGCCGCCCAAGCCCGGCGTAGACGATAAAGCCGGCAAGCAGGCCGCCGGGGCGCAGGGCAAGGCGCCGGAAGGCCCCAGCCCGGCAACGGAAGACAGCGAGCAGGACAAGGCCCGGGCCTCGGCCGAAGCGGCCGCCGAGAAAGCCAACCAGGCATCCGCCGAAGCCCGCGCGCCCGAAGATTATTTGTTCGGCTGGAAAGTCAAAGGCCGCTACAAGGGCCTGCCCATGCGTGGCGAAGGCAAGATCGGCGGCATGCTGGCGGTGCGCGATCCCAAGCAACCCTTTCCCCTGCAAGCCGATGTCACCGTGGGCTATACGCGCATCGCCGTGGCCGGCACCCTGACCGACCCCGCCAACCTGGGGGCGCTGGACCTGCGCCTGGAACTGTCGGGCGCCACCATGTCCGACCTGTATCCCCTCACCGGGGTCACCCTGCCCGATACGCCGCGCTATTCCACCGACGGCCGCCTGATCGCCAGGCTGAACGAGCCCGGCGGCGCCGTGTTCCACTACCGCGACTTCAACGGCAAAGTCGGGGCCAGCGACCTGCATGGCGACCTGACCTTCACGGCCGGCCAGCCGCGCCCCAAGCTGGTGGGCAAGCTGAATTCCAATCAGTTGCGCATGCGCGACCTGGGCCCGCTGGTGGGCGTGCAGCCCGACAGCAAGCCCAAGGAATCCGGCGCCGACGAGAAAAAGCCCGCCCGCCAGCCCGGCGGCAAGGTGCTGCCCACGCAGGAATTCCGCACCGAGCGCTGGCGCGTCATGGACGCCGACGTGGTGCTGACGGCGGGGCGCATCATCTATGACGAAGACCTGCCCATCACCAAGTTCAATGTGCACCTGGTCATGGACAACGGCCTGCTGACGCTGGACCCGCTGCGCTTCGGCATGGCGGGCGGCACCATCAACACCACGCTGCGGCTGGACGGCGGCCGCACGCCCATGGCGGGCCGCTCGCAGATATCCGCCCGCGGCCTGCGCCTGAAACAGCTGTTTCCCAAGGTGGAATCCATGCAGCAGGCGCTGGGCCAGTTGAACGGCGACGCGGCGCTCACCGGTACGGGTAATTCCGTGGCCGCGCTGCTGGGTTCGGCCAGCGGCGACACCCGGCTGCTGATCAACGATGGGGTCATCAGCCGCGCATTGATGGAAATTGCCGGCCTGAACGTGGGCAACTACGTGGTCAGCAAATTGTTCGGCGATGAAGAGGTCCAGATCAACTGCGGCGCGGCCGACCTGCAAATGAAGAACGGCGTCATGACGCCGCGGGTATTCCTGTTCGATACCGAGAACGCCGTGGTGCATATCGACGGCACCGTGAACTTCAAGGACGAAACCCTGGACCTGGACATCAACCCCGAAAGCAAGGGGATGCGCCTGTTCTCGCTGCGTTCCCCCCTGTACGTGCGCGGCACCTTCGGCGACCCGAAAGCGGGCGTGCAAGTGGGCCCGCTGGCCGCGCGCGGCGCGGGCGCCGTGGCCCTGGGCGTATTGCTGACGCCAGCC
>NZ_JAJMLX010000086.1 GCF_020991325.1 Bordetella petrii | reverse complement strand
GCCGCAATGGCATCGCGGGCGGCCGCCGGCGACAGCGTGGCGCCGCTGCCCTGCCCGTGCGCCACCTTGGTCTGCACCCACTGCGCCTGGGGAAACAGGTGCCGGGTCTCGGCAATGAAGACATCGTCGCCGCTGGCCAGGATGACCGGCACGCCCAGCTCGCCGGCCAGCGCGCCGTACAGGCCGGCTTCGCCCAATTCGGTGCCGTTGATGAACACGCGCGCGAAGGCAAAGCTGTTGATGGTGTGGGCCAGGATGCCGCGCGCCTGCGAGCGGGCGTGGTAGCCGATCATGAAAACCGCGTCGCAGGCCTCTTCCAGGCCGCCCATCATGCCCAGGTAGCGCGGCTTGCCCAGCACCAGGCGGGCGCGTTCGTCCAGGGCGTCGGGCAGCAGGTTGCGGAAGCCGCCGTGCGAGTCGTTGACCAGCACTTCGTCGGCGCCGCCGGCGTAAGCCCCCTGGATGGCGGCATTGGCCTCGCCTGTCATCCAGGCGCGAGCACGCTCGTATTCGCCGTTGCCGGGGCGGACCTGCTCGGCGTGGAACACGCCCGCCACGCCTTCGATGTCGGTGGAAATCAGGATTTTCATGGGTTTGTCACCAGGATATGCCGCCCCCCGGGGGGCGGAGCACTAGAGTTCGGTGCGGGCCAGCCATTCGCGCCAGTGCGGCGCGGCTTCGCGGATGCAGGCGCGCCGGTGGCCGTCGCGCCCGGTAACGGATTCGGCATGCCACAAGGCCGCGACAATGGCTTGTTCGGTGGCCTCGGCGGCCGCCTCGAACAAGGGGTCGATACGGGTCTCGTGCAGCATGGCCACGGCGGGCATGCCGCGCTCGGCCAGGTGGGCGACCGTATAGGCCGTGGAAAACGCCAGCGCGATGTCGCCGCTGCCATGGCCGAACACCGAACCGGTGCGGGCCAGGCCGGCCCCGGCGCGCAGGGACACGCGGCGCAGCTGGCGCGCATCCAGCGGGGCGTCGGTGGCCACCAGCAGGATGATGGAACCCTGTTCCGGCTGCCGGGACTCGGCGGCCTGCTGGCGGTCCTGCAGGCTGGCCAGTTCACGGCCGAACGGCCGGCCGGCGATGGTCAGGCCGGGCAGGCGGCCGAAATTGGCCAGCACCAGCGCGCCCACGGTATGGCGCTGACCGGGTTGGATCTCGGCCACGCGCGAGGCCGAGCCTATGCCGCCCTTCAGCGAGAACGACGACATGCCGCGCCCCGCCCCCACCGACCCCTGCGCGAAGCGCGCGTCGGTGGCCGAAAGGGCCCGCGCATAGTGCGCTTCCTGCACGGCCAGGGCCTGGATATCGTTCAGGTAGCCGTCATTGCACTCGAACACCAGCGGGTTCACGGTGGGCCATTCGCGGCCTATGGCCGGGTTGGCCGCGATGGCCGCCCTTACCTGCGCATTGGCGACTGTGCCCACGCCGAAGGTGTTGGTCAGTGCGATGGGGGTTTCCAGCAGGCCCAGCTCCTGCACCTGGACCAGGCCGGTGCTTTTGCCGAAGCCGTTCAGCACGACGGCCGCGGCGGGCACCTTGTCGCGGTACACATCGCCCGCATGCGGGCGCACCACCGTGACGCCTGTCTGCAGCGCGCCTTCGGCCAGGGTGCAATGCCCCACCGTCACGCCGCGCACGTCGCTGATGGCGTCCAGCGGCCCCGCGGGCAGCACGCCGACGCGAGGAAGAATCGATTGGTTTTCCATCCAGGGCTACAGGCGGTCGATTTTGGGATCCAGGGCATCGCGCAAGGCGTCGCCCAGCAGGTTGAACGCCAGCACCGTGAAGAAAATGGCCAGGCTGGGGAACAACGCCACGTGCGGCGCGTTGACCATGTCGGCGCGCGCCTCGTTCAGCATGGCGCCCCATTCCGGCGTGGGCGGCTGCGCGCCCATGCCCAGGAACGACAGGCTGGCCGCCGTGATAATGGAGGTGCCCACGCGCATCGTGAAATACACCACGATGGACGAGATGGTGCCGGGCAGGATGTGGCGCATCAGGATCGTCCAGTCGGACGCGCCGATGCTCTTGGTGGCCTCGATGTAGGTGAGGTTTTTCAGGGCCAGCGTATTGCCGCGCACCAGGCGCGCGAACGCGGGTACGCTGAACACCGACACGGCCACCACCACGTTCGTCATGCTGCTGCCCAGCACCGCCACCACGCCCAGGGCCAGCAGAATGCCGGGAAAGGCGAACAGCACATCCGAGATGCGCATGGTGATGCGGTCCCACCAGCCTTCGTAGTAGCCGGCAAGCAGGCCCAGGGCGGTGCCGATCAGGCCGCCCAGCAGCACCGACAGGAAACCGGCGGACAACGAAATGCGCGCGCCCATCAGGATGCGGCTGAAGATGTCGCGGCCCAGCGGATCCACGCCGAACCAGTGGGCGGCCGACGGACCCGTATTGATCATGTCGTAGTCGAAGTAATTCTCGGCGTCGTACGGGCTGATCCAGGGCGCAAGGATGGCGACCAGCACCAGCAGCAGCACGAACACCAGGGCGCCCACGCCCACGTGCTGCTTGCGGAATTTGCGCCAGAACTCGCCCCACGGCGTGCGGACCTGGGTGGGAGCGGCGGTGGCGGTGTTGTTTGCGGCGGTGGTTTGCGTCATGGCCGCCTCACTTGTAGCGAATGGTGGGGTTGATATAGCCATAGAGCATGTCCACGACCAGATTGATCAGGATGAACTCCAGCGAGAACAGCAGCACCAGCGCCTGGATGACGGGGTAGTCGCGCATGTTCACCGAGTCGACCAGCAGCCGTCCCAGGCCGGGCCAGTTGAACACCGCCTCGACCACGATGGAGCCGCCCAGCAGGAAGCCGAACTGCAGGCCCATCATCGTTACCACGGGAATCAGGGCATTGCGCAGGCAGTGCTTGATGATGACCACTTTTTCACGCAGGCCCTTGGCACGGGCCGTGCGCACGAAATCTTCCTGGATCACTTCCACGAACGATGCGCGGGTGAAGCGCGCCATCACCGCGGCCACCGCCGCGCCCAGCGTGATGGACGGCAATATGTAGTGCTGCCAGCTGCTGGCGCCCACGGTGGGCAGCCAGCCCAGGTTCACCGAGAACACCTGCATCAGCAACATGCCCAGCGCGAAGGCCGGAAACGATATGCCCGAGACAGCCAGCGTCATCCCCAGGCGGTCGGGCCAGCGGTTGCGGAACACGGCCGAAAGAATGCCGATGGCCATGCCGAACACCACCGACCACACCATGCTGGCCAGGGTGAGCAGCAGCGTGGGCATGAACCGTTCGGCAATTTCCACGGACACCGGCCGGCGGGTGCGGATGGACGTGCCCAGGTCGCCCTGCACGATATTGGTGAAGAAGCGCACGAACTGTTCGGGCAGCGGCTTGTCCAGCCCCAGTTCCTTGCGCACCAGCTCGACGGTTTCAAGATCGGCGTCCTGCCCGGCGGCCAGGCGCGCCGGATCGCCGGGCAGCATGTGCACGAACAGGAATACCAGGACCGCCACGATCAGCAGGGTGGGCGCCAGGCCCATCAACCGCTTGAGGAAGTAATTCAGCATTTTGCAACCTGATCGGCCCTGCGCGCGCCGGCATGGGCCCGCGCGCGCAGTGGCCGTGTTTCGTCGTTAGGCCGACAGGCTTACTCGGAGATCGAGATTTCGCCGGAATTGATGTTGCCGTCGGGCATCACGTAGACACCGTCGAGCTTCTTGCTGCGGGCGTACAGCATGTTCTCGGTGACCAGGGCTGCCCACGGCGCGTCTTTCCAGATCTGTTCCTGGGCTTGCTGGTACAGCTTGGCCTTCTCGCCCTCGTCCACCGAACGCAGGGCCTTGGCGATGTTGCCGTCGACCAGGTCGTTCTTGTAGTACGCGGTGTTGTTCAGCTTGGGCGGGAAGGACTCCGACGCCAGCAGCGGACGCAGGGCCCAGTCGGCTTCGCCGGTGGAAGCCGACCAGCCCGCGTAGTACATGCGCACCGGGGCGGTGGCAGGATCCGGCGCGGACTGGACCATTTCGGTGCGCTGGCCCACTTCCAGGGCTTGCACCTGCACTTTCACGCCGACCTGGCGCAGTTGCTGTTGCAGGAACTGCAGCACCTTCTGGGTGGTGCTGTTGCTGTAGCCGCCCCACAGCACCGATTCGAACCCGTTGGGGTAGCCGGCCTCGGCCAGCAGTTCTTTGGCTTTCTTGGGGTCGTACGGCCACGGATCCATCTTGTACGCGTACTTCACGCCCTGCGGCACGATGCCCTGGGCGGGGAAGGCGTAGCCGGCGAATGCCACCTTGGCCAGCGCTTCGCGGTTGATGGCGTAGTTGATGGCCTGGCGCACTTTCACGTTGTCGAACGGTTTGTGCTGCACGTTGAAGCTGATATAGCGCGTGATGATGGAATCGCCCGTCAGCACGTCCAGCTTGTCGCTTTTCTTCAGCAGCGCGGCCTGTTCATAGGGCAGCGTGTAGGCGAAATCGGCCTCGCCCGTTTGCAGCATGGCGGCGCGGGTGCTGTTTTCCAGCACGGGCTTCCAGGTAATGGTGTCGACCTTGGGATAGCCCTTCTTCCAGTAGCCGTCGAACTTCTTGCCCTTGACGTAGTCGGTCTGCTTCCAGCTGTCGAAGACGAAGGGGCCGGTGCCCACCGGGTGGAAGGCGATGTCCTTGCTACCGTACTTCTTCAGGGCGGCGGGCGAGATCATGGCCGCCGAAGCATGCGCCAGCGAGTTGATGAAAGGCGCGAACGGCTCTTTCAGCGTGATGCGCACCGTGTACGGGTCGACTACTTCCACCTTGTCCACGCGGTTGAACTGGTTGAACCGGGCCAGGCTGTTGTTGCGGTCCAGCACGCGTTCCAGGGTGACCTTGACGGCGTCGGCGTTGAAATCGGTGCCGTCGTGGAACTTCACGCCCTGGCGCAGCTTGAAGGTGTACACCAGGCCGTCTGGCGATACTTCGTAGCTTTCGGCCAGCACCGGCTTGATCTTCAGGTCTTTGTCGAATTCGAACAAGCCTTCGTAGAACGACTTGGTCACCGCCGTGGTCAGGGTGGTGTTGGTGTTGTAGGGGTCGAGCGTCTCGGCCTGCGAACTCAGGGCCAGCACGACATCCTTGGCCGCGAACGCGGCGCTGCCGCAAGTCAGGGCCGACAGCGCTAGCAGGCTGGCCGCCAGAGTTTTCCTCTGGAACAGCGAATCAACACGTTTATTCATGGACAGGCTCCTTGGGGGTGTACAGACGGCTTGCTGTATCAATAGGCACCGGCAATGCGATGCCGGGCAACAAAATGCCGCGGCGCGACTTGCACCAACGGTTGGACCACCGGTTCATCGCCGACGGCCCGAATGGGGCTGGGAATCTCATCCGACAACAGTTCGCGCTTCAGGTGGCGGCGCGCCGGGTCGGCGATGGGCACCGCCGAGATCAGCTTGCGCGTGTAGGGATGCTGGGGGTTCTCGAAAATGGCGCGGCGCGGGCCGATTTCCACGATCTGCCCCAAGTACATCACGGCCACGCGGTGGCTGACGCGTTCGACCACCGCCATGTCATGCGAAATGAACAGGAACGCCACGCCCAGGTCGCGTTGCAGGTCCAGCATCAGGTTGACGATCTGCGCCTGGATGGACACATCGAGCGCCGACACGGACTCGTCGGCCACCACCACCTTGGGGTTCAGGGCCAGGGCGCGCGCGATGGCGATGCGCTGGCGCTGGCCGCCGGAGAACTCGTGCGGATAGCGGCTGGCATGCTCGGCCGGCAGGCCGACTTTTTCCAGCAACCAGGCCACGCGCTGGCGCGCCGCCTCGCCCTTGGCGATACCGTGCACCAGCAGCGGCTCCATGATCGAGAAACCCACCGTGACGCGCGGGTCCAGCGAGGCGAACGGATCCTGGAAAATGAACTGGATATTGCGGCGCAGGCCCTGCAACGTGCTAGGCGGCAGGTCGCGGATGTTCTGGCCGCCGAACTCGATGGCGCCGCTCTGGCTTTCCACCAGGCGCAGCAGCGAGCGGCCCGTGGTGGACTTGCCGCAACCCGATTCGCCCACCAAGGCCAGGGTCTCGCCCGGGTAGAGATCGAAACTGACTTTTTCTACCGCATGCACCCGGCGCTTGACCCGGCCGAACAGGCCGCTGGGCACATCGAAGCGCGTGATCAGGTCTTTGACGCGCAGGATGGGCTGCGCGTCTTCGCGCAGCGTATCGTGCGGCGCGATGGCGGGAGCTTCATGCTGGGTATCGACCCGCAGCAAGGGGAATTTGGCCGGCAGGTCGGTGCCTTCCATGGCGCCCAGGCGCGGCACGGCCGACAGCAGCGCGCGGGTATACGAATGCCGGGGCTCGTGGAACACCGCGTCCGACCCGCCTTCTTCGACCTTGTCGCCGCGGTACATCACCAGCACGCGGTCGGCCACTTCGGCCACCACGCCCATGTCGTGCGTGATGAAGATCACGCCCATGTCCATTTCTTCCTGCAACTGGCGAATCAACTGCAGGATCTGCGCCTGGATGGTCACGTCCAGCGCGGTGGTGGGTTCGTCGGCGATCAGCAACTGCGGCTTGCACGACAGGGCCATGGCAATCATGACGCGCTGGCGCATGCCGCCCGACAACTGGTGCGGATAGCGGTCCAGCACCTGGCGCGCTTCGGGTATGCGCACCCGTTCCAGCATGCGCAGCGCCTCGGCGCGCGCGCTGGCCTTGTCTTTGCCCTGGTGCACCCGGATCGACTCGGCGATCTGGTCGCCCGCCGTGAACACCGGGTTCAGCGACGTCATGGGTTCCTGGAAGATCATGGCCACATCGGCGCCACGGATGCCGCGCATGATGGAACCCGGCGCGCGCGCCAGGTCGACCACGCTGCCCGCGCGCCGGCGCAGCAACATGCTGCCCCCGATGATCTTGCCGCCGCCATGCTCCACCAGGCGCATCAGCGCCAGCGACGTGACCGACTTGCCCGACCCGGACTCGCCCACGATGGCCAGTGTCTCGCCACGATCGACGTGGAACGACAGATTGCGCACCGCGTCCACCGTGCGTTCCGACGTCGAGAAACGCACACTCAGGTCGCTGACCTGAACCACGCGATTGTCAGGCAGCGCCAGGCTGCTTGCGCGATCAACCATAATTCTTCATCCCCTGCGGGCTGCCTTGCGGCAGCGGAATTGCCCGGCGGTCACTGATAAATGGCGGCCGCCGGAGGCTCGCCCACGCGGGCATAGCCTCGATACATGCCTTCCGTATTGAACGGCAGGACCACATTGCCTTGCGTGTCGACGGCGATCAGGCCGCCCTTGCCCTGGATTGCGGGCAAGGTGTCGAACACCACGCGATCGGCGGCCGCCTGCAGCGTGGCGCCGCCATATTCCATTTGCGCCGCCACGTCGTAGGCCGCCACCGCGCGGATGAACATCTCGCCCGTACCCGTAGTGGACACGGCGCAACTGCGGTTGCTGGCGTAGCAGCCGGCGCCGATCAACGGCGCATCGCCGACCCGGCCCACCTGTTTGTTGGTGATGCCGCCCGTGGACGTGGCCGCGGCCACGTTGCCTTGCGCGTCCACGGCCACGGCGCCGACGGTGCCGAATTTTTTGTCGGCATCCAGCGGATCGGCAGGCGCCGGCTGGCCGCGCGCCACCAATGCCTGTCCGTCGTGATCCAGGACCGCCGCCTCGGGGTTCTCGCGCTGCACGCGCAGCAATTGCTCGCGGCGCGCCTCGGTCGAGAAGTACGACGGGTCTACCAGTTCCAGCCCCTGCTCGCGGGCGAACGCTTCGGCGCCCTCGCCCACAAAGAACACGTGCTTGCTGTGCTCCATGACATTGCGGGCCGCCAGCACCGGATTGCGCACCTGGCTGACGTTGGCGATGGCACCGCAACGCAGCGTGGCGCCGTCCATGATGGACGCGTCCAGTTCATGCGTGCCCGCGCTGGTGAATACGGCGCCATGGCCGGCGTTGAACAGCGGACAGTCTTCCAGCAGGCGCACGGCCTCGGTCACGGCGTCCAGCGCGCTGCCGCCGCCAGCCAGCACGGCCTGGCCGGCGGCCAGAATGCCATTCAGGGCCGCCAGGTATTCCTGCTCTTTTTCGGGCGACATCGCGGCGCGCGACATTGCCCCCGCCCCGCCGTGAATCGCGATTACCGGCTGAATCATCTCTTTCCTGCTCCTGCACCATGAAATAGCCACGGCATGACGGATTGCGTCACGCCCGCCGCGGCCTGGATTGAATTCTTGGCCCGGTGGGCCACCGCGGCCGCCAAGCCTTCCACCAGCCCCAGGGCCGCGGTTTCCGAATTGGCGGACAGTTGCCGCGCGCTGTGCGCATACAGCGCCACCGTGGCCAGCGGGGCCAGCGGCGAAGTGGGTTTGTCGGTAAGCACCAGCACCGGCACCCCGGACTGCTGCGCGGCACGGCCCAGCGTGACGGTATCGGCCAGGTAGCGCGGGAAGCCGATGGCGATGATCAGGTCGCGCTCGGTCATGCGGGCCAGTTGGCGCGCCGCATGCGACACGCCGCCGGGCCCGGCCAGTGATTCGCAGGCATATAGATGCATGCACAGGCCGCGCTGCAGCAGGCCGGCCAGGAAGCCGCTGGCGCCGAAGCCGATGATGAAGACACGCTCGGCGCCCAGCACGATATCGACCGCGCGTTCGCAGGCATCGGCATCCAGGCCCTGCAGCGTGCGCTGGGCATTGCGGATGTCTTCTTCCAGCGTGGCCGCCATCACCTGGGCCGCCGTGGCGGAATGGGCCAGCTCGACACGCAGCTTTTCCACGGGCTCGAGCGCCGCCTCGAAGCCGCGCGCTAGTTCGGCACGGAACTGCGGATAGCCGGGAAGGTCGAGCGCCCGGGCGAAGCGGTTGGCCGATGCCACCGATACGCCCACCGCGGCCGCGAACTCGTCGATCGTCATGGTGGCCACGCGGAACTGGTGGGCCAGCACGTATTCGGCCATGCGATGCTGGGCGCGGCTGAAAGCGGGCTGGGCGCGGGCAATGCGGGCGGCGACAGACTGAGGGGCCTGGGACATGGGTAGTGTGGCTGCGGCGGGCCGGGCGCAGCCGGCTGATGTAAATATGTTTACATCAGAATTTTAGAGAAGAAAATTTACTTTCATACTCCGGGATTACCCTTGACTTGCCGCCAGCCCATGCGCGGCCTGTGCGCCCGGCACACCACGCCGGCCGTTACAGACGCTGCGCGATCAGGGCGGAAAACGCCAGTGCCGCGCAAGCCGCCAGCAACGAACCAGAAAACCCCAGGCCCTGCGCACGCAGCCCTTCCGCCAGGACGGGCCCGGCGATTTGCCCGATACCGTAGACCAGCGTCATGGTGGCCAGCAGATTGGCGCCCGTTTTACGCGCCACCCGCTGTGCGGCGGGCATGGCGATGGTGACCGTGCCCATGAATGTTCCACCCACCAGCAAGGCGCTGAGCAGATAACTGCCTGCCGACTGGGCCAGGGCCGGCAGCGCCACGCCCGCGGCCTGCACCACCAGGTTCAGTTGCAGGGCGCGGCGGGTGCCCAGCCGCTCATGGATGCGATGCCAGAGAAAACAGGACGGCACGGCGCCCAGGCCGAACACGGCCCAGACGTGCGCGGGGTTCAGGCCGGGCAAGGCGGCGCGCACCAGCACGGGAAGATACGTAGCCGTGATGATGTATCCCAGGCCGGCAAGGCCGTAGAGGATGACCAGCGGCCAGGCCGCCACCGCCGCGGGCGCCGGTCCGGCGGGCGTGGCGCTGGCCATGCGCGGCAAGGGCGGGCCGGCAAGCAGTCCGGGAACCGCCGCCAGGCCTGCCGCCAGGGCCACGATGCCCAGCACCAGCCACATGCCGGGGCTATGCAGGCCGGCGCGCGTGCCCAGTACCAGCAATTCCGCCGACAAGGCGATGCCGAACCCTACGCCCGCATACAGCAATGGCGCCCCGCGCGGCTGCGCCCGCTGTTCCAGCAGCCATAGCGAGGCGGCCACCATCGACAGCGCGCTGAATGCCCCGGCCAGGCCTCGCACCGCCACCACGGCCCAGGCGGGAAACGGCAGCGCCAGTATCGCCAGACAGACAGCCGTGCCGGCCATCGCCCCCAGGCACAGGTGGTGCGCGTGGTGCGCCCGCGCCCGCACGGCAAGCAGTGCGCCCAGCAGGTAGCCAGCATAGTTGGCCGAAGCCGCAAGGCTGCCAGTGGCCAGGCTCAGTACCCCCTCTTCGACCATATACGGAAAAACGGCGGTAAAGGCGAAGCGGCCGAACCCCATGCCCACGGCCAGGACCAGGGCAGCCTCGACGGCCGAGCGCCAATGGGGCGCGCGCCGGGCAGCAGTCATCGTGTTCCCTCGTCCAACTGGTTCAGCAATTGACGGAACGCCGGAACGTCGTAGCCTTCGCGCCAGACGAGCAGGGTGTCGGCATGCCCGGCCGGTAGCGTTTTCATCGCGGCGGACGTGCCCGCCAGCTTGAGCACGCTGGCGGGCAGCAGCGTGACGCAGCCGCCAGCGGCGACACTCGCGATCATGGCGTGGTATGACGCCAGTTCGCGCACCTTCCAGTCCATGGATCCGGCCACGCCCAGCAGGTCTTCGGCGATGCCGCGGTAGGTACAGCCTTGCGGGAACGCGGCCAGGCAGCGCGCGCGGACGTCGGCGGCGCGGCGTGCGCGCGCTTCGCTGGCGGGCAGCAACAGGCACAGGCTTTCGCGCCAGGCAGGCACACATGCCAAACCCAGCTCATACAGCGTGGCCGCCCCCTCGAACGAGGGCGGCAGCGCGACGAACGCGCAGTCGATGCGTTCGGTGCGCACTTGTTCCAGCAGCGGACGCGACGGGCCGGTGCTGAGCTCCAGGCGCGTGGCGGGATGGCGCGCGTGGTAGCCGGCCAGCAAGGCCGGCAGGCGGCTGGCGGCGGTGCTTTCCATGGCGCCAATGCGCAGCGTGCCGCCATCGCGTCCGCCGGTGACCACGTGGCGGGCCTCGTCTTCCAGCGCCAGCAGGCGGCGCGCGTAGTCCAGGAAGCGCTCGCCCGCGGCGGACAGCGCCAGGCGCTTGCCGGAACGCACGAACAGGTCGGCGCCGATATCGGCTTCCAGTTGCTGGATGCGCGTGCTTACATTGGAAGCCGCGCGTCCCAGGCGGGCGGCCGCGTGGGTAATGCTGAGTTCAGCCGCCACCGAACTGAAGATTTTCAAGGATTCGGAATCCATGATGTTCTCAATTTAAGAATTGAATTATTATAATATTCTCAAATAAAGAATAAATCATGCCCCCTTTAATAAAGGAAGCACCATGAGCGCATCGCAACAGTTCCTGGCCCGGCTGGGCCTGCGGCATCCCATCATCCAGGCGCCCATGGCCGGCGTATCCACGCCCAGCCTGGCGGCCGCGGTATCCAATACCGGCGGACTGGGTTCGCTGGGCCTGGGCGCAAGCACGGTGGCCCAGGCCAGGCAGGCCATCGAGGCAACCCAGGCCCTGACCGCGAAGCCCTTCAACGTCAACGTGTTCTGCCACGCTCCGGCCCGGCGCGATGCCGCGCGCGAAGCCGCCTGGCTGGCCCACCTGGCCCCGCTGTACGCCGAGGCGGGCGCCACGCCCCCGACTAACCTGCATGAAATCTACAAGTCTTTCGTCGGCGACGGCGAGGCCCTCGAATTGCTGCTCGAACTGCGGCCCGCCGTGGCAAGCTTCCACTTCGGCTTGCCGGCCGCCTCCCATCTGCGGGCATTGCGCCAGGCGGGCATTTACACCATGGCCACCGCCACCAACCTGGACGAGGCCTACCGCATCGAGCAGGCCGGCATCGACGCCATCGTGGCGCAGGGAATAGAAGCCGGCGGCCACCGCGGCATGTTCGACCCCGCCGCGGTCGACGAACGCCTCAGTACCACCGTGCTGGTGCGCCTGCTGGCGCGGAACACCGACCTGCCGGTGATCGCCGCCGGGGGCATCATGGATGGGCAAGGCATCAAGGCCGCGCTGGACCTGGGGGCCGCGGCCGCGCAATTGGGCACGGCATTCGTACTGTGCCCGGAATCGTCCGCCAATGATGCCTACCGCGCCAACTTGAAGAGCGAGCGCGCCGCCACCACCCTCTTGACCAGCGTGCTGTCGGGCCGGCCGGCGCGCGGCATGGTCAACCGCCTGATCGCCGCCGGCGAGGCCGCCGGCAGCCCGCCACCCGCCGATTATCCCGTTGCGTATGACGCCGCCAAGCAGTTGAACGCGGCCGCGGCCAGGCACGGCAACCACGAATTTGCCGCGCAGTGGGCCGGCCAGGGCGCGCCGCTGGCGCGCGAATTGCCAGCGGCCGGGCTGATGGCGGCCCTGGCAGGCGAATTGTCCGAAGCCTGAAACGAAAAACCCTGCCGAAGCAGGGTTTTAGCCAAGCGGGACCGCGCCTGGGTTTACACGCCAGACACATCCAGGCGGGCCTGCGTCTTGGCCTGGATTTCATCCACTGTCACGCCGGGCGCCAGTTCCAGCAGCTTCAGGCCGCTTTCACCCACTTCCATCACGCCCAGGTCGGTGATGATCAGGTTGACCACGCCCACGCCCGTCAGGGGCAGCGTGCATTCGGGCAACAGCTTGATGTCCTCGGTGCCGTCCTTCTTCTTGGCCACGTGCTCCATCAGCACCACCACCTTGCCCACACCGGCCACCAGATCCATGGCGCCGCCCATGCCCTTGACCATCTTGCCGGGAATCATCCAGTTGGCCAGGTCGCCTTTTTCGGACACCTGCATGGCGCCCAGGATGGCCAGGTTGATCTTGCCGCCGCGGATCATCGCGAAGGAATCGGCCGAGGAAAAGATGGACGAGCCCGGCAGCGTGGTAACCGTTTGCTTGCCGGCATTGATCAGGTCGGCATCGACCTCGTCTTCGGTGGGAAACGGGCCGATGCCCAGCAGGCCGTTCTCGGATTGCAGCCAGACCTCGACGCCCTTGGGCACGTGGTTGGCAACCAGCGTGGGCAGGCCGATGCCCAGGTTTACATAAAAGCCGTCTTGCAGCTCGCGCGCGGCGCGAGCCGCCATTTCATCGCGGGACCATGCCATGTCGTGTTCTCCTTAGGCCGGGCGGGTGGTGCGTTGTTCGATGCGCTTCTCGGGCTGGGCGTTCAGCACGATGCGGTGCACATAGATGCCGGGCAGATGGATCTGGTCGGGGTCCAGCGTGCCGGTATCGACGATCTGCTCCACTTCCACCACGGTGATCTTGCCGGCCATGGCCACGTTGGGGTTGAAATTGCGGGCCGTCTTGCGGAACACCAGGTTGCCGCTGCGGTCGGCGATATGCGCCTTCACCAACGATACGTCGGGCGTCAGGGAACGTTCCATGACGTACTGCTGGCCATCGAATTCACGCAGTTCCTTGCCGTCGGCCACCATGGTGCCCACGCCGGTGCGGGTGAAGAACGCCGGAATGCCGGCGCCGCCCGCGCGCAGCTTTTCGGCCAGCGTGCCTTGCGGCGTGAATTCCAGTTCCAGTTCGCCCGACAGGTACTGGCGTTCGAATTCCTTGTTCTCCCCCACGTACGAGGCGATCATTTTGCGAACCTGGCGCGTATTCAGCAATTGGCCCAGGCCAAAGCCGTCCACCCCGGCGTTGTTGCTGACGCAGGTAAGGTTGTTGACGCCAGAATCGCGCAGCGCCGCGATCAGCGCTTCAGGAATGCCGCACAGGCCGAAACCGCCCACGGCGATCATCTGGCCGTTCTCGACGATGCCTGCCAGCGCCTCGGCGGCGCTTGCATACACTTTGTCCATTTCTCCAGCTCCTAGTGAAGTTCGAAATTGAAAAGGCGCGGCTGCAAGGGGTGGCGCGCCCTGTCGCGATCTAGTTTTGGCCGATTTTAACGGCTTGCGCGGCAGGCGCGCATTGTGTGCCCAGGCATTGCAGCACTTCGGGCGGCCACGGCGTCGAACGGTTGGTCGTGTAATCCATCCACACCAGCACGGTGCGGCCGCGCGCGTAGGGTCCGGAGTCGTCGCCCACCTTGTCCAGCAGCAGGTCGGTTTCCAGGCTGGAACGCCCGATGCGGGTGACCCGGTGCGTAACCCGCACGGTACATGGATAGGTGAACGCGCGCAGGAAGTCGCATGAGGCGTGGGCCAGGATGAACCCCTGGCCCGGCGGCGGCGACCAGTCCCCGCCTCGCAGCATCTGTAGACGGGCTTCTTCCATCATGCGGAAATAGACCGTGTTGTTCATGTGCTGGAAGACATCGGAATCGCCCCAGCGCATCGGCACGTCGGCCTGGTGCCAATCGCCGACTTCAAGGTTTCGGGCGGGTTGTTGGTCCCGGATCAATGGGAGCTCCTGTGGGTGAATCGGTGCGCCGGGGCATCGGCCGGCCGGCTGCAATACAATCGCCGATAATACTTCCTTGCATGACCAAAGGCACATAGAGGGGATTGCTGTAATGTCTGAACGCGAGTCAATGGAATATGACGTGGTGGTCGTGGGCGGCGGACCTGCCGGCCTGGCCGCCGCGCTGCGCCTGAAACAGCTGGCCACCGAACAAGAACGCGAACTGAGCGTATGCGTGCTGGAAAAAGGCGCCGAACTCGGCGCGCACATTCTTTCCGGCGCCGTCATGGACCCGCTGGCCCTGACCGAGCTGATCCCCGACTGGAAAGAAAAAGGCGCCCCCCTGAACGTGCCGGTCACCCAGGACCAGTTCCTGTTCCTGACCCGCAGCGGCTCGCGCAGCACGCCCAACTGGATGCTGCCGGCCTGTTTCCAGAACCACGGCAATTACATCGTGCGCCTGGGTGACGTCGTGAAGTGGCTGGGCGAACAGGCCGAAGCGGCCGGCGTCGAGATCTTCCCCGGCTTCGCGGCCGCCGAAGTGCTGTATACCGAAGACGGCGCGGTGCGCGGCGTCGCCACGGGCGACATGGGCGTCGCGCGCGACGGCTCGCACACCGATCATTACCAGCCCGGCATGGAACTGCTGGCCCGCTACACCATCTTCGCCGAAGGCTCGCGCGGCCAATTGGGCCGCCAGCTCATCGAGCGCTACAAGCTCGACGACGGCCGCGACCCCCAGGCCTACGGCATCGGCCTGAAAGAAATGTGGGAAGTCGATCCCGCGCAATCCAAGCCCGGCCTGGTGGTGCACACCGCCGGCTGGCCGCTGGACGCCGACACCTACGGCGGCTCGTTCCTGTACCACCTGGACAACAACCTGGTGGCCGTGGGCATGGTGGTGGGCCTGGACTACGCCAACCCCTGGCTGTCGCCGTTCGATGAATTCCAGCGTTACAAAACCCACCCGGCGATCCGCCCCACCTTCGAAGGCGGCAAGCGCATTGCCTATGGCGCGCGCGCCATTACCGCCGGCGGCCTGCTGTCGCTGCCCAAGCTCACCTTCCCCGGCGGCGCGCTGGTGGGCTGCGAGGCCGGCTTCCTGAACGCCTCGCGTATCAAGGGCAGCCATGCCGCCATCAAGACCGGCATGCTGGCCGCCGAGGCCGCCTTCGAAGCCGTCGCCGCCGACCGCAGCCACGACGAACTCCCGGCCTATCCCGCAGCCTTCCAGGCGTCCTGGCTGCACACGGAACTGAACAAGGCGCGCAATTTCAAGCAGTGGTTCAAGAAGGGCCGCACCATCGCCACCCTGATGACCGGCATCGAACAACTGGTACTGAAGGGCAACATTCCCTGGACCCTGCATCGCACCAAGCCCGACCACGCCTGCCTGCAGCCCGCGTCGGAATGCGCCCGCATCGACTACCCCAAGCCGGACGGCAAGCTCACGTTCGACAAGCTAAGTTCGGTATTCATCTCGAACACCAACCACGACGAAAACGAACCCGTCCACCTTACCCTGAAAGACCCCACTGTGCCGGTGGCGGTGAATCTGGCCAAGTACGGCGGCCCCGAATCGCGCTACTGTCCGGCCGGCGTGTACGAGTTCGTCAAAGACGACCACGGCGACGACCGCCTGCAGATCAACGCGCAGAACTGCGTGCACTGCAAAACCTGCGACATCAAAGACCCCACGCAGAACATCGTGTGGGTGGCGCCGCAAGGCGGCGAAGGCCCCGTCTACAGCGGCATGTAGCCGCCATGGCCGGGCAGCGCGTACTGCTGGCGGGCTGCGGCGACCTGGGCACCCGCCTGGCGCGCT
>NZ_JAJMLX010000085.1 GCF_020991325.1 Bordetella petrii | reverse complement strand
GCCCGCGTCGATGCCCGGCCCATTGTCGGCCACCGCCACCTCGGCCCGCCCGTGCAGCCGCGCCACCGATACGGTAATGCGCGCGCCGGCCGGTGCGTAATGAATGGCGTTGTGCACCAGATTCGCCAGGGCTTCATACAGTTCGACTTCGCTGCCCAGCACGGGCGCAAGCATGCCGCCGGCCTCGCCCTCGCCAGGCTGGGCCGACGCCCAGCCCAGGTCCTGCTGCTTTTCGTGCGACAGCGGCAGATACTGCAGCACCACGTCGCGCGCCACGGCGTTGAGATCCACCTGCTGGCGCGGCGTGGGTTCGGCCTGATTGGCATGCGCCAGCGACAGCAGCTGTTCGGTAAGGCGCCGCGTGCGGCCCAGTTGGTCCACGATGGCGCGCAAGCCCTCCTGGGCCCGCTTGGGGTCGGGCTCGCGCAGGGCGTACTGGGCCTGGGTCAGCATGATGGCCAGAGGCGTGCGCAACTGGTGCGAGGCGTCGGCCAGGAACTGCGACTGCTCGTCCAGCATGCGGCGATGACGCTCGACGTGGTAGTTCACGGCCTCGACCAGGGGGATGACCTCGCTGGGGATGCGGGTGGTGTCGAGCGGGGTCAGGTCGTCGGGCCGGCGGGCGCGGATATCGTTGCGCAGCCGCGCCAGGGGCCGCAGCGACCACGCCACCCCCCACCAGACCAGGATGGCAACCAGCGACAGCATCCGCGCGTCGCGCAGCAGTTCCTGGCGGCGGGCCGCCGTTTCGGCCTGCAGGCGCCGGCCTATGCTTTCGGCCACCAGCACCAGCACCTGGCGGTGTTGCCCTCGGTAGTGCAGGTCGCGCAGCACGGCCACCACGCGGACCGGGTCATTGCGATAGACACTATTGAAGAACATGGCCTCGCCGCGCGCAGACGGCCATTCCGGCGGGCGGGGCAGTTCGGGCATGCCGGCCAGGGTGCGCCCGGGCGGCGGCACGAACGGCGCGCCCTCGGCCACCGGCGGGATGACTTCCTCGATACGGAAATATTTGCGCAGGCCCGCCTTGGATTCGAGAATGACCTGGGCATAGACCGGCGTGGCCACGACGAGTTCGCCGGCGTCGTTGAATTCGATGCTGCTTTCCAGCACGCGGGCCGGTTCCAGCAGCGCGCTGTCGTAGGCTTCGTTGGTAATGGCGGCCAGCGTGCGGTAGTCGTTCCAGCTGTCGATGACCAGCAGCAGGATGACCCCCGGCAGCAGCAGCGTGATCAGCAGCGTGCGAATGCCGACCCGCGGCAAGCGCACGCGGCTAGGTTCCGGCGGGTTCACTGGCGATGCTTTCCAGCATGTAGCCCAGGCCGCGCACGGTGACGATGCGGACATCGCTGCCGGCCAGCTTCTTGCGCAGCCGATGCAGCACGACTTCGATCGCATCCAGGTTGGCTTCGCTGTCGCGGGTGAATACTTTACCGAACAGCTGCGCCTTGTCGACCGGATAGCCGCTGCGGCTGAGCAGGGCCACCAGGGCGGCGTGTTCGCGCGGAGTAAGGAAAAGCAGGTTGCCGTCCAGGGTGAAGGCCCGGCTTTCGCCATCGTAGGACAACGAGCCGCACTGCAGGCGGGGATACTGCCGGCCGCGATTGCGGCGTACCAGGGCCGCGACGCGCGCCTCGAGTTCTTCCAGGGCGAAGGGCTTGGTAAGGAAGTCGTCGGCGCCCAGATTCAGGCCGCGCACCCGGTCCTGCAGCGCGCCCTGCGCCGTCAGCACCAGCACCGGCGTGCTGTCTTCGCGGTTGCGCATGTCGCGCAACAGCACCAGGCCATGCTTGTCGGGCAGGCGCAGGTCCATGACGATGGCGTCGTACTCGTTGGCGGCCATGAGGGCCTCGGCGCTGCGCGCGTCGGGGGCGTGGTCGGGGGTGAAGCCGCTTTGCGCAAGCGCCCTCACCAGCCACGATGCCATTTCGAGTTCGTCTTCAACCAGCAATATGCGCATGGCCGTCGGGTTCGGCGGGCAGGCCATCGGCGGCCCGCGCCTGGCCATGGATACGCTGGCGCAGGTAGCGGGTTTCGTGCTGGCGCCGGAAGAGAATGGTCGACAGTTCGTTCAGCGCCATGGTGTAGACCTCGCGCTTGAACTCGATGACCGCGTCCAGCGGCACCCAATACTGGCTCCAGCGCCAGGCGTCGAATTCCGGATGCTGCGTGGCCCGCAGGCACACGTCGCAGTCGCGGCCGACCAGGCGCAACAGGAACCAGATCTGTTTTTGACCTTTATAGTGGCCGCGCCATTCGCGCCGGACGAAATGATCCGGTACGTTATAACGCAGCCAATCGCGTGTACGCCCCAAAATACGGACATGTTCGGGCTTCAGGCCCACTTCTTCGTGGAGTTCGCGATACATGGCCTGCACCGGGCTTTCGCCGTACTTGATGCCGCCCTGCGGGAACTGCCACGCGTGTTCCCTGATACGCTTGCCCCAAAAGACCTCGTTCTTGGTGTTGACGAGAATAATGCCGACATTGGGACGGTAGCCTTCACGATCAAGCATGGGCCACCCCCACCGAATTCAATACAATTACGGTCGATTATACGTATCTGTAGCCACCTTTAAACATGCGCGCATCCACCTACCACCTGAACACCCTGAAAGAGGCCCCCGCCGAGGCCGAAGTTGCCAGCCACCGCCTGATGACCCGGGCCGGCATGATCCGCAAGCTGGCGGGCGGCATTTACACCTACATGCCCATGGGGCTGAAGGTGATCCGCAAGATCGAGGCGATCGTTCGCGACGAGATGAACGCGGCCGGCGCCATCGAGCTGCTGATGCCCGTAGTGCAGCCGGCCGAACTGTGGCAGGAATCGGGCCGCTGGGTGCAATACGGCGCCGAACTGCTGCGCATCAAAGACCGCCACCAGCGCGATTTCGTGCTGCAGCCCACCTCGGAAGAAGTCATTACGGACATCGCCCGCAATGAAATCCACAGCTACCGGCAGCTGCCGCTGAATTTCTACCATATCCAGACGAAATTCCGCGACGAGCGACGCCCCCGCTTCGGCCTGATGCGCGGACGCGAATTCACCATGAAAGACGCTTACTCGTTCGACCGCGACGAGGCCGGCGCCCAGGCAAGCTACGACCGCATGTACGAAGCCTATCTGCGCATTTTCGGGCGGCTGGGCCTGGAATTCCGCGCGGTGGCCGCGGACACGGGCTCGATCGGCGGTTCACGCAGCCACGAGTTCCAGGTGATCGCCGACACCGGCGAAGACCTGCTGGTGTACAGCCCCGAATCCCAGTACGCCGCCAATATGGAACTGGCCGAGGCGCCCGGCCTGCTGGCCGAACGCGCGCCGGCTGCCCAGGCCCTGGAAGCGGTGCCCACCCCGGGCGCCGCCAAGTGCGAAGACGTGGCCAAGCTGCTGGGCCTGCCCCTGGACCGCACCCTGAAATCCATCGTGCTGGCCACCGAGCCTGAACCCGGCAAGGTCCAGGTATGGCTGTTGCTGCTGCGCGGCGACCACGAACTCAACGAGGTCAAGGCCGGCAAGCTGCCCGGGCTGGCCGGGTTCCGTTTTGCCACCGAAGACGAGATCGTGGCGCATTTCGGCTGCAAGCCCGGCTACCTGGGCCCCATCGGCACCGCCCTGCCCGTACGCGTGGTGGCCGACCGCACGGTGGCCAACATGGCCGATTTCGTCTGCGGCGCCAACCGCGAAGATTTCCACTACCAGGGTGCCAACTGGGGCCGCGACCTGCCCGAACCCGAACTGGTGGCCGATTTGCGCAACGTGGTCGAAGGCGACCCGTCGCCCGACGGCAAGGGCCGCCTGGCCATCCAGCGCGGCATCGAGGTCGGCCACGTGTTTTTCCTGGGCACCAAGTATTCCGACGCCCTGAAAGCCACCTTCCTGGACGAAAACGGCAAGCCGGCCACCCTGCAGATGGGCTGCTACGGCATCGGCATCAGCCGGATCGCGGCGGCCGCCATCGAGCAGAACAATGACGCGCGGGGCATTGTGTGGCCCCGCGCCATCGCGCCCTTCGAGGTGGTTATTTGCCCGGTCGGCTGGGGTAAAAATGAAACGGTACGTAACGAAGCCGTAAAATTGTATGACCAACTGCGCGCTCGCGGCGTGGATGTCATTCTGGACGACCGTGACGCCCGGCCGGGCGTGATGTTCGCCGAATGGGAACTGATCGGGGTGCCCGTGCGCGTAACAGTTGGAGAACGCGGCCTTAACGACGGTGTGGTGGAATTGCAGGCCCGCCGCGAAAGCGAGGCCGCGAAGATCCCCACCGAGTCAGCCCTGGAACAGGTGCTGGCGAAACTGGAAACGCTGTAGACTGCCCGGCCCTGCTGCCCGGCGACCGAGAGGCTGCCATACCCACTGTGATCGAACCGAAGTCTGCCGAATCCGTCCTGAACATCCGTGTCTACTATGAAGACACGGATGCGGGCGGAGTAGTGTTCTATGCCAACTACCTGAAATTCCTGGAACGCGCCCGTACCGAGTGGCTGCGCGGGCTGGGAGTACAGCAATCGGCGCTGGCCGCAGGCGAAGGGCGGATCTTCGTCGTCCATTCTCTGGACATGTCCTACCGCAAGCCGGCAAAGCTTGACGATTTCATTACGATACGCAGCCGTATCACCCGAGTGGGCCGCGCTTCGATACACTTCGCCCAACGTGCCGAACGCGACGGGGAACTGCTCGCGCACGGCAATATCCAAGTCTGCTGTGTCGACGCCATGAATTTTCGGCCGGCGGCACTGCCGGCCGTTGTTCGCACCAAACTGGAATCCCTTCAGGAATAACCCATGCAAGTCACCAACGACATGTCGTTGCTTTCGCTGGTTACCCACGCCAGCGTCCCCGTCCAGCTCATCATGCTGCTGCTGCTGGGCATTTCCATCCTGTCCTGGACCTACATTTTCGCCAAGCGGCTTGCCATCAAGCGCGCCCATGCGCAGACGCGCCGCTTCGAAGACGATTTCTGGTCGGGCGGCGACCTGTCCATGCTGCAACAGGCCGTGGCCAGCCGCCGCGACGAACAGGGTGCGCTGGCGCGCATCTTCGATGCCGGCATGACCGAGTTCCTGAAGGCGCGCCGCACGCATCCCAACGGCGACGCCAACACCATGCTGGACGGCCCGCGCCGCGCGATGCGCGCCGCCTACCAGCGTGAAATGGATTCGCTCGAATCGCACCTGAACTTCCTGGCATCGGCCGGCTCGGTCAGCCCGTACATCGGCCTGCTGGGCACGGTCTGGGGCATCATGCACGCCTTCATCGGCCTGTCCAACATGCAGCAGGCCACGCTGGCATCGGTGGCCCCCGGTATCGCCGAGGCCCTGATCGCCACGGCCATCGGCCTGTTCGCGGCGATTCCCGCGGTGGTGGCCTACAACCGCTACACCCACGACATCGACCGCCTGTCGATCCGGTTCGACAGCTTCGTCGATGAGTTCCTGAACATTCTGCAACGCCAGGTGCGCTGATGCCGTCGCTACGGTCGAACGGCCGCGCGGGCCGCCGCATGAAAGCCGACATCAACGTCGTGCCGTACATCGACGTGATGCTGGTGCTGCTGGTGATCTTCATGGTTACCGCCCCCTTGATCACTCCCGGGCTGATCAACCTGCCGTCGGTGGGCCAGGCCTCGGAAGTGCCCGCCACGCCGCTGGAGGTGCAGGTATCCGAAGATGGCCAGGTGGCGCTGCGCATGCGCGAGGCCGGCGCCACGCCGCAGGATATCCCCCGCGACCAGTTGGTCGACCAAGTCCGGCAGCGCATCACGGCGGAAACGCCGGTGGTGATTGCCGCCGACGGCAAGGTGCCCTACGAAACCGTGGTGAAGATCATGGATGACCTGCGCAGCAACGGCGTTACCCGCCTGGGCCTGCTGGTCGACCAGGGCGCGGCCGCGCAGGAACAAGAAAAGCGTTGACGCGCCCCCGCGTACCGCTTCCGCACTGCCTATGACCCCGCCCATTATTCGACACGACAGCACCGCGCCGATCACCCCCGCCGCGCAAGACAACCGCAAGGCCCTGGGCCTGGCCATCCTGGTACACGTGCTGCTGGTGATCGTGCTGATTTTCGGCGTGAACTGGCGCTCGGAAAACCCCGGCCCCGTCCAGGTGGAACTGTGGGCCGAAGGTGACTCGCCCGACGCCCCGCCGCCGCAAGAACAGCCGGACGAGCCGCAACCCCAGCCTGAACCGCCCCAACCCCAACCCCAGCCCGAACCCGAACCCGAGCCGCAACCGGCGCCCCAACCCGAACCCGAACCACAGCCCGAGCCCCCCCCTGCCCCGCCTCCGGTGGAAGAACCGCAGCCTCCGCAGCCCGACCCCGAAATCGCGCTGGAAGAGGAACGCAAGAAGCGCGAGCAGGAAGAGAAGGCACGCCAGGAAGCCGAGGCCGCCAAGGAAAAGGCCCGCCTGGAAGAAGAGCGCAAGCAGGCCGAACTGAAAGAAAAGCAGCGCCTGGAACAGGAGCGCAAGGCGGCGGAGAAGGCCGCGGCCGAGAAAGCGGCGGCCGAGAAAGCTGCCGCCGAAAAAGCCGCTGCCGAGAAGGCGGCCGCCGAGAAGAAGGCGGCGGCTGAGAAAGCCGCGGCCGAGAAGGCAGCCGCGGAGAAAAAGGCGGCCGCCGAGAAAGCGGCCGCGGAAAAGGCTGCGGCCGAGAAGAAAGCCGCTGCCGAGAAAAAAGCCAAGGAAGAAGCCGCCAAGAAGGCCGCCGCGGAAAAAGCCGCGGCAGCCAAGAAAGCGGCCGCGGACAAGGCCCTGCGCGAAGCGTTCCGCAACGACGCCATGGGCGCGGCCGGCATCCCCGGCGGCACTGCCGACCGCAACCAGCAAGGCGGCGGCCGGGACGATGGCTACGGCGCGAAGGTTCGTGCCTGCGTTCGACCGGGCGTGGCCTATCCCACCCCGCCGCGCAGCGGCTCGTCCAACCCCACCGCGCAATACCGGGTACAGTTGAGTTCAGACGGCAAGGTCACGGGCGTGAGCCTGACCAGTTCGTCGGGCAACACGGGTTTCGACCGCGCGGTGGAAACCGGTATCCGGCGCTGCAATCCGTTCCCCAAACCCTCGACGGGCGGCTATGCGTCCGTTATCGACGTTGTGTACAGAATGTATGACTGACAGGAGATTGCCGACCATGACTCCCGCCTCCAGCCGCCCGTTTTCACCCGGGCTTGCGCGTGCTTATGTCACGCTGTTCGCCATGCTGACGGCAATCGCCCTGCTCGTCTGGCAGCCGGCCCATGCGCAATTGCGCGTGGATATTTCCGGCACCGGTGCCACCCAGTACCCGGTGGCCATTGCCGACTTCGCCGTCGATGACGTCCATGGCCGCGCCCTGGCCGAAGTCATCCGCGCCGACCTGACCCGTACCGGGCAGTTCCGCCTGATCAATGCGGCGGGCGCCGGACTGAACGTCGATTCGCCGGTCGCCTACGACGACTGGCGCACCAAGGGCGCCGATTTCCTGGCCTATGGCAGCATCACGCGCGGTCCCGACGGCCGCTTCGACGTGCGCTACCGCCTGGCCGATACGGTCAAGAAAGGCCAGTTGGACGGCGTGGCGTTCTCGGGCACCGAACAGGAATTGCGCCGTGTCGCGCACCAGATCGCCGACCGCATCTATGAAAAGATCACCGGTGTGCGTGGTGTGTTCTCGACCCGCATCGCTTATGTGCTCAAGCGCGGCAATACCTACGAACTGCAAGTGGCCGATGCCGACGGCCAGAACCCGCAGGTTGCCCTGCGCTCGCGTGAACCGATCATTTCGCCGGCATGGTCGCCCGATGGCAGCAAACTGGCGTATGTAAGCTTCGAATCCGGCAAACCTGTTGTGTATGTGCACACGTTGTCTTCGAGCAACCGAATCCCGGTGGCTAATTTCAAAGGCAACAACAGCGCCCCGGCGTGGTCGCCCGATGGCAGCAAACTGGCCGTGGCACTGACGCGCGATGGTTTGTCGCAAATTTACATCGTCAGCGCCGACGGAAGCTCGAATATGCGCCGTTTGACGCGTTCCCCCGGCATCGACACCGAACCCATCTTTACGCCCGATGGCCGTTCTATTATCTTTACCAGTGATCGCAGCGGTGGACCGCAAATCTATCAAACCAGCCTCGACGGAGGCGATGCCCGTCGGCTCACTTTTAACGGTAGTTACAACATCTCACCCCGAATTTCCCCCGACGGTTCCACGCTGCTGTACGTTTCAAGACGCGACGGCGCGTTTCGCATCGCCTCACTCCAACTTGCCACGGGCACTGAAACTCTGCTGACCGATGGTCGCGACGATCAAGCACCGAGTTTTGCGCCCAATGGCATGCAGATCCTTTATGCGGCGGTCCAGAATGGCCGCAGCGTATTGGCAGGCGTGTCCAGCGATGGTCGCGTGCGGCAGACGCTCTCGGTACTGAATGGGGAAGTACGTGAACCGACTTGGGGCCCTTTTACCCGTTAACACACGTATGACCCTTCTTTGCAAAGGAACAATCATGAAAATGCGCATTGCCAAAAGCCTCACCATCGCCGCCCTGGCAGCCGCTCTGGCGGCTTGCAGCTCGGTTCCGCTGGACGAACAGTCTGGCCAGACCGGCTCCACCGGCACCGGCCAAGGCACCGCCTCGGGCCAGATCATGGATCCGTTCAACCCGCAGAGCGTCCTGGCCCAGCAGCGTTCGGTGTACTTCGACTTCGACAGCTACACGGTGCCCGAGCAGTACCGCAGCCTGGTTGAAACGCACGCCCGCTACCTGTCTTCGAACCAGCAGCAGCGCGTGCAGATCCAAGGCAACACCGACGAGCGCGGCGGCGCCGAATACAACCTGGCCCTGGGCCAGCGCCGTGCCGACGCCGTGCGCCGCATGATGACCCTGCTGGGCGTCAGCGACGCGCAAATCGAGACCATCAGCTTCGGCAAGGAAAAGCCCCGCGCCACGGGCACTTCCGAAGCCGATTTCGCGGAGAACCGCCGCGCCGATATCGAGTATCAGCGCTAAGCATTTCCGCGCACTAGCCCTGCCGCGCGTCGGAACGGTCAAGCGGCCGTTCCGACGTTTTTGTTTTTAGACTTTGGAAAGATCCCATGCGCGCACAAGTCCTGCCCCTGCGTACCCTGGTCGTTACGGCTGCCCTGGCCGCGGCCGCGATCGCCGCCCCCGCCCATGCTTTCTCGGATGACGAAGCCCGCCGGGCCATCCTGGACTTGCGTAAACAAGTTCAGCAGCAGCACGAGCAGAACCAGCGCGCCCGGCTGCAGTTAGCCGACCAGATGCAGGCCATGCAGCAGGAAATTGCGCAATTGCGTGAACAACTGGAACTGGTGTCGCGCCAGCAGCCGGGCACGCAGCCGGGCCAGGGCGGCGCCAACAACCCCCCGGGCGCCACGGCCAGCGACCCGCGCGAACAGGCTGCTTACGACGGTGCCATCGACCAGTTCCGCAAGGGGCAATACAAAGAAGCCGGCGAATCGCTGGCCGCCTTCATTGCGCTGTATCCCGACAGCCAACTGGCACCCACGGCCAAGTTCTACCTGGGCAGCAGCCGCTACGCGGTGCGGGACTACAAGGGCGCCATCGACGAACTGAACCAGTTGGTGCAGCAGTCGCCCGACAGCCCGCGCGCGCCCGACGCGCTGCTGGTCATTGCCGGCAGCCAGATCGAAATGAACAACCGCGCCGGCGCCAAGGCGTCGCTGCAGCGCATTGTGAAAGACTACCCCAACACGCAGGCCGCGGCCACGGCGCAGAACCGCCTGCAACTGCTGCAGTAAGAAGCCGCTAAGCAGACGCCGCCAGCAGCAGCCCGACCCCGATCACGATCAGGGCGATACCGCCCAGTTCGCGCCGGCTGCTGGCGTGCGAGAACAGGCGGCGCGACAATACCTGGGCAAACAGCACCTCAACCAGGCCCAGGGTGCGGACATTGGCGGCAGCCGTCAGGGCAAAGCCCAGGAACCAGCCTTGCGACGCCGTTGCGCCGAGCAGGCCGCCCCAGATCGACGCCCGCCAGGCGGCCACGCAGGCCTTCAGCAGCGCCCGATTGAACAGCAGCATCCAGGCCACCAGCAGCAGCGTCTGCACCCCCAGCGACCACGCCAGCGTCCAGGTGGCCTTGAGCACGAAGCCGCCGCTATCCAGCGCCAGGATGGCGCCGCGAAAACCGATGGCCGACAGTGCAAAAAAAGCGCCCGAGACCAGGCCCAGCAACGCGGGCCGCAGACTGCCGCGCCCCGTGGCCGCGCCAGCGTTGCCCGACATCAGCACTACGCCCAGCGTCGCCAGCAGCACCGCCGCAATGCCCAATGGCGACAGGGGGTCGCCCAGCACGGCAAAGCCGAACAACGCGACCTGCACCGGTTCGGTCTTGGTCCAGGCAGTAACCACCACGAAGGAACGTTCGCGCATGGCCGCCAGCATCAGCGCCGTGGCGGTGATCTGCGCCACCGCCCCACCCAGCACGAACAGCAGGAACTCAGCGCCCGCGCCGGGCGCCGGCCCGCCATCCGCCGCCCACACCAGGGCCAGGAACAGCAAAGCGAAGGGGAAACCGAACAGAAAGCGCACCTGGGTAGCCCCCAAGGTGCCCAGCGTAGCAGTCAGGCTGCGCTGCACGGCGTTGCGGCCCGCCTGCGCGGCGGCGGCGGCCAGCGTCGCGGGTATCCAGACCCAGGTCCAGTCCATGGCGGCGGTTTCCCTGGTCAGGCGCGCAGGGCGACATCGGCCACCGCGGCGCCTGTCATGTCGGCCAGTTGGCGCGGGCTTAGCTGGAACACCGCATGGGGGTGGCCGGCGGCCGCCCATAATGTGTCGTACTGGAACAGGTCTTGGTCGAGCAGCATGGCAGGCTTGACGGCATGGCCGATGGGGCACACGCCGCCAATGGCATAACCTGTCATGTCGCGCACGTAGCGGGCGTCGGCCTTGGCCAGTTCTCCTACCAGGGCGGCCACTTTGGCTTCGTCGACCCGATTGGCGCCGCTGGCGATGACCAGCACCGGCACATCGTCGACCCGGCGCCGGAAAATGATGGACTTGGCGATTTGGGCGACCTGGCAGCCCAGGCCCTGCGCGGCCTCGGCCGAGGTTTTGCCGGTTTGCGGCAACATGACGATGGCGTGTTCATGGCCCAGGCCTTGCAGCAGGCGGGCTACGCGCTGCGCCGACTCGGGCAGGAAGGATACGGATTCGGCAGACATGCGGGAAGGTTCCATGGAATCGGCCGCCGCCAGGCAGCGCGGCGGGACATGGACGTCGAGTTTAGCAGCGTGCCGCGCCCCGGGGCGCTAGAATCACGCGCTGGAACCCTTGCCTGCTCTCCATGCGCTCAGACCCCCAGCTACCCCTGCAGACCGCCCACATCAATGGCTACGCCACGACCTACACCGAGTACGGCGCAGGTACGCCGCTGGTCTTGGTGCACGGGTCGCTGTGCGACTGCCGCTACTGGAAATACCAGATGGCGCCGCTGGGCCGGTCGTTCCGCGTGCTGGCGCCCAGCTTGCGCCATTACTGGCCACAGCAGTGGGACGGAGCAGATTTTTCCATAGACCAGCATGTCGATGACGTACTGGCCTTTATCGATACCCTGGGCGAAGGCGCGGCCCACGTGGTGGGCCATTCACGCGGGGCCCGCGTGGCGCTCGAGGCTGCCTTGCGCGCGCCGCAACGGGTGCGGTCCCTGACGCTGGCAGATCCCGGCCTGCCCCTGCCCGGCCAGGCCACTGATCGGCGCGACGGCTTCCGGCAACGCGCGCTGGCAATGATCGAATCCGGCAATGTGGATGGCGGGCTGGCCATGTTCGTGGACACCGTGTCGGGCGCCGACACCTGGCGCCGCATGGTGCCGTGGTTCAAGGACATGGTGCGCGACAATGCGTCCACGCTGGGCGGGCAGGCGGCCGAATCACTGCCGCCGCTGGCGCGTGAACAGGTCGAGCGGCTGGGCCTGCCCACGCTGCTGATCGGCGGCGCGCTGAGCCCGGCGCCCTACCCCGCCGTGCTGGACATGCTGGCCGAGTGGCTGCCATCCGCCAGCAGGGAAGTGATCGCGGGCTCTTCGCACGGCATGAACCTGGGCAATCCACGCGCCTTCAACGCGGCCATCGAGAGCTTTCTGGCCTGACACCAGGCCCCTGGTGTGCTGTCCCATAGATACACCGCCACGAAACAATGGGGCAGCCACTAGTGCCCGCCGCCCCGGTGCGAGCTGGCGCGCCGGGCCATCATGTTCAGCCCCTCGACCAGCGCCGAGAAGGCCATGGCCGCGTAGATGTAGCCCTTGGGCACATGCGCCCCGAAGCCTTCGGCAATGAGCGTCATGCCTATCATCAGCAGGAAGCCCAGCGCCAGCATCACCACGGTGGGGTTGCGCTTGATGAAATTGGCCAGCGGGTCGGCGGCCAGCAGCATGACCGTGACGGCGACGATGACCGCGATGAACATGACGGGGATGTGGTCGGTCATGCCCACCGCGGTAATGATGCTGTCGATGGAAAACACCAGGTCCAGCATCAGGATCTGCGCCACCGCCGAACCGAAGGTCAGGGTTGCCTTCTTGCCGTCGAACATGTCGCCGTCGGGGGTCGGGTCGACGTGGTGATGGATTTCCTTGGTGGCTTTCCATACCAGGAACAGGCCGCCGGCGATCAGGATGAGATCGCGCCAGGAAAACGCCTGGCCGAACACCGTGAACAAGGGCTGCGTCAGTTGCACGATGAACGCCACCGTCCCCAGCAGCGCCAGCCGCAGGATCAGCGCCAGCCCGATGCCGATGCGCCGCCCGCGCGACTGCTGGTGTTCGGGCAGTTTGTTGGTGATGATGGAAATGAAAATGAGGTTGTCGATGCCCAGCACGACTTCCATGACGATCAGGGTGGCCAGCGCCGCCCAGACGGCGGGTTGTTCGGCAAGCGAGAGCATGTAGTCCATGGGGCCTCCGGCAATGGTCTAGCGATCATAACGGCAGACCATGGCAATGGCTATCGCGGACGTTGCGCCCGCGATAGCCCGCAAGGCAGGTGCCTAGCGGCCGTGGGCCGCGATGACCTGCTCGGCCACCTGGGCGGGCGCCTCGGCGTAGTGCTTGAATTCCATGGTGTATGTGGCGCGCCCCTGGGTCAGCGAGCGCAGCGAGGTAGAATAGCCGAACATCTCGGCCAATGGCACTTCGGCGCGCACCAGCTTGCCGCCCCCGCCCGCGATATCGTCCATGCCCTGCACCATGCCGCGCCGCGACGACAAATCGCCCATGACGTGGCCGGTGAAGTCTTCGGGGGTTTCCACTTCGACGTGCATCATGGGTTCCAGCAACACGGGCCGGGCCCGCCGCATGCCTTCCTTGAAAGCCATGGAGCCGGCGGTGCGGAAGGCGTTCTCGTTGGAATCCACGTCGTGGTATGAACCGAAAACCAGGGTGACTTTCACGTCGACAACCGGATAGCCCGCCAGCACGCCGGCATTGAGGCTTTCGCGCACACCGCGCTCAACCGCCGGAATAAATTCGCGCGGCACCACTCCGCCCTTGATGGCATCCACGAACGCGAAGCCCGCGCCGGGCTCCTGCGGTTCCAGCTTGAGCACCACGTGGCCGTATTGCCCGCGCCCGCCCGACTGCTTGACGAATTTGCCTTCCACTTCGTCGCAGGTCTTGCGGATAGTTTCCCGGTAGGCCACTTGCGGCTTGCCCACCGTGGCTTCCACCCCGAACTCACGCTTCATGCGGTCGACCAGGATTTCCAGGTGCAGTTCGCCCATGCCCGAAATAATGGTCTGGCCCGATTCTTCATCGGTGCGGACGCGGAAAGAGGGATCTTCCTGCGCCAGCCGGTTGAGGGCCAGGCCCATTTTTTCCTGGTCGGCCTTGGTCTTGGGCTCGACGGCCTGGGAAATGACCGGCTCGGGGAACGTCATGCGTTCCAGGATGATGACGTGCGCCGGGTCGGTCAGCGTATCGCCGGTGGTAACCTCTTTGATACCCACGGCCGCGGCGATGTCGCCCGCATAAACTTCGCTGATCTCGCGCCGCTCGTTGGCGTGCATTTGCAGCAGGCGCCCCAGCCGTTCTTTCTTGCCCTTGAGCGGGTTAAGCACCGAGTCGCCCGATTTCACCACCCCCGAATACACGCGGAAGAATACCAACTGGCCCACGAAGGGGTCGGTCATGATCTTGAACGCCAGCGCCGAGAACGGCTCGTTGTCGGCGGGATGCCGCTCGATGTCGCGGTCTTGCTGGTCGTGGCCCTTGATGGCGGGCACATCCACGGGAGAAGGCAGGTAGTCGATAACCGCGTCCAGCATGGCCTGCACACCCTTGTTCTTGAAGGCGCTGCCGCACATCATGGGCACGATCTCGTTGGCGATGGTGCGCTTGCGCAAACCACGCTTGATGTCGTCTTCGGACAGGGGCTCGCCCGACAGGTATTTTTCCAGCAAGGCTTCATCGGCCTCGGCGGCCTTCTCGACCATATGGTCGTGCCATTGCCGGGCCGAGGCGGCCAGGTCGCCGGGGATATCGCGGTACTCGAAACGCACGCCCTGGCTGTCGTCGTCCCAGATGATGGCCTTCATCTTGACCAGGTCGACCACGCCCTGGAAATGGTCTTCGGCGCCCACCGGAATCTGGATGGGCACCGCGTCGCCCTTCAGGCGTTCACCTATTTGCTTCTGCACGCGGAAGAAATCCGCGCCGATGCGATCCATTTTGTTCACGAAGGCAATGCGCGGCACGCCGTACTTGTTGGCCTGCCGCCATACGGTTTCCGACTGAGGCTGTACGCCGCCGACGGAGTCGTACACCATGCACGCGCCGTCCAGCACCCGCATCGAGCGCTCTACCTCGATGGTGAAATCGACGTGGCCCGGAGTGTCGATGATGTTGATGCGATGCTCGGGATAATTGCCCGCCATGCCGCTCCAGAAAGCGGTAGTGGCGGCCGACGTGATGGTGATGCCGCGTTCCTGTTCCTGGGCCATCCAGTCCATCACGGCCGCGCCATCATGGACCTCGCCCAGCTTGTGGGTGATGCCCGTGTAGAACAGGATGCGCTCGGTCGTGGTGGTTTTGCCCGCGTCGATATGGGCGGAAATGCCGATATTGCGGTATTGCTCGATGCGCGTCTTGCGAGTCATGGCGGCCCCTGGTCAGGTGAATCCGGCGTGGCAACCGGCCCATGGGCCGTGCCAGGGGAAATATTATGCGCGCAGGCTGGCGCAAAGCCAGGGGATAGCCCTGTCTGCGCCACAGGTATAGGGGAAAGAAAAAGGCCCGGCATGGCCGGGCCTGGTGGGGTTATTTCTTTTCTTTGTCTTCTTTGACGCGGTAGACCAGCACCGCCACGTGCGCCAGCGACAGCACCTTGGCGGTGACGCTGCCCAGCAGCAGGCGCGACAGGCCGCTGCGGCCGTGGCTGCCGATGAAGATGAGGTCGCAGCCGTTTTCGGCGGCGGCCTGCACAATGCCGTCCGCCACGTTGAAATTGGATACGGCGCGCGTTTGCACCTTGACGCCGGCGGTGTCGGCGCGGTCGAGGATTTGCTTCAGGTAGTTTTCGGCCTGCTCGGCCGAGGCTTTTTCGTAGTCTTCGTCGGTGATGGCATAGGCTGCCGCCATGCCGTCGAAGCCGATGGTAGCGGCAAAAGGCTGGGTAACGTGCAGGGCCACGACTTCGGCACCGACCGAACGCGCAAAGCAGATGCCGGCGTTGGCAGCCTGCGCCGACAGCGGCGAACCGTCGGTGGGAATCAGGATTTTCTTGAACATATTGCCTGCTCCAGTGTGCTGGTGAGAGAACCCATGCTACTGGAAAACCGCGATGATACGCATTGCGGTCTTCCCGCAGCCTTGAGAGCCATCAAGACATCTGCTGCGATGCCACGAAAAGATTAGTGCATCGCGTGCCAGTACGGCAATACGCCAGTACGGGCCCGGGCATGGTGCGCAACAATTCGGCAAAGCGAGCAACATCGGCGGCCGTCATGGCGCTGCCGATGACGGGCTGGTATTCGATCTGCAAGCCGGCCTCGCGCGCCGCGGCCGCGACGTCGGCAGCGGTGGGTTGATCGGGGCCGCCTTCGAAATCAGGCCGGTTGATGATGACGCTTTTGTAGCCGGCCGCGGCCACGCCGGCCATGTCGCCAGGCGACAGTTGCGGCGCCACGGCGAAGTTGTCGGTCAGGGGTTTGATGGATACCTCGGACATGCTGATTCCTTGGATGATGTAGCCGGAAAAGAAGAACAGTATAGGACTTCCCCCGGGCTTGCGCCGCAAGGTTCGCGGCGCTTAAACGGCGGGTGTGTCGAGCACACCGGCCAGGGCTGGCCAGATGCCGGGCGTGTCCACCATGGCGACCGAGAACCGCAGCATCGATGAAGGCGCCTGGGTCGGCGAGAACAGGCTGCCGGGCGCCAGCAACAGGCCGCGGTCGGCCGCGGTGCGGGCCAGGCTTTCGGTGTCGCGGCCGCAGTCGGCCCAGACAAACATGCCCGCGTGCGGCTCGTGCGGCACCGCCAG
>NZ_JAJMLX010000084.1 GCF_020991325.1 Bordetella petrii | reverse complement strand
TCCAGCATCCACTATTACTTTCCGCAGAAAGAAGATCTGCTGCTGGCAGTGGTTCAGCAGTACCAGTCGCGCTGGCGGGCCGGATCGTCGATGCGCGCACCCTGGAGCAGGCAGCATGAACAGTTCTTCCCTGATATCGGGCATTGCGGCGCCGCTGCCGTTCAGCAACCTGGACACCGACCAGATCATGCCCAAGCAGTTCTTGCGCATCGTCGACAAGGCGGGGCTGGACCGCGGCCTGCTGTACGACCTGCGTTTCGACGAGGCGGGCCAGCCGCGCGCCGATTGCGTGCTGAACCAGCCCGCCTACGCGGGGGCGTCCATCCTGGTGGCGGGGCCGAACTTCGGCTGCGGATCCAGCCGCGAGCACGCGGTTTGGGGGCTGCAGCAGTACGGCATCCGGGCGGTTATCGCGGCCAGCTTCGGCGAGATATTCTTCTTCAATGCGCTGAACAATGGCCTGCTGTTGGTGACCCTGCCCGCGGCGGACGTGGACGCGCTGCTGGGGCAGGTGTCCGCGCCGGCGACGCACCGCATCCAGATCGATGTGCGGGCGGGCACGGTGCGCGGCGCGCAAGGCTGGTCCGCGGCGTTCCAGTTGTCGGAGCGGCACCGCGACATGTTTGCCCACGGGCGCGACATGGTGGGAACCACGCTGCAACAGCTGGGCGAGATCGATCGCTACGAGGCCGCCCACTGGGCGCGCCATCCGTGGATGCGGGACATCGCCCACCAGGTGCGCGCGCGGCTGGATGCGGCCGGCCCGCGCAGCGCCCTTGAAAACAGGAATGCGACGTGACCGACACGCTGTTCGACCTGCCACTGCAAACCTTCCAGGTAAACGGCGTGCGCATCGCCGCACGCGTCCAGGGGTCGGGGCCGCCCTTGCTGCTGTTGCACGGCCATCCGCAAACCCACGTGATCTGGCATCGGGTGTGGCCCGAGCTGACCCGCTACCGCACCTGCGTGGCCGCCGACTTGCGCGGCTACGGCGACAGCGGCAAGCCGGCGGCATCGGCGGGGCACGCGGCGCATTCCAAGCGCGAGATGGCACGCGACATGGCCGGGCTGATGACGGCCTTGGGCTTCGACACTTTCGACGTGCTGGCGCACGACCGTGGCGCCCGCGTGGCGCACCGCCTGGGGCTGGACCACGCGGCGCGCGTCGGCCGCATGATGCTGCTGGATATCGCGCCCACACTGGACATGTACGAAGGCGCCACGCGCGCCTTCGCGCAGGCCTATTACCACTGGTTCTGGCTGATCCAGCCCGCGCCGCTACCCGAAACCATGATCGGGCACGATCCGGTCTTCTATGTGCGGTCGGTGATGGGCGGCCGGCCCGGCGGGCTGGCTGTATTCGATCCGCGCGCCCTGGCTGAGTACGAGCGCTGCGCCGGCCTGCCGGGTTGGGCCACGGGCATTTGCGAGGACTACCGCGCCTCGGCCACGATAGACCTGGAGCACGACCGCGCGGGGCGGCAGGGCGGCGAACGGCTACGCATGCCGGTGCGGGTGTTCTGGGGGGAACGGGGCGCGGTGGGCCGCAACTTCGACGTGCTGGCGTTGTGGCGGGCGGTGGCCGGCGACGTGGCCGGGCGGGCGCTGCCCGGGGCGCACTACTTGGCCGAGGAACTGCCCGACCTGGTGCTGGAAGAGGCGGCCCGGCTGTTCGGCTGAGGGTGCGCGCAGGCAACCGCTACGCCAGCAGGGACTTCCAAAAGGGGACGCACCGCGGATGCTAAGCTGCGCGGCATGAGCAACACCCCGATCAAGGACGCCAGCGCGCCCGATGCCGTCTGCGCCGGCGTCTCGCAGAACGCCTTTACCGCCACCGATTCGCCCTGCGTGGCGGTATGTTCCACGTTGTTCGACGAAATCTGCCGCGGCTGCGGCCGCACGGCCATGGAAGTGTCCAACTGGGTGTTCATGACCGACGCAGAAAAACAGGCGGTCTGGCAGCGCATCCGCGCCCAGGGATACCCGCGGCGCAAGGGCTAGGCGGCCGGACACCCGGCAGTCACATTTCTGTCGTGTCCCTGTCACATGGGGCAGGCTAAATCCCGCTATTGCCTACTCTTCCGCCCCGGAGGAACCGCATGCGCATCGTGCTTGTCACCGACGCCTGGCCGCCCCAGGTCAATGGCGTGGTACGTACCTGGACCACCATGCAGCGTCTGTTGACGCAATGGGGCCACGAACTGATCGTGGTCAACCCGAACGGCGCGCGCACCGTGCCGGCCCCGTCCGAGCCCGAACTGCGCCTGTGCCTGACGCCGGGGCGCCAGTTGCGCCGCATCCTGGGCGACACGGTGCCCGACGCGCTGCACATTGCCACCGAGGGGCCGCTGGGCCTGGCGGCGCGCCGCATGGCGCTGCGCCGGGGCTGGCGCTTCACCACCTCGTTCCATACCCTGTTTCCGGACTACCTGCAGGCCCGCATGGGGATCCCGGCCTCGCTGCCCTGGAAATTCATGCGTTGGTTCCACCGTCCGTCGGCCTGCGTGCTGGTGCCCACGCCCACGGTGCGCGACATCGTGGCGGCCCGCGGGCTGGAAAACCTGCGGGTCTGGTCGCGCGGCGTGGATGCCGCGCACTTCCGGCCCGGCCCGCGCGACGCTTTCGGCGACCTGCCGCGGCCCATTTTCCTGAGCGTGGGCCGCGTGGCGCGCGAGAAGAACCTGGACGCCTTCCTGTCGCTGGACTTGCCGGGCAGCAAGGTGGTGGTGGGCGCGGGCCCCGATGAAGCGCGCCTGCGCAAGGCCTATCCGAATGCGCATTTCACCGGCATGCAGCCCGACGAGAAACTGCCCGCCTATTACTCGGCGGCCGATGTGTTCGTGTTTCCCAGCCTGACCGACACCTTCGGGCTGGTGATGCTGGAATCCATGGCCTGCGGCACGCCAGTGGCGGCTTTTCATTCCGAAGCGCCGCTGGCGGTGATCGAGGCGGGTTCCACCGGTTTCGTGAACGACGACCTGGCCATGGCCTGCCGCCAGGCGCTGGAACTGGACCGCGCCGGGGTGCGCGAAGGGGCGCTGAAGCGCACCTGGGAAAAAATCGCCCAGGATCTGTTGCAGGCGCTGGTGCCGCTGACGCCGGCCGGCGCCGCCGATTGGCCGGTGCAGGCCGATCCGGCCGTGCAGTAGCCGGCCGCGCCCGCTCCGGCGGGTGTTGCGCCCGGCGTTGCAGCCGGTACAATTCGCCTCAGTCCTGAGGAGCGCTGCGACGATCCCCGGCCGGCCCCGCATGCGGGCCGCCAGGCGGGTTGCCAGGCTCAGGAATCTCACCAGGCGCCGCGCAAGCGGCGTGCAGCAACGGCGCTCACCTTTGTCGCAACAGGCGGTAAAGGCGGGCTCCTGGTTTACATGGGTGTTCCGTCCGGCCGTCTGCCCTGCGCATCGCCGTTGAATCTTTACCGGAGCACACACCATGAACGCCGTATCCGACCAAACCGTTGCCGACTACCACGTTGCCGACATGTCGCTGGCAGGCTGGGGCCGCCGCGAACTGGCCATCGCCGAAACCGAAATGCCCGGCCTGATGGCCATCCGCGAAGAATTCGCGGCCAGCCAGCCCCTGAAGGGCGCGCGCATCGCCGGCAGCCTGCACATGACCATCCAGACCGGCGTGCTGATCGAAACGCTGGTGGCGCTGGGCGCCGAGGTGCGCTGGGCATCGTGCAATATCTTCTCCACCCAGGACCACGCCGCCGCCGCCATTGCCGCCACGGGCACGCCGGTGTTCGCCGTGAAGGGCGAGACCCTGGAAGAATACTGGCAGTACACGCACCGCATCTTCGAATGGCCCGAAGGCCGCCATGCCAACATGATCCTGGACGATGGCGGCGATGCCACGCTGCTGCTGCACCTGGGCGCGCGCGCCGAGAAAGACGCGTCGGTGCTGGCCAAGCCGGGCAGCGACGAAGAACGCGTGCTGTTCGCGTCCATCAAGGCCACGCTCGAGCGCGACCCCAAGTGGTATTCCACCCGCCTGGCGGAAATCAAGGGCGTTACCGAAGAAACCACCACCGGCGTGCACCGCCTTTACCAGATGGCGCAAAAAGGCGAACTGGCCTTCGCCGCCATCAACGTGAACGACTCGGTCACCAAGTCCAAGTTCGACAACCTGTACGGCTGCCGCGAATCGCTGGTCGACGGCATCAAGCGCGCTACCGACGTGATGGTGGCGGGCAAGGTCGCGGTCGTGGCGGGCTATGGCGACGTGGGCAAGGGTTGCGCCCAGGCACTGGCCGCGCTGCGCGCACAGGTGTGGGTAACCGAAATCGACCCCATCTGCGCCCTGCAGGCCGCCATGGAAGGCTTCAAGGTCGTCACCATGGAAGAAGCGGCGCCGCACGCCGACATCTTCGTCACCGCCACCGGCAACTACAACGTCATCACCCGCGACCACATGGCGGCCATGAAAGACCAGGCCATCGTGTGCAATATCGGCCACTTCGACAATGAAATCGACGTCGCCGGCCTGGCCGACTGCCAGTGGGAAGAGATCAAGCCGCAGGTCGACCACGTGGTGTTCCCCGACGGCAAGCGCATCATCCTGCTGGCCAAGGGCCGCCTGGTGAACCTGGGCTGCGCCACCGGCCACCCCTCGTTCGTGATGTCGTCGTCGTTCGCCAACCAGACCATCGCCCAGATCGAACTGTTCACCCGCAATGAAGCGTACGTGCAGGGGCAGGTGTACGTGCTGCCCAAGCACCTGGACGAAAAAGTGGCGCGCCTGCACCTGAAGAAGCTGGGCGCCAGGCTGACCACGCTGAGCAAGCAGCAGGCCGACTACATCAGCGTGTCGGTGGACGGCCCCTACAAGCCCGATCACTACCGTTATTGATCTGTAGCACAATAGGGACACGCCGCGCCGCGAGCGCGGCGGCCCTGCCTATCCTGGCGCATCATCGGAGATCGCAATGACCTTGATACTCGTCTGGCTCTTGAACGCGGTGGCCCTGCTGGCCGTGGCCTATTTGCTGCCCGGCATTACGGTGGCCAGTTTCGGATCGGCGCTGATCGCCGCGCTGGTGCTGGGCTTGCTGAACATGCTGGTCAAGCCGGTGCTGGTGCTGCTGACGCTGCCCATCACCATCGTGACGCTGGGCTTGTTCCTGATCGTGCTCAACGCCTTGCTGTTCTGGCTGGCGGGTTCGATTTTGCGTGGCTTCCAGGTCAATGGATTCTGGTGGGCCGTGGCGGGTGCCATCCTGTACAGCATCATCTCGGGCCTGCTTTCGCGCTTGATTCCCTGATTCCCCTTCCTAGATGACTCAACCTTCCACTCCCGCCCTGAGCCTGGAGTTCTTCCCCCCGCGCGACATCGCCGCCCAAGAGCGGCTGGTGCGCGCGGCCAAGCAGATGCTGGCCATCCAGCCGCGCTATGTCAGCGTCACGTTCGGCGCGGGCGGTTCCACCCGCGCCGGCACCGCCGACACGGTGCGCATGCTGCAGAACCTGGGGTGCGATGCCGCGCCTCATCTGTCCTGCATCGGCGCCACGCGCGAGAACCTGCGCGACATCCTGGCCGCCTATCGCGAGCACGGCGTGCGCCGCCTGGTGGCGCTGCGCGGCGACCTGCCTTCGGGCATGGGGGGCGATGCGGGCGAATTGCGCTACGCGGCCGACCTGGTGGCCTTCATCCGCCAGGAAACCGGCGACGCCTTCCACATCGAAGTGGCGGCCTACCCGGAGATGCACCCGCAGGCCACCAGCCCGGCGGCCGACCTGAACCACTTCGTGGCCAAGGTCAATGCCGGGGCCGACGCGGCCATCACGCAGTATTTTTTCAACGCCGACGCTTATTTCGATTTCGTCGATCGCGCCCAGGCCAAGGGAGTTGCCATCCCCATCGTGCCGGGCATCATGCCCATTACCAACCACAATCAGCTGGTGCGGTTTTCGGAAATGTGCGGCGCGGAAATCCCGCGCTGGATCCGCCTGCGCCTGGCCGAGTTCGGCGACGACAAGGCCTCGATCCGCGCATTCGGCGTGGACGTGGTGGGCGACCTGTGCCAGAACCTGCTGGACAATGGCGCGCCGGGCCTGCACTTCTACACCCTGAACCAGGCCGAGGCCACGCTGGGCATCTGGCGCGAGCTGGATCTGGGGTAGCGCTGCGGACGGTATCCGACACGCAAAGTGTCGGATACCCATGGCGCTACCTTATCAAGGTGAAATAGGGTACTTCGCAGGCATTGCCGGGTGTCTGGCTCCCGCGAGGGTGCCAGACACCGTTGTGTGCCGGGACAGTCTCAGTTGTACGGTGTCCGGCACCCTGACGGGAGCCGGACACCCGGCAGTGCCCGCGAAAATCCGTCACGGCGGCTAAGGTAGCGCCATGGGTGCCAGACATTGCTTCGAGAATATGGCGGGTGTCTGACACGCACGGTGTCAGACACCCGGGTTGGTCAGCTGCTTTGCGATTGGCCCGGGTCTTGCGCCAGCACTTGCAGGGGCGCGGGTTCGTTGCTGGTGCCGGCGGGGGTCAGGCGGGGCGGCTGGTGCAGGCGGCCCGACACGGCCAGCGAATCCGCGGCGCCGGGGCTGGTCCAGGTGGGGTCGGCGATCTCGGTGAAGACCTGGCGCAGGCGTTCACCCCAGGCCTTGCGGATCATGCGGAAGTACTCGTTGTCTTCGTCGATGTGGGCGAAGTGCGTCACGCGCAGGGCATCGGCTTCGTACACCAGCATGTCCAGCGGCAGGCCCACCGAAATATTCGAGCGCAGCGTCGAATCCATGGAAATCAGCGCGCATTTGGCGGCCTCGTCCAGCGGGGTGTCGGGGCGCAGTACGCGGTCGAGAATGGGCTTGCCGTATTTGGCCTCGCCGATCTGCACGTAGGGGCAGTCGGGGCTGGCTTCGATGAAATTGCCGGCCGAGTAGATCTGGAACAGGCGGCCGCGCTCGGTGCCGATCTGGCCGCCGAAGATCAGGTTGATATTGAAATCGACGCCGTGTTCGCTAAGCGCCTCGGCGTCGCGTTCGTGCACCCTGCGCACGGCTTCGCCCACGCGGCGGGCCGCCTCGTACATGTCGGGCGCCGACCACAGCGAATCGGGGCTGCCGGCATCCAGCTGGGCCAGCAGGTTCACCACTGCCTGGCTGATGGCCAGGTTGCCGGAGGTCAGCAGCACCATGACGCGGTCGCCCGGCTGTTCGAACACATTCAGCTTGCGGGCAATGCTGATCTGGTCCACTCCCGCATTGGTGCGCGAGTCGGACAGGAAAACCAGGCCCGCGTCCAGGCGGGCGGCAACACAGTAGGTCATGAGCGTAAGGTGGAAAACGGCTGGCGTATTGTAGGTGGAGTCGGGCCGGCGTGCTGGCGGGTGGCCAAGGGTATCGACCCCATTTATTGCTGGCCGCTGGCCTGCACTTGCACCGAAACCTCCATCGATTCTTCACCGCCGCCGTGCCGCACGCCCCGCACCGGCGAGGCCGAGTCATAGTCGCGCGCCACGGCCAGCCGGCAATGGCAGTCGGACGCGAATTGCCGGTTGGTGATGTCCACGCTGGTCCAGCCGATGCCATCCAGCCAGACGTCGGCCCAGGCATGGCTGGCGGCGTGCTCGGCCTCGGTGTACAGGTATCCGCTGACATAGCGGGCGGGCACGCCCAGGCCGCGCACGCAGGCCAGGAACAGATGGGCATGGTCCTGGCATACACCATGGCCCAGCGCCAGCACCTGGTCGGCGGCGGTGGTCACGTCGGTGGTGCCCGGCTCGTAGGCCACGCTGTCGCATATCGCGCCCGCCAGCGCCAGCACGTCCGCGGGGCTGCGCAGGCCTTGCGGCAGGGCGTTGTTCACGAAATCGTGGATGGTGGCATCGGCCTGCGTCAGCGGGGTCTGCACACAATACGCATGCACCGGCAGGCGGTTGTCTTCCGCGCGCAGGCGGCCGTCGGGCAGCGGGTCGATATCCACCTGGCCCGTCACGCACAGTTCGATGCTGTCGTGCGGGCGCGGCAGCGTCAGGGTGTGGGTGATATTGCCGTAGGCGTCCACCTGCTGTTCCAGCTGGCCGGGCGCATCGATGCGCCAGCGCAGCGTGCGCTGGTGCTCGTCGGGGCGCGGGGTCAACCGCAGGGTCTGGATGCTGTAGCCCACTGGCGCGGTATAGCGGTACTGCGTCACATGCCTGATCAGATGCTTCATGCGTGTCTCCGTTGTGCGCTCAGGCGGCCAGGGGCACCAGGAAGTCCTGGCTGATCCGGTTGCCCAGGTCGTTGATGCGGTCCAGGAACCGTTCCAGGTAGCGGTGCAGGCCGCCGCGCAGAATGTCCTCGACGCGGCCGTAGCTCAGCTCGGCATGCAGCAGGCCGGCACGCCTTTCGGTTTCGGCCGAGCGCTGGTTGGACACGCGCGCCAGGTCTTCGGTCAGCGCCTGCACCGAGGCCCGCAGCGAACGCGGCATGTCGGGCCGCAGAATCAGCAGTTCGGCCACGCGGTCGGGCGTGATCACGTCGCGATACACCTTGCGGTAAATTTCCAGGCCCGATACCGAACTCAGCAGCGCCGACCAGCGGTAGAACTCGCTGGCGCGGGCCGCGGTGTCGCCGTCTTCTTCGTGGAACTTCACGTCCAGCAGGCGGGCGGTATTGTCGGCGCGCTCCAGGTGCATGCCCAGCCGCAGGAAATGCAGCGCTTCATCCTCCAGCATGGTGCCGATGGTGACGCCCCGGGCCAGGTGGGCGCGGAACTTCACCCATTCGAAGAACTCGCCTGGATTGCGTTCGGGCAATTGCGTCTGCAAGTGCTTTTGCAGTTCCAGCCAGGTGGTGTTGTAGGTTTCCCAGACTTCGGTGGTCAGGCTGCCGCGCACGGCGCGGGCGTTTTCCCGCGCGGCGCGCAGGCAGGTATAAATGGACGACTGGTTGGCGGGCTCGCGGACCAGGTAGTGCAGCACGTCCAGCGGGGTCACGGCGGGATAGCGCGCGTCGTAGCCGTGCTGCAGTTCCGATATGTGCAGCACCGCGCGCCACAGGCTTTCGCGGGCCAGGGCGTCCTGCGGCAGCAGCGACATCTGCAGGTTCACGTCCAGCATGCGCGCGGTGTTCTCGGCCCGCTCGATGTAGCGGCACATCCAGAACAGGTTGTCGGCGGTACGGCTCAGCATGGTCATTCTCCCAGTACCCAGGTGTCTTTGGTGCCGCCGCCCTGGCTGCTGTTCACCACCAGCGAGCCTTCCACCAGGGCCACCCGGCACAGGCCGCCGGGCACGGTGCGGATGTCCTTGCCGCACAGCACATAGGGGCGCAGATCCACATGGCGCGGCGCCACGCCCGATTCCACATAGGTGGGCGTGGTCGACAGCGCCAGCGTGGGCTGGGCGATGTAGTTGCCGGGACGCGCGCGCACCCGTTCCTTGAAGGCTTCGACCTGGGCGCGCGTCGACGTCGGGCCCACCAGCATGCCGTAGCCGCCCGCGCCATGCACTTCCTTCACCACCAGTTCATGCATGCGGGCCAGCACGTGCGACAGTTCGTCGGGCCGCGAGCAGCGCCAGGTGGGCACGTTGGCAAGAATAGGTTCCTCCTGCAGATAAAAGCGGATCATGTCGGGCACGTACTGGTACGTGGACTTGTCGTCGGCAATGCCGGTGCCGATGGCATTGGCCAGCGTGACCCGTCCGGCGCGATACACCGACAGCAGCCCCGGCACCCCCAGCGCCGAATCGGCGCGGAACGACAAAGGGTCCAGGAAGTCGTCGTCCACGCGGCGGTAAATGACGTCCACGCGGCGCGGGCCGCGCGTGGTGCGCATGTATACGTTGTTCTGTTCGACGAACAGGTCCTGCCCTTCCACCAGTTCCACGCCCATCTGCTGGGCCAGGAAGGCATGCTCGAAGTACGCCGAGTTGTACATGCCCGGCGTCAGCACCACCACGGTGGGGGCGTCGATGCTGCGCGGCGCCACCTCGCGCAGATTGTCCAGCAGCAGGTCGGGGTAGTGGGCCACCGGCTTGACGTTGCTGCGCCCGAAGGCCTCGGGCATGAGCCGCATCGACATCTTGCGGTTTTCCAGCATGTACGACACGCCGGAGGGCACGCGCAGATTGTCTTCCAGCACGTAGAACTCGCCCGCCCCGGCACGCACGATATCCACGCCGGCGATATGGCAGTAAATATCCTCGGCCACGTCCACGTCCTGCATTTCCGGCCGGTACTGCGCGTTCAGGAACACCTGTTCGGCGGGTATCAGGCCCGCGCGCACGATGTTGTGATCGTGATAGATGTCGTGGATGAACATGTTCAGCGCGCGCACCCGCTGCTTCAGGCCGGCGTCCAGTTGCTGCCATTCATCGGCCGGAATGATGCGCGGGATCAGGTCGAAGGGAATCAGGCGTTCGGTGCCGGCCTCGTCGCCGGCCACCGAGAACGTGATGCCCACGCGCCGGAAGCTCAGGTCGGCCTCGATCTGCCGCGCCGCCATCGCGTCGTCGGACTCCTGCGACAGCCATTGCGCGAATGCCTGGTAGTGGGGGCGCACTGCGCCCCGGGCATCGACCATCTCGTCGTACGCCGCCAAGGGCGCGGGCTGGGGATGCTGCATGGCTCCTCCTGGATACGTCCGGGCCTGCCGCGTGATCCGGATGGAGCCTGCGGCCCGAAGCGAAGGCGCGGGTTGCCTGCGCCATACCGCGCATTCAAGCAACCCCTGTGCCAACTCTGGACGCCGGGCCCGCGTTACACGTGCCCGGCGCCTGCGCCTGACCCCGTTGTAGCAGAAGGCCCGCCGGGCAGATAGCCGGGATGCCCCGGAGACGGCGCCATGATGGTGCGCGCACCAACACTGTGCGCACCGGGAATCATGGCGGTGCAAGGCCGCGCGGCCCGTGGCCGCAGATTGTCAGGAATGGCAAAGCCGCGCCCGCGCGGGCGCCGCAAGCCGTCAGCGCAGCGTGTACGACCCGAGGATGCGGCCGGAAGGCGCGCCGGGGCCCAGCAAGGGCGGCTCGGGAATCCAGCCTTCGGGCGTCAGGATGGCGTCCAGCCGCTCGTCGTGCGCGGCGGCCTGGTAGGCATCATCCAGCAGGCCTTCGTTCCAGGCGACGCCGATGGCGGTGAAATCGTGGCCCGCCTGCCGCAGGGCGGCCAGGGTGCGGTCGTAGTAGCCGCCGCCGTAGCCCAGGCGGTCGGCCTGCAGGGTGTAGCCCAGGGTGGGCACCAGGATCACGTCGGGGCGCAGCACCGGGCGGTCGGCGACGGGTTCCTGCACGTTGTAGGGGCCGGGGCTGAGAGGCGCGCCGGGTGTCCAGGCACGGAACTCCAGCGGCTCGGCGGCGGCGCGGATGGCGGGCAGGGCAATGGCGATACCCGCCTGCGACCACTGTTCCAGCAGTGGCCGCAGGTCGGGTTCGTGTTCCAGGGGCCAGAACGCGGCCACCGAGGCGGGTGCCTTGTGGCCGCGCTTGTCCGCCTGCTCGCGCGCGGCATTCAGCCAGGTGTACAGGCGACCGCGCATCAGCAGGCCGCCGCGGCTGCGTTGGTTTTCGGGGACATTGGCACGGGCCTGCCGTAATCGCGCGCGTAGCGCGACTGCGTTATCCTGTGCAGAATTTTGTGTGTTCATGCGGGTTGGCGATGCAGTGGCTTGAATCGGGACGTTATCAGAAATTCGCGGCGGCCGAGCCCCGCGGGCGCCGCTGGCTGCCCGTGCTGGCCCTGTTCACGGCCGCCTGTTCTTCGGTGGATGCCCAGCAGGGCCAGGCGGCGCAGCCCGCGCAAACCGCCCGCGCGGCCATTATGGTGCCGCCGGCCAAACTGGCCGGCCTGCCTCCCACGCCGCAAACCGCCGCCCTGCAGGCGGTGGTGGCGGCGCGCGAGGCCAACGACCGCAAGCAGTGGTCGGTGCTGGGCATGCTGGAACCCCAGGCCCGTCCCGACCTGCTGGGCAACTATCCGCAGTACTGGCTGCTGCGTTACCAGGTGTGGAACCCGCCCGGCAATGTCGTGCCCAAAGACCAGGCCACACAGTTCCTGAAAGAAAACGAAGGCACCTATCTGGCCGAACGTTTGCGGGGTTCCTGGATCATGGCGTCGGCGCGGCGCGGCGATTTCGAAACCGCGCGCGAACTGGGCGACATTCCGCAGGCCAGCCCGCAGATCCAGTGCGCCATGCTGGAAGCCCGGCACCTGACAGGCCGCCGCGCCAGCGCCGGGCAGGCGCTGGCCGTGTTCTCGCCGGGGCGCGATTGCTGGAACCTGTACGACCAGTTGGTGGCCGACGGTGTGCTGGGCTGGGACGAAATCCAGCCGCAGCTGCGCGAAGCCATCGAAACCGACCGCGTGGGCGACGCCCGCAAGTTCGCCGATTACTTGTTCGAGCCGCGCGACCAAAAGGCCTTCGACGCCCTGCTGAAAAGCCCCATGAAGTGGCTGACCCGGCGCGACCGGCAACTGGTGGGCCGCAACGAAAAAGAACTGGCCACCCTGGCATTGGCCCGCCTGGCGCGGCAAGACCGCGACGTGGGCGATTCCTACCTGCGGCGCGAGTGGGCCAATAACCTGCCCAAATCGAACCTGGCCTGGGTGCGCAATCAGTTTGCCCTGATCGCCGCGCTGAATCTCGACAGCCGCGCCGATGCCTGGTACCGGGAGGCCGGCAACACCGTCAAGCTTACCGACTACAACGGCGCCTGGCGGGTGCGTTCGGCCTTGCGGCAACCCAAGGTCGACTGGCGCTGGGTCATCGATTCTATCCAGCACATGCCCAAGGCGCAGCAGGCCGAGCCGGTGTGGGTGTACTGGAAGGCCCGCGGCGACGCGGCCCTGGGCCGCGACACCGCGGCGCGCCAGGCCTATACCAGCATTGCCGATCAATACAACTTCTATGGCCAGTTGGCCGCCGAGGAACTGGGCCGAGCCATCACGGTGCCGCCGCGTCCCGCGCCGGTGACCGACCAGGAAATGAACGAAGCGCGCGCCAACGCGGGCCTGCGCCGCGCCGTGCACCTGTTCCGCCTGGGCTGGCGCTCGGAGGCGGTGGGCGAATGGAATTACGCCCTGCGCGGCATGTCCGACCGCCAGCTGCTGGCCGCCGCCGAACTGGCGCGCGCCGAAGACATCTACGACCGCGTGGTCAACACTTCCGAACGTACCGAGAAAGAAGTGGATTTCACGCAGCGTTACATCGCGCCGTTCGAGGGCCGCGTCACTGCACAGGCCAAGGCCATCGCGCTGGATCCCGCCTGGGTATACGGGCTGATCCGCCAGGAATCGCGCTTTGTCACGGACGCGCGGTCGCACGTGGGCGCCTCGGGGCTGATGCAGCTGATGCCGGCTACCGCCAAATGGGTGGCGCGCAAGATCGGCATGGCCGATTTTTCGCCCAGCAGCGTCAACGACTTCGACACCAACACCATCCTGGGCACCAACTACCTGAATATCGTGCTGACCGGCTTGGACGGCTCGCAGGTGCTGGCCAGCGCCGGCTACAACGCCGGGCCTGGGCGGCCGCGCAGCTGGCGCGCCACGCTGTCGCATCCGGTGGAAGGCGCCATTTTCGCCGAGACCATCCCGTTCACCGAGACGCGCCTGTACGTGAAGCACGTGCTGTCCAACGCCACGTATTACGCCGCCATGTTCTCCGGGCAGCCGCAGTCGCTGAAAGCGCGCCTGGGGAGCATCGACCCGGGGTCGCTGCGCACGGCCGAACTGCCGTGAACACCGCCACGAATGACGCGGGCGACCCGGACTGCGACGGCCTGCAGGTATATATCGTAGGGGGGGCGGTGCGCGACGCCCTGCTAGGCCAGCCCGCTGGCGATCGCGACTGGGTGGTGGTGGGGGCCACCCCCGAAGACATGGCGCGCCGCGGCTTCATCCCGGTGGGCGGCGATTTCCCGGTATTCCTGCACCCGCGCACCAAAGAGGAATACGCCCTGGCCCGTACCGAGCGCAAGTCGGGGCGGGGCTACAAGGGCTTCACCTTTTACACCGGTGCCGACGTCACGCTGGAACAAGACCTGCAGCGACGCGACCTCACCGTCAACGCCATCGCCCGCACACCGCAGGGCCAGTTGCTGGACCCCCTGGACGGCGCGGCCGACGTCCGCGCGCGCGTACTGCGCCACGTGGGCGAGGCTTTTGCCGAAGACCCGGTGCGCATCCTGCGCCTGGGCCGGTTCGCGGCGCGCTTTGGCGATTTCACGGTGGCGCCGGAAACCCTGGCACTGTGCCGCCGCATGGTGGACGAAGGCGAGGCCGACGCCCTGGTGCCCGAGCGGGTGTGGAAAGAACTGTCGCGCGGGCTGATGGCTGCCACGCCGTCGCGCATGCTGGACGTGCTGGCGCAATCGGGCGCCCTGGCGCGCGTGATGCCGCAGTTGCGGCAGGCGGATACCGTCAGCGCCGACCTGGACCGCGCCGCCAGCCTGGATGTGCCGCTGCCGGGGCGCTACGCCCTGTTGTGCCGTCTGTCGTCCGAACGCGACGCCATCGGCCGGCAATTGCGCGTGCCCACCGATTGCGCCGACCACGCCCGCCTGTTGCCGCGCGTGCTGCAGCACGCGGACGCCAGCCAGCCGGATGACCAACTGGCCCTGATCGAATCCTGCGACGCGCTGCGCAAGCCTGACCGCTACCTTTCCTTGCTGCAGGCCGCGGCCGTGGTCGCGCCGGTCGACCTGCCAGCCTGGCAGCGTCGTGTTGACGCCGTGCGCGGCATCGACGCCGGCGCCATCGCCCGGCAATGCGCCGGCGATCCCGCGAAAATCAAGCCCGCCCTGCAACAAGCGCGGCTGAAGGTATTGCGCGATCTTTGACGGGCGATATCAGGCACGCATGGCGTTACCCTAAACGGCTTAACCTGGGGTCGGGCTCCCCCAGGGTGCCTGCCCCCTTCGTGTCGAGCCTAGTACATACCTCGGTGTCTGACACCCCTTGCGGGGAGTCAGACACCCGGTAGCGGATCGGCCATGTCATCGGCGCCAGGCACCGCGCCTTCGGAGTGCGCCCAGGCCGGGGTCATAACCCCGTCAGCCGGTCCCCCCGGGCAAAGCCGTGCAGTGGCTGTTCGATTCCCCGCCCCACGGCCAGCACCTTGAACAACTCCCCCATCTCGGCCTCGCTCAGCAGCTTCTGCACCGGCGCCACGGCCTGCGCGTAGGCGCGCGCGTCGGCGGGGTCGTGGCGGGCCAGCAGGTCCGCCAGGCCGGCATTCATCAGGAACCGGGCCTGCGAGGTATAGCCTAGCACCTGCAGCCCCGCGGCCAGCGCGGCGTCGGCCATTGCGGTGAAATCCACGTGCGCCGTGATGTCCTGTACGCCCGGCGCGGCCAGGGGGTCGGCATGCGCATGGTGGCGCAGGTGGCACATCAGCGTGCCGCCCGCGCGTTGCGGATGGTAGTACTCGCGTCGTGGGAAACCATAGTCGAACAGCAGGGCGGCGCCGCGTTTCAGCCAGCCGCCCATGGCCCGCATCCAGGCCTCGCCCTGCAGGTTGATTTCAGAGACGTAGCCGGGCAGCGGCGGCATGCGCGCGGCGACGGCGCGGGCCAGCTCCAGGCCGGCCGGCCGGTCTTCCCAGGTGAAGCCGCCGGCCGCATCCACGGCCACGCCGCGTTCCAGCACCATGCCGTCGTCGCTCCAGCGAAACAGCGATACCGGCATGGCGTCCAGCACTTCATTGGCCAGCACGCAGCCCGTGTAGCTGTCCGGCAAGGCATCCAGCCACTGCACGCGCGCGCCATGGGCCGCCAGGCGCGCCTGCTGGCGCGCGCGCAGGTCGGCCGAGACTTCAATAATGCGGTATTGCGCGGACATGCCCTGCGCATCCAGCCCGGCCAGCACGCTGTCGGCCAGGGCGCCGGTGCCGGCGCCGAATTCCAGCACGGTATCGGTGCCGGTGTCGGCCAGCACCTGGGCCACCTGCCGCGCCACGGTGCGGCCGAACAGCGGTGTCAGTTCGGGAGCGGTGATGAAATCGCCCGCCACGATGGGAACGCCGCGCGCGTCGGCCTGCGGTGAAGCCAGTTTGATATTGCCGGCGGCGTAATAGCCCAGGCCGGGCGCATACAGCGCCTGCGCCATCCAGCCGTCGAACGGCAGCCAGCCGCCGTGGCCGGCGATGGCCTGGCGCAGGTGCGCGGCAGCGCGCGCGCTGTGGCGCGCGCTGTCGGGATCCAGGGGGGGTAAAGAAAAGGCAGGGCTGGACATGGGCGCTATTGTCCCACGCCGCCCTGGCGGGATGGCTTAGCCGCGGCGGGCGCCAGGCTTGCCGTAGGGTTTGGCGGGGCCGCCGGCACGTTGCGAGAAAGGCTTGGACGACGGGCGGAAACCGCTGGGGCGGCGTTCGGCGCCGCGGAATTCGCCGTCGCCACGCGCCTGGCGGGGCTGGAATTCACCACGCGGCTGGAACTCACCGCGAGGTTGGTATTCACCGCGGGGCTTGAACTCGCCGCGCGGCTGGAATTCACCGCGGGGTTTGAACTCGCCACGCGGTTGGAACTCACCGCGACGGCCGCCTTCGCGTTGCGGGCGGGCTTCATGGCCGGCCGTGGGGCGTGCGTCGCGCTCGGCGCGCCAGTCGTTGTGCTGCGGGCGGTCG
>NZ_JAJMLX010000083.1 GCF_020991325.1 Bordetella petrii | reverse complement strand
CGGGTCCATGATGACCAGGAACTTGAGCTTGGCGAGGCCGCTGCGCACGCGATCCTTGTTGGACAGCGCCGCCAGCGCCCCGACTACAATGGCGGCATGACGTCTACCCAACCCGAATCCGCCTTGTCCCGTGTCGTGCTGGCTTCCAATAACGCCGGCAAGCTGCGCGAATTTTCCGCGTTGTTCGCTCCGCTGGGCATCGAACTGGTTCCGCAGGGCGAACTGGGCGTGCCCGAAGCCCCCGAACCGCACGTCACGTTCGTCGAGAACGCGCTGGCCAAGGCGCGCCACGCCAGCCAGCTCACGGGCCTGCCGGCCCTGGCCGACGATTCCGGCCTGTGCGTGGCGGCACTGGCCGGCGCGCCGGGCGTGTATTCCGCGCGTTACGCGCAATTGGCAAACCCCAGGGCCGAGCGCAGCGACGAGGCCAACAACGCACTGCTGGTCAGCAAGCTGGCCGGGGTGCCCGACCGCAAAGCCTGGTACGTGGCCGTGCTGGTGCTGGTGCGTGCCCACGACGACCCGCAGCCGCTCATCGGCGAGGGGCTGTGGCATGGCGAAATCGTCGATGCGCCCCGCGGCGCCAACGGGTTTGGCTACGATCCGCATTTCCTGCTGCCCGACCTGGGGCACACCGCCGCCGAACTCGACCCCGCCCAGAAAAACCGCGTCAGCCATCGCGCGCGCGCCCTGAAGCAATTGCTCGACAAGCTGCCGCCGCGCTGAAGGCGCTGGCGCCACTTTATTTGACCCGTGGCCATTACCATCCCCATCCACCAGGCCGGCGCCCGCGCGCGCGCGGCCACGCCCGCCGGTGCCACGCTGACCAGCCTGCCGCCGTTGTCCGTCTACGTGCACGTGCCCTGGTGCGTGCGCAAGTGCCCGTATTGCGACTTCAATTCGCATGCCATGCCGGCCGAACTGCCCGAGCGGGCTTACCTGGACGCCCTGCGGGCCGACCTGGAGCAGGCCTTGCCCCTGGTCTGGGGCAGGCAGGTGATCTCGGTGTTCCTGGGCGGCGGCACGCCCAGCCTGCTGTCGGCCGCCGGGCTGGACGAGTTGCTGGCCATGCTGCGCGCCTGTCTGAACTTGCTGCCCGATGCCGAGATCACCATGGAGGCGAATCCGGGTACGGCCGAGGCGGGCCGCTTCCGCGACTATGCGGCCAGCGGCGTGAACCGGCTGTCGCTGGGGATACAAAGCTTCGACGACGCCCAATTGAAGAAACTGGGCCGCATCCACGACGCCGCCCAGGCGCGCGCCGCCATCGACATGGCGCAGCGCGCCGTGGCGCGGGTGAATCTGGACGTGATGTTCGCGCTGCCGGGCCAGGACATGGATGGCTGCCTGGATGATCTGCGCCAGGCCCTGTCGTTCGGCACCGAGCACTTGTCGCTGTATCACCTGACGCTCGAGCCCAATACTGTATTCGCCAAGTACCCGCCAGAATTGCCAGACGACGATGCCAGCGCCGCCATGCAGGACGCCGTCGAGGCCGCGCTGCAGGCGGCCGGGCTGCAGCGCTACGAGGTGTCTGCCTATGCCCGCGCCGGCGCGCGTTGCCGCCACAACCTGAATTACTGGGAATTTGGCGATTACCTGGGCCTGGGTCCGGGCGCCCACGGCAAATTGTCTTTCCATGACCGCATCGTGCGCGAGTCGCGCCTGCGCAATCCGGAAACCTGGATGGCGGGAGCCATGGCCCGCGATGGCAGCCATGTCGCGGAATCCCGCAGCGTGGGGCCCGACGAGCTTCCCTTTGAGTTCATGCTGAATGCCTTGCGCCTGAAAGAGGGCGTGGCGGCATCCAGTTTCGCCGAGCGCACGGGGGTGTCGCTGGCGGCTATTGCCAAGCCGTTGCAGGCCGCCAGCGACCGCGGCCTGCTGGACCCGGATCCCACCCGCCTGCGAGCCACGCCGTTGGGTTGGCGCTTCCTGAACGACCTGCAGGAAATGTTCTTGTAGCCAAAAAGCACCATATCAGTGCTTTAGTGCACCGTATTTTGCACTACTATGGTGCATTTGTGCCCCCACATGGATGGCTTTGCACGGGAATGCCCCGCGATGGGTCTTGGCACGCATATTGCTTTCCTCTGTTCATGCCAGCCGGAACCAGGCCTCGCCCCCGGCGCTTTTATCACATGGAGATGACATGGCAAGCCCGAAAGACATCCTTAAACAGATCGCCGACAACGACGTCAAATTCGTCGACTTCCGCTTTACCGACACGGCTGGCCGTGAGCACCACGTGTCCGTGCCCACCAGCGCCGTCGATGAAGACAAGTTCGAAAGCGGCCAGGCTTTCGACGGCTCGTCGATTCCGGGCTGGAAGGGCATCGAGGCTTCCGACATGCTCCTCATCCCCGACCTGGACACGGCCAACCTGGACCCGTTCCGCGAAGAGCCCACGCTGATCCTCAGCTGCGACGTGGTTGAACCGTCCGACCTGAAGGGCTACGACCGCGATCCCCGCTCGCTGGCCAAGCGCGCCGAAGCGTACTTGAAGTCCTCCGGCCTGGGCGACACGGCCTACTTCGGCCCGGAGCCCGAATTTTTCGTGTTCGACGGCGTGACCTGGAACACCGACATGTCGGGCACCTTCGTCAAGATCAAGTCCGAAGAAGCTCCGTGGTCGTCGGCCCTGGAATTCGAAGGCGGCAACATGGGCCATCGTCCGGCCGTCAAGGGTGGCTATTTCCCCGTACCGCCGGTCGATTCCTTCCAGGACATGCGTTCCGAGATGTGCCTGTTGCTGGAACAAATGGGCGTGCCCGTTGAAGTGCATCACCACGAAGTGGCGGGCCCTGGCCAGCTGGAAATCGGCACCAAGTTCAGCACGCTGGTCAAGCGCGCCGACTGGACCCAGATCCTGAAGTACGTGGTGCACAACGTGGCGCATGCCTACGGCAAAACCGCCACCTTCATGCCCAAGCCCATCGTGGGCGACAACGGTTCCGGCATGCACGTCCACCAGTCCATCTGGAAAGACGGCCAGAACCTGTTCGCCGGCAACGGCTACGCCGGCCTGTCCGAATTCGCCCTGTACTACATCGGCGGCATCATCAAGCACGCCCGCGCCCTGAACGCCATTACCAACCCGGGCACCAACTCGTACAAGCGCCTGGTGCCGCACTTCGAAGCCCCGGTCAAGCTGGCCTACTCGGCCCGCAACCGCTCGGCGTCCATCCGCATTCCGTACGTGGGCAACCCCAAGGGCCGCCGCGTCGAGACGCGCTTCCCGGACCCCCTGGCCAACCCGTACCTGGCATTCTCGGCCCTGATGATGGCCGGCCTGGACGGCGTGCAGAACAAGATCCACCCCGGCGATCCGGCCGACAAGAACCTGTACGACCTGCCGCCGGAAGAAGACGCCAAGATCCCGACCGTGTGCGCCTCGCTCGACCAGGCCCTGGAAGCGCTCGACCAGGACCGCGAGTTCCTGACGCGCGGCGGCGTGTTCAGCAACGACATGATCGACGCCTACCTGGCCCTGAAGGAAGGCGAAGTCCAGCGTCTGCGCATGACCACGCACCCTGTCGAATTCGACATGTACTACAGCCTGTGATGTTCTCGGCTTAGTCGGGGCGGGCGGGGCGGCCCGCCGGCCCGTCCTGCCCCGGTGTTGCAAATGATGAATGTCGATGCGTTTGATCTATTGGCCACGGCCGTCCTGCTGCTCAATGAGCGCGGGCATGTTGAACAGGCCAATGCCGCCGCCGAAGACTTGTTCGGCCGGTCCCGCAGGCAACTGAGCGGGCTGTCGGCGGCCACGCTGTTCGGCCACCCCGAAGCGCTGCAGTCTTCCATCGACCGCGCGGTGGCGGGCCAGTTCGCCGATGTGCGCCAACAGTCTTCGCTGCGCCGCGCGGGCGAATCGGTGGAAGTCACTGTCACCACCGTGTCGCTGTCCGGCCAGCCCTGGCCGGTACTGGTCGAGGCGCGCGAGATCGAGCAGCGCGTGCTGGCCGACCGCAATCATCGCCTGGTCGAGGAAATCGAAGCGCACCGGGAACTGCTGCGCAACCTGGCGCACGAAGTCAAGAACCCCCTGGGCGGCTTGCGCGGGGCGGCGCAACTGCTCGAGGCCGAGCTGCCCAGCGCGGCGCTGGCCGAATACACGCAAGTCATTATTTCCGAGGCCGACCGCCTGCAAGTGCTGGTCGACCGGCTCAGCGGTCCGCAGCGCGTTCCCCTGAACGCGCGGCCCGTCAATATCCACGAAATCTGCGAACGCGTCTGCGCCTTGATCCAGGCCGAGTTCCGCGACAAGGTGGCGCTGGTGCGCGACTACGACGCCTCGGTGCCCGACCTGCAGGGCGACGCCGCGCGCCTGATGCAGGCCGTGTTGAACGTGGCCCGCAACGGGGCCCAGGAACTGGCGCTGCAGAAAACCGGCGCCGGCCAGCCCGCGCCGCAGATCACCTTGCGCACCCGCGTGGCGCGGCAGGTCATGCTGGCGCACCGACAGCACCGGCTGGCGCTGGTGCTTTCCATCATCGATAACGGTCCGGGCGTGCCCGAAGCCATCCGCGACCGTATTTTCCATCCCCTGGTGACCGCTCGCCCCGGAGGCACCGGCCTTGGTTTGAGCCTGGCCCAGGATTTCGTGCAGCAGCACGGAGGCATTATCGAATTCGAATCCCGCCCCCAGCACACTGAATTCCGTCTGGTATTGCCGATGGAGCAGCCACTGTGACCAAACCCGTCTGGATAGTCGACGATGACCAGGCCATACGCTGGGTGCTGGAAAAAGCCCTGGCGCGCGCCGGCGTCACTACACGCAGTTTCGCGCAGGCCCCCGATGTCCTGGCCGCGCTGGACACCGATACGCCGGCGGCGCTGGTATCCGATATACGCATGCCGGGCGGCAACGGCCTGGATCTGCTGCGCCAGATCAAAGAGCGCCATCCGCGCCTGCCGGTCATCGTGATGACGGCATTCGCCGATCTGGACAGCACCGTGTCGGCCTTCCAGGGCGGCGCCTTCGATTACCTGGCCAAGCCATTCGACGTGAACGAGGCGGTTGCGCTGATCGAGCGCGCGGTGCTGGAATCGTCGCCGCAAGACGAGCGGGCCAGCGAAAACGGCGAGGCCGCCCAGAACAACGAACGCTGGATGATGACGCAGTCGTCGTCCACGGCCATGCAGGAAGTGTTCCGCGCCATCGGCCGGCTGGCGCAATCCAAAGTCACCGTGCTCATCACCGGCGAGTCCGGCACGGGCAAGGAGCTGGTGGCGCGCGCCCTGCATGGCCATGGCGCCCGCGCCAGCGGCCCTTTCGTGGCCCTGAATGCCGCGGCCATCCCGCGCGACCTGCTCGAAGCCGAACTGTTCGGCCACGAGCGGGGTGCGTTCACCGGCGCCAACACGCTGCGGCGCGGCCGTTTCGAAGAAGCGCATGGCGGCACGTTGTTCCTGGACGAAATCGGCGACATGCCGATCGAATTGCAGACCCGCTTGTTGCGCGTGCTGGCCGAAGGCAGTTTTTATCGCGTGGGGGGTGCGCAGCCCGTGCGCGTCGACGTGCGCATCGTGGCCGCCACCCACCAGCCGCTGGAGCAGCGCGTGGAGCAGGGCCTGTTCCGCGAAGACTTGTTCCATCGCCTGAATGTCATCCGCCTGCGCCTGCCGCCGTTGCGCGAGCGGGTAGAGGACATTCCGGCGCTGGCCAATCATTTCCTGGCGGCCAGCGCGCGTTCGCTGGGCGTGCCGGTCAAGCGCCTGACGCCCGATGCCGTGGCGGTGCTGACGCGCTTCGACTTCCCCGGCAACGTGCGCCAGCTGGAGAACTTTTGCCACTGGCTTACCGTCATGGCGCCGGGCCAGACGGTCGAGCGTGCCGACCTGCCGCCCGAAATTCGCGCCATGGACTTGCAGCCCCATCCGGCCAACGGCGCGCAGTCGGTGCATGGCGGCTTTCCGGGATCTGTGGCGTCGTCCTCGGCCACGCCAGCGCCCGTGGCGCCCATGCGCGCGGATGCGGCCGGCTCATCTGACTGGCAGGCCGCCTTGCTGCGCGAGGCGCAACAGCGCTTGGAACGAGGTGAACCCGCCGTCATGGCGACGCTTACCCGCCAGTTCGAGCGCATTCTGCTGCAAAGCGCGCTCGATGCGAGCCGCGGCCGCCGCGTCGAGGCCGCCACGCGCCTGGGCATAGGGCGCAATACCATCACCCGCAAGCTGCGCGAACTGGGCATCGAAGAATAGGTTCGCCGCGGCGGAGCCTGGCCGTGGCGATAGCGCGGCAGGCAGAGGGTATGGTGCAATGGGGCCTTCATGGATTGCAGGAGGATGCCGTGCCACAGCGCAAGGCTGCCAAGGCCAGCAAGGTCGTCAAAGCCGTCAAAGCCACCAGAACCGCCAAGGCTGCCAGCTCGGTCGCCCCATCAGCCAGCGGCCCGGGCAACTGGTCTGCTTCGTCCATCCCGTCTACGCCGTTCATGGAACCGGCGGGCATCAAGCTGCTGAAAAAGCGCCTGGCGGGCGTGCGCACATACCTGGAATACGGTTCGGGCGGCAGCACTGTCATGGCGGCCAAGGCCGATATCCGGCGGATTTATTCGGTGGATACCGACAAGCAGTTCCTGGGCGCGGTGCGCCGCCGCCTAGTGGACGAAGGCTTGCCGCGGCGGCGCCATGTGCCGGTGTACGTGGACATCGGCCCTACCGGAGCATGGGGCCGGCCGCGCGATGAGTCGCATGCCACCCAATGGCCCCGCTATTGCGGCGAGCCCTGGCGCAAGCTGCGTACGGCAGGCGACACGCCCGAGCTCATTCTTATCGACGGCCGCTTCCGCGTAGCGGCTTTCCTGATGTCGGTGCTGATGGCGCAACCGGGCTGCGTGGTGCTATTCGACGACTACTTCATCAGGCCTTATTACCACGTGGTGGAACAGCACCTGGCGCCCAGCCGCCAGGCGGGCCGCATGGCGGAATTCATTGTCCAACCCCTGGCCGACCGCGAGCAGGCCTTGTTCGACCTGCTGGCGTATTCCACGGATTCGCGTTAACGGCGAAGCGCGGCAAGGCCGGCGCTATGCCTGCACGCCCAGCAGGCTTTCGCACAGCCGGGGCGAACGCAGTTTCTGCAGCCACCATTTCAATGCCTGGCCGGGGGCGTGGTCGCGCCAGGCGTAGACCAGTTGTTCGGTAATGGGTACGGCGTCGTCCGTGGGGCATTGCACCAGTTGCCCGCGCGTAATGTACGGCCCGGCCAGCGTCAGGGGCAAGTACCCGCAGCCCAGGCCGCGCACCTGCGCGTCGATCTTGGCCTGCATGCTGGGCATGACGATCTGCGGCTGTTCCGTCAGCAGGCCCCGGGTGCGCCGCGGCAGGTCGCGCGAGGTGTCGGCCACCACCACCGCGCAATAAGCGGCGATATCGGCCGCCGCCAGGGGCCGGCCCAGCGCCGCCAGGGGGTGGTGGGGCGCCACGCAGAAGCCGAACTGCACTTCGCCCATGGCCTGTGAACGGTACGCGCCGGCCGGGGCGCCCGCGCCATCGGCGCCTATTACCAGGTCCGCGCGGCCGGAGGCCAGGGCGTCCCAGTTGCCGCTGAGCACTTCGGTGGACAGGCGCAGCGTGGTCACCGAAGCCTGCGCCCGGAACCCTTCCACCAGGTCGTATAAGGGCGCCAGCGGCAGCACCGCGCTGACCGCCACCCGCAGTTCCAGTTCCCAGCCGGTGGCCACGCGCTTGACGCGCCCGGCCAGGGCGTCCAGCGATTGCAGTACCTGGCGGCCGTCCTGCAACAGGGTTTCGCCGGCGGGGGTTAGCGTGGCCCGATGGCCGCTGCGGTCGAACAGCAATACATCCAGCGCGTCTTCCAGGCGGCGTACCGAATGCGTTACCGCCGACGGCACCTTGCCCAGTTCCCGCGCCGCCTTGGCAAAGCTGCCATGCCGCGCAATAGCGTCCACCATGTACAGCAGTTCGGGGGTGATGGCGTTCATGGTTGCCTTGGCATTCAAAATAATTGAATGTTCTCATCAAACTGGTTCAGCCTCAAGGGCCTGGCAGGCGCGCACAATGCTTCACATGGACGGTGGCGGCAGGCACTTCCCGCCGCCAGGTATTGTCATCTAATTGAAAGGAATTCACCATGCTGACCCTGCGCCGTAGCAACGAACGCGGCCATGCCAACCATGGCTGGCTCGACAGCTATCACACCTTCTCGTTCGCGAATTATTACGATCCGGAGCACATGGGTTTCGGCCCGCTGCGCGTCATCAACGATGACCGCATCGCGCCCAGCCGCGGTTTTGGCACGCACGGCCATCGCGACATGGAGATCATCACTTATGTGCTGGAAGGCGCCGTGGCGCACAAAGACAGCATGGGCAGCGGCTCGACCATCCGCCCGGGCGACGTGCAACGCATGAGCGCCGGCCGCGGGGTAATGCATTCCGAGTTCAACCCACTGGATGACCAGCCCACGCACCTGCTGCAGATCTGGATCGAACCCGACGTGACCGGCATCGTGCCCGAGTACGAAGAACAGCGCGTGCCCGAAGCCGAGAAGCGCGGCCGCCTGCGCCAGGTAGTGTCGCCGGATGGCGCCGACGGCTCCATGCGCATCCACCAGGACGCGCGCCTGTACGTGGGCTTGTTCGACGGCGATGAGCAGGCCGAACTGCCGCTGGCTTCGGGCCGCCGCGCCTGGGTGCATGTGGCGCGCGGCAAGGTCACCGTCAACGGCCAGGCCCTGTCCGCCGGCGACGCCGTGGCGCTGGCCGACGAAAGCGCCGTGCGCATCGGCAATGGTGAACAGGCCGATGTGCTGGTGTTCGATCTGCCGTAGGCAGTATCGTGGGCCCAGTCAGGCCCATGCACATTGCCGGCCGCAGCAAGACACCGGTGTCAATTATCTTGCCCCGGCATCGGTGTCAGACACCTTGGCCGCGCTGCAGGCCTGCGCAATGGCGAGCAAGCATATCGCGGCCAAGGTGTCTGACACCGAATTATTGCGACACCGCTAGTTTTGAATATCCAACCCTAGGAGTTCGTCATGTCCGCCGTTGAAACCTTGATCGTTCCCCGCTCCAGCGACCTGGGAGGCGGCCTGCACGTACGCCGCGCCCTGCCTTCCGCGCAACGGCGCACGGTGGGGCCGTTCGTTTTCCTGGACAACATGGGCCCCGCGCTGTTCGAACCGGGTACCGGCGTGGACGTGCGTCCGCATCCCCACATCGGCCTGTCGACCGTGACGTACCTGTATGAAGGCGCCATGATGCATCGCGACGGCGCCGGCCATACGCAGGAAATCCGGCCCGGCGAAGTCAACTGGATGACGGCCGGGCGCGGCATCGTGCATTCCGAACGCACGCCCGGCGCGCAGCGCGGCGCGGGCCACTGTCTGTCCGGGCTGCAATTGTGGGTAGGCCTGCCCAGCCAGCACGAAGAAACGGACCCTGGCTTTGTCCACTACGGCCTGGATGCGCAGCCCATCATCGAAGGCGAGGGCGTGCGCGCCCAGGTCGTGGCCGGATCGCTGTTCGGAAAAACATCGAAAGTGCAGACACTGTCGCCTTTGTTCTTCGGCGACATCGTCCTGCAGGCCGGCGCCAGCGTGGTGCTGCCGGCCGAACACGAAGAACGCGCCGCTTATCTCAGCAGCGGCACTGTGGAAGTCGATGGCCAGGCCTACGAACCGGGCCAGTTGCTGGTGTTCGCCGCCGGGCTGTCCGTGACGGTACGCGCTGTGGATGCGGCCCGCATCGCGGTACTGGGCGGAGAACCTCTGGACGGCCCGCGCTTCGTCTGGTGGAACTTCGTGTCCAGCCGCAAAGACCGCATCGAGCAGGCCAAGCAGGACTGGCAGCGCGACCGCTTCAATCAGACCGTGCCTGGCGACGAGACCGAGTACATTCCGCTGCCTCCTCCGCGCGCCTGACTGCCGAGAATGGCCGGTTCGCTACCGGGTGTCTGACTCCCCGAAAGGGGTGTCAGACACCGATGTGTGCGCAGGCCCGACACGACGGGGTCAGGCACCCTGGCGGGAGCCAGACCCCTGGCTGAGCCGCTTAAGATAGTGCCGTCAGCGCAGCCCGCGCCTGTTTACATGCCGCGCGCGTACGCCTGCTGGCGCTGGGCAACCAGCGCCTCGCGCCGCACGAAGTCGCGCACGAAGCCATCGGCGGGGTGGTGGTGCAGGTTGTAGGGTGTGTCCCATTGCACCACCTTGCCCTGGTTCATTACCCCGATGCGGTCGGCGATGGCGAAGGCCTCGGCCTGGTTGTGGGTAACCAGAATGGCGGTGTGCCCGGTGGATTTCAGGATGTCGCGCACCTCGAAGGCCAGGCGTTCGCGGGTATCCACATCCAGATTGGAAAAGGGTTCGTCCAGCAGCAGCAGGTCGGGCGAGGGCGCCAGCGCGCGCGCCAGGGCCACGCGCTGCTGCTGGCCGCCGGAAATCTCATGCGGATAGCTGTCGGCCGAGGCCGACAGGCCCACCAGGTCCAGCATTTCCGCCACGCGGGCCGTGCGTTCGGCCTTGCCCAGCTTGCGCAGCCCGAAGGCAACGTTCTGAGCCGCCGTCAGGTGCGGAAACAGCGCGTAGTCCTGGAACATCATGCCCACGCGGCGCAACTCCGGCGCCACCTGCACGGTGGGCGACGAAATCACCTTGCCGTCCAGGGCGATATGGCCGGCGCGTACGGGTTCAAAACCCGCAACGGCGCGCAGGATGGTGGTCTTGCCGCAGCCGGATGCGCCCAGCAGGCAGCCGATGTGTCCCGACGGCAAAGCCAGCGACAGGTCTTGCACCACCGGGCGCAGGCCTTGCGGCGTATCGTAGGCTAGTTGGATGCGTTCAAGTTCAAGCAGGTCGGGCACGTTTCAATGTCCCATCTTCAAGTTGGTGCGCGCCAGCAGGATAACCGGCAGCAGCCCGGCCAGCACAATGGCCAGCGCCGCCACGGCGCCTTCCTCATAGGTGCCGCGCGCGGCCTCGGCATATAGCCAGGTGGCCAGCGTTTCGAAATTCAGGGGCCGCAATAGCAGCGTGGCGGGCAGTTCTTTCATGGCATCCACGAACACCAGCAGCGCGCCCGCGGCCAGCGCGGGCCGCAGCAGGGGCAGGTGCACGCGCCGCAGCGTGCCGGTGCCCGTTTCGCCCAGCAGCCGCGAGGCCTGTTCCAGCGAGGGCGGAATGCGCGCCAGGCCCGCTTCGATGCCGCCCACCGACACCGCCAGAAAGCGCATGGTATACGCGCAGACCAGGGCGCCCATGGATCCCATCAGCAACAGCCCCTGCGTACCGAATACCGCGCCCAGTTGGCGGTCTATCCAGGTAAACGGCATCAGCAGGCCAATGGCCAGCACCGTGCCCGGCACCGCATAGCCCAGGCTGGCAATGCGGGCGCAGGCCCGGCCGGGGTTGAAGCGGGCGCTTTCCCGCAGCGTGCGGCCGGCCCACGCCACCACCAGCCCGCAGCCCAGCGTGGCCACCGTGGCCGTGAATGCCACGATCAGCGTATTGGACAGGCCGTTGATCAGTTGGTCGGACACCCCGCCCACCAAGTGCAGGCGCTTGGACGTTTCCGCCACCAGGTACCAGGCCGGCGCAATAAAGCCCAGCACCACGGGTATCCAGCCCAGCACCACGGCCAGCGCGGCCGCCGCGCCATGCAGGCGCCGCGGCTGCATGGGCCGCATGCGCTGCGTATTGGCATAGCGCTGCCGCTTGCGGCCGTGCCTCTCCAGCAGAATCAGCCCCACCACGATGAGCAGCATGGTCAGCGCAATTTGCGCGGCGCTGGCCAGGTCGGAACGGGTGACCCAGGTGGTGTAGACGGACACCGTCAGGGTTTGCACCCCCAGGAATTCCGACGCGCCGATATCGTTCAGCGTTTCCAGCAGCGCCAGGCTGGCGCCCACCGCGATGGCGGGCCGCGCCAGGGGCAGGGCCACGCGCAGGAATACGCCCACGCGGCCGGCGCCCAGTGTGCGGGCCGCTTCCAGCAGGCTGGCCGCCTGCGTCATGAACATGACGCGGGTGCTCAGGTAGACGTAGGGGTACAGCACGAAGCCCAGCACGAAAATCGCGCCATAGATCGACCGCAGGTCGGGCAGGCGGAACTGGCGGGGGCTGTCATAACCCAGCAGGGTGCGGATCGCTGTCTGGATGGGCCCGATAGGGTGCAGCAAGTCCAGGTAGGCGAAAGCAATGATATAGGTGGGCACCGCCAGCGGCAGCAGCAAGGCCCAGGTCAGAATCCGGCGGCTGGGAAACTCGTATGCCGTGACCAGCCAGGCGGCGCCGGTGCCCAGCAGGGTCACCAGTATGCCTACGCCCGCCAGCAGCATGGCGGTATTGGCCAGCGCCTGGGGCAGCACGTAATTGGCCAGGTGCGACCAATGCGACAAGTCCGCGTGCAGGGCTTCCCAGGCCAGCGCGCCCAGAGGCAGCAGTACGGCCAGCGCGATCAGCGCGGCGCCGGTCAGCCAGCCCGCGCCGCGTTCGGGGCCGCGCAGCCGCCAAGAGCGGGGGAGGGTTTCAGTTTGCATGCTTACAAAACAACGGTGTCAGGCACCCTGGCGGGAGCCTGACACCTGGTGGGTACTTGGTGCCTTGCGGCGCGAGCTTAATTGTCGAAGCCGACCTTGTCGACCAATTCGCTGGCCTGCTTGCGGTGCTTGGCGATTTCCGCCACGGGCAGGGAATCGATCTTCAGTTCGCCGAAGCTGGCCACCACCGGGTCCAGCTTCACGCCCTTGCGGATGGGATATTCATAGTTGGCGCGAGCGTACAGCGTCTGGGCCGGCTCGGAAACCAGGAATTCCAGCAGCTTGATGGCATTGTCCTTGTTCGGCGCGTGCGCGGCCACCGCGGCGCCGCTGATGTTCACGTGCGTGCCGTCGCCGCCGTTCTTGAAGGTGGGCCGCACCACCTTGATGGCATCGCCCCATTTGCGGGCGTCGGTGCCGGGTTCGGCGTTTTTCATGTGGCCCACGTAGTAGGCATTGGCAATGCCGATGTCGCAGATGCCGCCCAGGATGTCGCGCGCCACGTCGCGGTCGCCGCCAGCCGCCTTGCGCGCCAGGTTGGCCTTCACGCCGCGCAGCCAGGTTTCGGTGGCCTCGGCGCCGTCGTGGGCGATCATGGCGGCCACCAGGCCGGTGTTGTACGGGTGCTGGCCCGAGCGGATGCATACTTTGTCCTTCCACTGGCTGTCGGCCAGGTCTTCGTAGTGGAAGCTGTCCAGCTTGACCTCGTTGGCCACGTACAGTACGCGGTCGCGCAGCGACAGCGTGTACCACTTGCCATCGGCCCCGCGCAGGTTGGCGGGGATGACGGAATTCAGCGTGTCGGACTTGATGGCCTGCGTAATGCCGCCGTCGACCAGGTCGATCAGGTTGCCGATGTCCACCGTCATCAGCACGTCGGCCGGCGATTGTGCGCCTTCGGCCTTCACGCGTTCCAGCAGGCCGTCTTTCACGAACACCGTGTTCACCTTGATGCCGCTTTCCTTGGTGAAGGCGTCCAGCATGGGCTGGATCAGCTTGGGTTCGCGGGTGGTGTACAGGCTGACTTCCCCGGCCGACCAGGCCGGGGCGGACATCACGGAGCCCGCCAGCGCCAGCGCGCCAAGCAAGGGGATAAGGGAATGGCGGCGGGTCGACATGGCGGGGCTCCTGAGTGTTGCAAAACAGGCACATCCCTGGCTTTGTGATAGGCTAGGGCGTGCTTGTTAACGAAAATTATTATCAAGTAGATGCGACAATACCAGGAAGCCCTGTTCTATTCAACTTCATGTCAGTTTTCCATGTGGCCCCTGTGATTTCTATCAAGTGGTTATAAGGGCATTACGGATTAATGAGATAAGTTATCAAGCACTCGCGGTAAAATAGGGATAACCCTGAGCCCCGCGCCCGCCCTTTGCACGGCGCGGTTTCCATTCCGGCGCACCTGGTGCGTTGTACCTTTTTCAACGACATGGCAGCTTTCAATACCGAGCGCGTACTCAGCGTGCGCCACTGGAACGATACGCTTTTTTCCTTTACCACCACGCGTGACGCGGCCCTGCGGTTCCACAACGGCCATTTCGTCATGATCGGCCTGGAAGTCGAAGGCAAGCCGCTCATGCGCGCCTACAGCATCGCCAGCGCCAACTACGAAGAAAACCTGGAATTCCTCAGCATCAAGGTGCAAAACGGCCCGCTCACGTCGCGCCTGCAGCACCTGAAAGAAGGCGACACCATCCTGGTCAGCCGCAAGCCGGTGGGCACGTTGGTGGTCGATGACCTCAAGCCCGGCAAGAACCTGTTCCTGTTCGGCACCGGTACCGGCCTGGCTCCCTTCATGAGCATCATCAAAGACCCGGACGTCTACGAACGCTTCGAAAAAGTGGTGCTGGTGCACGGCGTGCGCTGGGTCAGCGAACTGGCCTACGCCGACTTCATCGAAAAAGAACTGCCCAACAACGAATTCTTCGGCGACGTGGTGCGCGACAAGCTCGTCTATTACCCCACGGTTACGCGCGAACCCTTCCGCAACCAGGGCCGCATTACCCACATCATCGAAAACGGCAAGCTGTGCGCCGACATCGGCCTGCCGCAAATCAACCCCGAAACCGATCGCGCCATGCTCTGCGGCAGCCCGCATATGCTGGCCGACATCAGCTCCATGCTCGACGGCCTGGGGTTCCAGGTGTCGCCGGGCGTGGGTGAACCGGGCGACTACGTGGTCGAACGCGCGTTCGTCGAAAAATAAGGCTGCCTTCGCGGGTGCCAAGCACCCGTGGTACTGCCTTGAAGTGAAAGAGGGCGCTTTGCGCGGTATGGCCAGGTGTCTGGCTCCGACGGTGCCAGACACCGTTGTATGCCACGACCGTCTCAGTGGGGCGGTGTCTGGCACCCTGGCGGGAGCCAGACACCCGTCAAAATCCGTGAACCCGTCAAGTCCGTGAAAACTCGCCAGGCTGGCCAAGGTAGCGCCGTGGGCGCCAGACACCTTGCGTGTCTGGCACCGTCCTGCTGAATTGCCTAGCGCACATCCAGGTATCTGCCCCTTGCGGGGATCATTCGGGCTTGATGCCGGCCTTCTTGATGATGTCGCCCCACTTCTGCGATTCGCTGTGCTGGAAGTCTTTCAGCTCTTGCGGCGTGGACGTGGCCGGCGCGGTGCCGGTGGACTGGTAAAAATGCTGCGCGGCCGACCCCTGGGTGGCCTTTACCAGCAGCGTGTTCAGCTTTTGCACGACGGCATCGGGCGTGCCCGCGGGTACATAGGCCCCGAACCAGTAGCCCATTTCATAGCCCGGCACGCCCGCTTGCGCGATGGTGGGCAGGTCGGGCGCCAGGGCCGAACGCTCTTTGCCCGTGAAACCCAGCGCGCGCAGTTTGCCGGCCTTGATTTGCGGCAGGCCCGTGGCCGTGTCGGTAATCATCATGTCGATCTGCCCGCCCAGCAAATCCGTTACCGCCAGGGGGTTGCTTTTGTAGGGCACGTGCAGCAGCTTCACGTCCGCCATCTGCTGCAGCAGCTCGCCCGCGATGCGGCTGCTGGAACTGCCGCTGCCGAAGCTCAGCTTGCCGGGCGATTTTTTCGCCAGGGCCAGGAAGTCTTCCACTGTCTTGGCCGACGATGACGGGTTCACCACCATGATCTGCCCGCCTTTGCCCAGCAGCGTGATGGGCGCGAAGTCTTGCACGGGCTTGTAGGGCAGCGACTTATACAAATGCTCGTTGGCCGCCTGCGTGGTGTTGGTGGTGATCAGCACCGTGTAGCCATCGGGCTCGGCCCGTGCCGCCGCCTGCGCGCCGATCATGGCGCTGGCGCCGGGCTTGTTTTCGATCACAACCGATTGCCCGGTCTGTTCGGTAACGCCCTGGCCGATGGCGCGGCCCAATTGATCCGTGGCGCTGCCCGCGGCAAAAGGCACGATAAAGGTAATGGGCTTGCTGGGGAAATCCTGGGCGGCCGCGGCCAAGGGCAGGGTGGCGCACAGGGCGGCCAGCAGTCGTAGTGGGGTGGCAATGCGCATGGGAGTCTCCTGGTGTTGTTGTAGAAAATGAATGCAGAAAACGCCGGGTCAACCCGGCAGGCTGGCGGGCGCATCGCCCGCCACGTCGGGCAGCCGCCGGGCCAGTTCAGGCGCCACGTCTACCCGCAGGTCCAGCAAATGGAACGACAGGCTCTTGCCATGCGTGTCCAGGTTCAAGGCGTCGTTGACGCCGCCGTCCAGCACGCCTTCCAGCACGAAATTCATGGCGTGCAGGCCGGGGATAAGGTAGCGCGTCACGCGGGTAGGGCGCCGATAGCCGAACCATTGCGCCACGCGAGCCTCGGTGACCTGTTCTTCCAGCACGGCGTAGCAGTCCGGGTCCCAGGCGATGAGGCTCAGGTTGGAAATATCGCCCTTGTCGCCCGAACGGCTATGCGCCAGGCGGTACAGGGGGACACTTGCGGTGGTGTTCTGTTCGCGATTCATGGGGTAGCCTCGAGCATGGTCCAGCCGCTGTGCACGGCATCGCGGGGAATGGTGCACGACACCATGTTCAGGCGCGGCCGCAGCGCGGTGCGCACGCCGCCGCCGCCTGCCGGTCCGCAGCAGTACAGGGCCGTCACTTCGCGCAGCAGGCGTTCG